>DASTNV010000273.1:0-16964 GCA_035762725.1 Lapillicoccus sp. | reverse complement strand
CCCCGGTCGTTGTGGGGGTGCAGCGACAGCACCACCCGGTCGCGGTGGGGGATGTTGCGGTGGAAGTACTCGATGACGTCGCCGTAGATGTTCGGCGTGTACATCTCGACAGTGGCCGGCAGGTTGACGATCATCTTGTGGTCCGGCGCCGGGTCGATGATGTCGATGACCTCGTTGCAGATCCGCACCGCGAAGTCCAGCTCGGTCCCGGTGTAGGACTCCGGCGAGTACTCGTAGTAGACGTCGGTGTCGGGCACCGTCTCCTCGAGCTTGCGGCAGAGCCGCGCCGCCTGCACGGCGATGTCGATGATGCCCTCCTGGTCGAGGCCGAAGACCACCCGCCGCTGGAGCACCGACGTCGAGTTGTAGAAGTGGACGATCGCCTGCTTCGAGCCGCGGATCGCGTCGAACGTCCGGTGCACGAGGTGGTCGCGGCACTGGGTCAGCACCTGGATGGTGACGTCGTCGGGGATGTGGTTCCCCTCGATGAGCTCACGTACGAAGTCGAAGTCGGTCTGGCTCGCCGACGGAAACCCGACCTCGATCTCCTTGTAGCCCATCCGCACCAGCAGGTCGAACATCCGCTTCTTGCGCTCGGAGTTCATCGGGTCGATGAGCGCCTGGTTGCCGTCCCGCAGGTCGACGGCACACCACCGGGGAGCCTTGTCGATCCGCTTGGTCGGCCAGGTGCGGTCGGGCAGGTCGACGGCGATCTGCTCGTGGAACGGTACGTACTTGCCGAACGGCATACCCGACGGGATCTGGGGGTGCAGCACTTCTCTCACGTCCTCGTGTGTCGACTCGCGGTCTCAGCCAGACAACGCGAACTCCGCGACGAGGGAGGCCGAGTGTCTAGGCCTCGTCGCGGCAGCGAAGGAGGAGGAGTGCCGAACGCACAGGCCGAGGGTATGCCGTTCGCTCACGACGCGTCCACCCTGCCGCCGGTCCGCCCGGATCGTGAGACCTCTCGTACGATGTCGAGGTGACTGACGCGGGCAGCATGCGCGTGGGCCATGAGGAGCGGGAGCGGCTCGTCCACGTGCTCATGCAGCAGTATGCCGAGGGCCGGCTCACGCCCGCCGAGCTCGACGACCTGTCGGGCCGGGCCCGCCAGGCCCGCACCTATACCGATCTCGACCGGCTCGTCGTCGACCTGCCGGTCACGCCGCCTTCCGCCCTGTTGCGCCAGACGGCGACGACGCACCAGCTGTCCCGCCTCGGCACCGACCCCGACCACCGGCAGACGCTGTCCGGTGGGATGTCGAGCTACGTGCGGCGCGGGGTCTGGACCGTACCCGCATACCTCAACCTCAACGCCGGGATGTCGACGGTGAAGCTCGACTTCCAGCAGGCGATCTGCCCTCACGAGGTCGTCGACATCTCGGTGTCGGGCGGCGTCGGGGCGGTGGTGCTCGTGGTGCCCGAGGGTTGGGGGGTCAACACCGACCAAGTCGGCAAGGGCATCGGGTCGATCTCGAACAAGGTCGACACGATCCCGCGACCGGGCAAGCCGCTGCTGGTGCTGCACGGTAGCTCGGTGGCGGGGTCGGTGAAGATCCGGTACCCGGGACGACACGACCGGTACATGATGCGGCGCAACCTCAAGCGCGGCGGCGAGGACACCAAGCCGAGCGGCGACGTCGCGAGCCTGCCCGGCACCCGGCCGAGCACGCCTCAGGACGCGCCCCCGCAGGACTCGTCAACCGGGTAGGTGCGCCTCCAGCGATGAGCTGGAGAGCGGTGGGGCGTTCCATGCGGCCTGGAGGCGAGAACCCTTGCCACGCAACCGGATCCGGTGTGGCGTCTCGATGAGTACCAGGTCGGCCTCGAACGTGTGGGGACCGGTCCACCCGCCGCGGGCGACCACCGGTAGGCCGCGGACCTCCGTCGCGGCCCAGTGGTCTCGACCGCACGGGACGGCCACGGTCGTCCGTGGCAGGGCGATGGTGAGGAGGTAGCCCCCGCCCTCCGGCGCCATGGTGAGCTCCGTGCCCGCCGGAAGCGGCTGCTCCGGAGCGTCGCCCTCGACGACGAACCGGACCGGCTCCGCGGGGCCGTCGTGGGTCGGGGTGACGGCGGGGAGCTCGAGGGTGGCGAGGCGCTCGGTGAGACTCGCCTCCGCGTCGGCGTCATCCGGAGCGGTCGAGTCGAGAGCCGGCAGAAGGTGCTCCCAGAGCACGTCGAGCACCTGCTGCATGTCATCGACTCGCGCCGTGGTGGCGACGACGAGGTCGGCATCCGGGACAACGACGCAGAACTGGCCGTGGGCGCCGTCGCCGCGGTACCCGTGGCGGGCCATCCAGTACTGGTAGCCGTAGCCCTGCCGCCAGTCGATCATGCCCGCGGGGTCGTTGTCGTTGTCGATGTGCTTCCGAGTGGCCAGGGCCACCCAGCCTTCGGGGAGGACCTGCTGGCCGTTCCACGCGCCGTTCTGGAGGAGCAGCTGGCCGAACGTGGCGATCGACTCGGTCTGGAGATGTAGCCCGGTGAACCCGAGCGCCCGGCCGCGCTCGTCGGTGTCCCAGTGGGCCGGGCCGATGCCGAGCGGGTCGAGCAGTCGGGGCCGTAGGTAGTCGAGGAGGAACTGTCCGGTGTGCTCCTCGACGAGTACGGCCAGTGCGTTGGTCGTGGGGTTGTTGTAGGCGTGCCGGGACCCGACCGGCTCATCGGGCGGGATGCGCAGGAACCCGGCCACGAGGTCCCTCGGGTTTAGAGTCCGGGCGCGCTCGAGGGTGTCCTCCCGGTGACCGGTCGACATCGACAGCAGGTGGTGGACGGTCAGCTGGGCGACGGCCGGGTCGACCTGGTCGGGCAGGTGCGCCGGGAGCAAGTCCACCACCGTGTCGTCGAGGCGGAACCGGCCCTCGGCCACCGCGAACCCGACCGCCGTCGAGGTGAACGACTTGCTCAGCGAGTAGAGGAGGTGAACGCGGTCGGCCGAGTAGGGCGACCACCATCCCTCCGCGACGACGTGGGCGTGGCGCACCACCATGAGGCTGTGCATCTCGAGGCCGCGCCGGTCAAGGTCGTCGAGGACCGCGTGGACGGCGGCCGCCGGAACGCCGGCGTCGAACGGGCGGGATCGAAGGAGCCGGTTCGTGGTCGTCGTCGTCTCGCTCATCGCGACCACCCTAGGCGGCTGATCAGCAGGCTGTGAGTTGCCCCCACAGCGCGCGGGGTTCGTTGCCCTTGTCGGTGTCGGACGCCAGGGTGAGGAGATGACCACCACGCCGCGTCGAGCGCTCCCCTACATCTGCCACATCGTGCCGCCGGACATGCTGCGGCGGATCGCCGCGGGCGCGGGCCCCGAGCATCCAGAGATCCCCGACGACGCAGCCGCCGCCGCCCAACGCACCCTCGTGGCGGATGCCCAGCTGCGCCGGCAGCGCGAGGTCTACGCGGAGCGCGGCCGGGGCGATCTGCGTGGTCCCATCCCCGGATTACCCAATCTGCGTGAGCGCGCCCCGGAGCTCCGGAAGCCGCCGGCCAAGGCTGAAGCGCCAGCCGTCCAACGCGCGGTCCACGACGCCCAGCACGGGTCGCAGCTGCCGGGCAAGCTGGTCCGCGGTGAGGGCAAACCGGCGACGTCCGACGCCTCGGTCAACCGGGCCTACGACGGCCTTGGCGACACCTGGAAGCTGTATTGGTCGGCGTTCCAGCGTGACTCGCTGGACGGCGAGGGCCTCGACCTGGTCGCATCGGTGCACTACCAGGAGCAGTACGACAACGCGTTCTGGGACGGCCAGCAGATGGTGTTCGGCGACGGCGACGGCACCTACTTCAACGACTTCACCTCCAGCGTCGACGTCATCGGCCATGAGCTCACCCACGGGGTGACTCAGTACACCGCCGGACTCACCTACGTCACCCAGTCCGGCGCGCTCAACGAGTCGCTGTCCGACTGCTTCGGGTCGATGGTGAAGCAGCAGGCCCTTGGACAGGACGCCGCCGACGCCGACTGGCTCATCGGCGAGGGGTTGTTCACGGCCAAGGTCAACGGTGTCGCGCTGCGCTCGATGAAGGCGCCGGGCACCGCATACGACGACCCGGTTCTCGGCAAGGACCCGCAGCCGGCCGACATGGACGGCTACGTCAGGCTGCCGGCCGACTCGCAGCACGACAACGGCGGCGTCCACACCAACTCCGGCATACCGAACCGGGCCTTCTACCTCGCGGCCACGAGCATCGGCGGCACGGCTTGGGAGGGCGCCGGCCCGGTCTGGTACGACGTCCTCACCGGCTCGAAGATCACCAAGGACATCGACTTCGCAGGGTTCGCCGCGCTCACGGTCGAGGCGGCCACGGCCCGGTTCGGGAAGAACAGCATCGAGGCCAAGGCCGTCCTGGACGCCTGGCAGACCGTCAAGGTCCTCAAGGCGACCGCGAAGAAGACTGCGAAGAAGACGGCGAAGAAGACCGCCGAGAAGTCCGGCTCGAAGCGATAGCGGCCGTTGGGCCGGACACTGGCACAATCACCCGCGAACCGACGAAGGGTGAGCGTGTGAGTACCGAGACATCCGACTACGCCGAGCGGCTCCGCAAGAAGCAGACCGTGTGGTGGAAGCGACTGCTACGAGTGCAAGCGCCCTACCAATGGAACCTGAGGCGGACCGACCTCGGCACGACCCTCGACGTCGGATGCGGGATCGGTCGAAACCTCGCCACCTTGCCGGCTGGCTCCCTCGGGGTCGACCACAACGTCGAATCCGTGCGGTTGGCCAAGGAGATGGGCCATCCGGTCCTCACCACGCAGGAGTTCCTGGCGAGCGACCGGGCGCGGCCGGGTCAGTTCCGCAGTCTTCTGCTCGCCCACGTCATCGAACACCTCGACCGCGACGACGCCGTCGACATCCTCCGCACCTACCTGCCCTACGCCAGCCCCGGCGGCAAGGTGTTCATCGTCTGCCCGCAGGAGCGCGGGTATGCGTCCGATCCCACCCACATCCGGTTCTGCGACGAGTCCGAGCTCGAGTCGATCGCTCGTGACGTGGGTCTTGAACCGGTCCGCTCGTGGTCGTTTCCCTTCCCTCGGCGGTTCGGGAAGCTGTTCATCTACAACGAGTTCTGCGTCGTAAGCCGCATACCGGCCTGACCGCTCAGAACCCTAGGCGCTGCAGCTGTTTCGGGTCGCGCTGCCAGTCCTTGGCGACCTTGACGTGCAGGTCGAGAAACACTGGCTGACCGAGCAGCGCCTCGATGCCCTTTCGGGCGTTGGTCCCCACTTCGCGCAGCCGGGAGCCGCCGCGGCCGATGACGATGGCCTTCTGGCTCGGCCGTTCGACGAAGACGTTCACCCGCACGTCGAGCAGGGGCCGGTCCGCCGGACGGCCCTCGCGCGGGACCATCTCCTCGACGACGACGGCCAGCGAGTGCGGCAGCTCGTCGCGGACGCCTTCCAACGCCGCCTCGCGGACCAGCTCGGCGATCATCACCGCCTCCGGCTCGTCGGTGAGGACGCCGTCGGGGTAGAGCTGCGGCGACTCGGGCAGGTGGCTGGCCAGGACGTCCCGGACCTCCTCGACCTGGTCGCCGCGGGTGGCCGAGCACGGCACGATCTCGTCCCACGAGCCGAGCTGGTCGATGGCGATGAGGTGCTCGGCGAGCTGCGCGCGGTCGACGCGATCGCTCTTCGTCGCAATGGCCACGACCGGCTTGCGTTTCACCCGTTGCAGCTCGGTCAGCTCCCGCGCGATGAACTGGTCGCCCGGACCCGGTCGCTGGTCGGCAGGCAGGCAGAAGCCGATGACGTCGACCTCGAGCAGGGTCTCCCGCACGAGGTCGTTGAGCCGCTCCCCCAACAGGGTGCGCGGCTTGTGCAGCCCCGGGGTGTCGACGAGGACCAGCTGCGTGTGCGGACCGGTCGCGATGCCGCGGATGGTGTGCCGCGTGGTCTGCGGCTTGGACGACGTGATCGCGACCTTCTCGCCGACGAGGGCGTTGGTCAGCGTCGACTTCCCGGCGTTGGGTCGGCCCACCAAGCAGGCGAACCCGGCTCGGTATGCCGGTTCGGGCGCCTCATCGGTCATTGGCCTGCTCCTTCTCCAGGAGCCGGCGGGCGAGCGGCTCACCGTCCTCCTCCGGGGGCTCCAGCCGCCGAACGATGACCGTCGCGATGCGGTGCCGTCGGCCGGCCATCTTCTCGGCCGTGAGCGACAGTCCGGCCACCGGCGCGTGCGAGCCCGGGATTGGTACCCGACCGATCGCCTTGGCCAACAGGCCACCCACCGTGTCGACCTCCTCCTCGTCGATGTCGACGTCGAAGAGATCGGCCAGGTCGTCGATGCTCATCCCCGCCGGTACCCGGAACTCGCCGTCCTCCAGCTCCTCGACGGTGGGCGACTCCTTGTCGTACTCGTCGTCGATCTCGCCGACGATCTCCTCGAGGATGTCCTCGATGGTGACCAGGCCTGCGGTGCCGCCGTACTCGTCGACGACCATCGCGAAGTGGTTCTGCTCCCGCTGCATCTCCTTGAGCAGGTCGTCGGCCGGCTTGCTCTCCGGCACGAAGTGCAGCGGCCGCATCAGCTGGTCGACCGGCGCGTGGGAGGCGTCGGGGTCCGCATACGTGCGCCGGACGACGTCCTTGAGGTAGAGCACCCCACGGGCGTCGTCGCTGTCGTCGCCGACGACGGGGATTCGCGAGAACCCGGATCGGATGAACAGGGACATCGCCTGCCGCAGCGTCTTGTCGTGGTTGATCGTCACCATGTCGGTGCGAGGGACCATCACCTCGCGGACCACGGTGTCACCGAGCTCGAAGACCGAGTGGATCATCTCCCGCTCGTCCTCTTCGATGACCGCCGAGTCGCCGGCCATGTCGAGCAGGTCGCGCAGCTCCGCCTCGCTCTGGAACGGGCCGTCGCGGTACCCCTTCCCCGGCGTCACCGCGTTGCCCAGGGCGACCAGCACCCGCGACACCGGGCCGAGCACCTTGCGCAGCCCTACCGCCACCGGGGCGGCCCAGAGGGCGACGGTGTCGTAGTTCTGGCGACCCAGCGTCCGCGGCGAGACGCCAACCACGACGAACGACACGATGGCCATGACGACAATCGAGATGACCAGCGCCCAGCCGATGCTGTCGACCAGCCCGAGGATCGCCACGGTGATGAACACCGCGCAGGTCGCCTCCGCGACAACCCGGAGAAAGGCCAGGACGGCGAGGTATGCCGCGGAGTCGGCCACCACGGTGGTCAGCGACTTCGCGCCCGACCGCCCCTCCTCGGCCAGCTCCGCAGCGCGGACCCGGGACATCCGGAAGAGCGCCGACTCGGCAGCCGCGAGGCAGAAGGCCACGACGATGCTCACCAGGGCGAACAGCACCATCTGGGTGAACACGGTGCGCTCCTAGCGGATTCGTTCGGAGGGTCGGTTGCGACCGGCGAGGAAGGTCAGCAGCAGCTGGCGCTGGAGCTCGAACATCTCGCGTTCCTCGTCCGGCTCGGCGTGGTCGAAGCCGAGCAGGTGGAGGATCCCGTGGGTGGTGAGGAGCAGCAGCTCCTCATCGGTGGCGTGTCCGGCGTCCTGGGCCTGCTTCGCGGCCACGGACGGGCAGAGCACGATGTCGCCGAGGACGCCCTCCTGGGGCTCCTGGTCCTCACGGCCGGGCCGCAGCTCGTCCATGGGAAAGCTCATGACGTCAGTCGGACCAGGAAGATCCATCCACTGCACATGGAGGGTCTCCATCGCCGGCTCGTCGACGAGGGTGATGCAGAGGTCGGCCTGCGGGTGGACCCGCATCTCGCCCATGACATAGCGCGAGAGGGCCACGAGCTCCGTGGCGTCGGCGGGGTACTCGGTCTCGTTGAGGACCTCGACGCTCACGGGGTTGCCGTTCGCCGGCGCTCCGGCCGGCTGTCCCGCATACCCTCCGGGCGCTCGCGCCGGTTCGCGTCGGACCGGTCGTACGCGTCGACGATGGCGCTGACCAGCCGGTGGCGCACGACATCGGCGGAGGTGAGCTCGGAGAAGTGGACGTCGTCGATGCCGTCGAGGATCGTCCGGACCTGACGAAGACCCGAGGTCGTTCCACTCGGCAGGTCGACCTGGGTCACGTCGCCGGTGACGACCATCTTCGCGCCGAAGCCGAGCCGGGTCAGGAACATCTTCATCTGTTCGGCGGACGTGTTCTGGGCCTCGTCGAGAATGATGAACGCGTCGTTGAGGGTGTTGTGGGTGACGAGGAAGTCGTCCGTGACGTAGAGGCTGTCCTCGGCGGCCACCTGGATGCAGACCGTCTCCATCTCGCCCACCGGCGCGATGTCGTGGACGTACCGCGCCGGGCGACTGACCGTCGTCGAGGCGTAGCGGTCGCGCTTGCGGGTCAAGCGGAATGGCGGAACGCCCTCAGGGAGACGGATGTCAATGACGTACGCGTCATGGCGGTAGCCGACCTCGCGCCCGCCGGCGAAACCTGGTGGGCGACCCTCGGCGGCGCGCGTCCGCCAGTATGCGATCCCACCCAGGGAGCGGACCAGGTACAGCACGTCGTCGCGCAGCTGCGGGGACGTCGTCGCGTAGTGGACTCTCGCTCGCCGCCCGATCTGCAGCACCGGTCCGCCATCGGTGTCCAGGAGTCCTTGGAGGACGGCCAGGCGGACGTCGGCGGAGTTGACGAGGTACTCGCGCGGAACGAACTTCATTGCCGAGGTGTAGCCGGCGAGCCCGAGCTGACGGATGGCGGCGGTGACCGGGTGGGCGACCGCGACACCACCACGGTGTCCGTCCAGGTGGCGCAGCACGTAGTTGTACTCACCCTTGGGAGCGAGTTCGATGCGGTCCAGCCCCCCGACCAGGCGCTCGGCAAGCTGGGGGTCAGCCGTGCAGTACATGGGGGTGTTGGTCGACGTGCAGCCGTCGCCCAGGAGCAGGCCCAAACAGTAGGGGTCGAGCGGCACCGGCTGCGGGACGAACTCGACGGGCGCCACCACGGGAAGCTCGAAACGGTGGATTTGTCGCGCTCGCAGCTTGCCGATCATGTCGCTGGTCTGGACCACTCGGGTTCGCCCACGTCTCGCGTCATCGCGCGTCCTGACGGTCCACAGGTGCTCACCGCAGACGAGCGTCGAGGCACCGTCTTGCGTCGTCACGCGGTAGACCGGCTTGGTTCCTTGCGGGAAGACGCCGAGAACAGGCGTCGGCAGCCCGTCGGAACCCGTCACCAGGTCACCGACCCGCAAGGAGCCGATCGCGCGGAAGCCGTCCGGCGTGAGCACCTGCGAGTCGAGCGGTTGGGCTCGCCCCCGCATATATGCCAACGGCGCGACCTCGATGGTCCCCGCTGCCATCAGGCGTGGGATCGACTCCGGGTCGAGCATGTCGTGGAGGGCGTCGTAGAGCGGCCGCAGGTACGGGTCGATCTTGTCGTTGAGCGTGCCGGGGAGGAACCCGAGCCGCTCCCCTGCCTCGACCGCCGGCCGGGTGAGGATGATCCGGTTGACCTGCTTGGACTGCAGCGCGGCGACCGCCTTGGCCATGGCCAGATACGTCTTGCCGGTGCCCGCCGGCCCGATGCCGAAGACGATGGTGTGCTCGTCGATGGCGTCGACGTAACGCTTCTGGTTCAGCGTCTTGGGCCGGATGGTGCGACCGCGGTTGCTGACGATGTTCATCGTCAGGACGTCGGCGGGGCGCTCGAGCGTCTGGTTACGCAGCATGGCGATCGACCGCTCGACGGCGTCGCGGTTCAGCGGCTGCCCGGCGTCGATGATGACGAGCAGCTCGTCGACGAGGCGCTCGACGAGGGCGACCTCGGGGCTGGCGCCGCGCAGCGAGATCTCGTTCCCGCGGACGTGAACGTCGAGCAGCGGGAAGGCCCGCTCGATGGTGCGCAGCAGCTCGTCACGCGGCCCGAGGAGGGTGACCATCGGGATCGAGGTCGGGATCGTGATGATGTGCGTCGGGACGCTCGGCCCGGGCTCGGGCGACAGGTCGGAGTCGGAGTCGGTCATCGTCCCGCCAGTTTACGTGCGCGGACCGACCACAGCCGAACTCGTTACCCGGGCGGCCACTCCATCCGGCGGCCGCCGAGGAGGTGCACGTGGGCGTGGAAGACCGTCTGTCCGGCCAGCGCTCCGGTGTTGGCCACCATCCGGTAGCCCGCCTCCAGACCCTCCTCCTCCGCCACCGACGCGGCCAGGGCGATGACGTCGGCCAGCTCCTCGGGGTACTCCGCCAGGGCTCCGAGGTTCTCCACGTGGCGGCGGGGGATCACGAGGACGTGTGTCGGCGCCTTCGGGTCGATGTCGCGGAAGGCCACGGACTGGCCGGTCTCGCGGACGACGTCCATCGGTACCTCGCCGGCGAGCATGCGGCAGAACAGGCACATGGCCGCGATCCTCCTGTCGCCCCCTGGGCGTGTCAACCGGTTGTCGAGGGTGCGCGTTGTCTGTGCATGGGAGCCTTGGGCATGGCGGACATTGGGGCGCCACGGGCCCTCTCGTCCCGACCCGCCGCGGACGCGGCGCTCACTGACCTGTATGCCGCGCACTGGGTCGGGCTGGTCCGGCTCGCCCACCTGTTGCTCCGCGACCGAAGCCGTGCGGAGGAGATCGTGCAGGACGTCTTCGTGGCCGCCTACCCGCGGCTGGCCCGGCTCCGCGAGGAGGGGAACGCGCTGGCATACCTGCGGAGGTCCGTGGTCAACGGCTGCCGGTCCGGGTTCCGACACCACGGCGTGGAGGAGCGGTACCTCACCTCGGTGGCCGGGTCCGCGGACGCGCCGGGTCGCGCCAGCGGCGAGAGCGCCGAGGCGGCCGCCGTCCGCCGCGACGAGGACGCCGCGCTCCTCGATGCCGTGCACCGGCTGCCGACGCGGCAGCGCGAGGTCCTCGTCCTGCGGTACTACGCCGACCTCAGCGAGCGTCAGATCGCCGAGGCGCTGGACATCTCACCCGGCTCGGTGAAGGCGCACGCCTCCCGGGCCCTCACGACACTCCGCAGCACGCTGGGAGGCGCGTCATGACCGACCGACAGGGCTTCGAGGGGCTCGAGGAGGTCGAGGACCGGCTCCGCGGTGCCTTCGCCCGCGAGGCCGACACCGTGCGCCCCGACGACCGGCTGGCCGACATCCGGGCGGCGGTCTCCCCCGACACCCGCCGCCGCCCCTGGTTGATGCCGCTCGCGGCGGCGGCCGCCGTCGCGGTCATCGCCGTGGGGGCGTGGGTCGTCCTGCGGCCGAGCGCGGCGCCTCCGACGCCGGTTCCGGCCTCCCCCTCCACGACCGCGATCACCCCGTCACCGACCCCCTCGACCGCCCCGTCGACCACGGGACCAGCAACCGGAACCACGACATCAGCCCCACCGCAGACCGTGGCCGTGGCGCTCCCCGTCTACTACCTGGCGCCGCCGGCGACCGCGGACGGCCGCTACGGCCTGGTGCGGGTGTTCGTGCCCGGCCAGCTCCCGGTCGGCGCGACCACGGCGCAGAAGGCGGACGCGGCGCTCGCCGCCGCGGTCACCGTGCCCGCGAACAACCCGAACCGGTTCATCGCCGCCTGGCCGGCGGGCACAACGGCGAAGTACGTTGCGCTCCCCGCGCCCGAGGTCGGCGTCATGCTCAGCGGTCCCGGCGTCACCGGACTGCCGGAGCGGGCCCAGCAGCTCGCCGTCCAGGCGCTGGTCTGGACGGTGACCGCGGCCGTCCAACAGGCAAGCGCGCCCGTGCCCGTCGTCCTCGCCAGCGGCAGCCAGATCTTCGAGACGGTCTCGACCAACGTCTACAAGCGGCCGGCGGAGAGCGACCAGTACCAGGAGCTCGCCTCGATCTGGGTCGACAGCCCGTATGCGGGTCAGGCGCTGGCGGCCGGGAAACCCGTCGTCGTGACCGGCCAGGCGTGCACGTTCGAGGCCAACGTGCGGTACGAGCTGCGCCAGGGCGGTGCCGTCGTCAAGGACGGGTTCACCACCGCCACCAGCGGCTGCCCGCAGCAGGGTTCGTGGACTGTCGACCTCGGGACGCTCGCGCCGGGGTCCTACGAGTTCCGCGGCATCGACGTCAGCGCGAAGGACGGCAGCATCGCGTTCCAGAACATCGTGCCGTTCACCGTCGGCTGACGGTCACCGCCAACGAGCGGCGGCGACGAGGACGGCGAGGGCCGCGGGGCCGGCGGTCGACGACCGAAGCACCTCGGGCCCGAGCCGGACCGGCCGCCCGCCGGCGGCGGTCAACGTCTCGAGCTCCGCGTCGGTGATGCCGCCCTCCGGCCCCACGACGAGCACGACGTCACCGTGGGCGGGCAGCTCGACCCGCGAAAGCGGCTGCGTCGCGGACTCGTGGAGCACCAGCGGAAGCGCCGCGCTGGAGAGCCGCTCGACGACCGCGGCCGTGCTCGCCGGGACGGCGACTACCGGCACCCGGGCGCGCCGGGACTGCTTGCTGGCCGCGACGCATACCGACTCCCACCGCTGGCGGCCCCTTTCCTCGCGCTCCCGACCGCGCCAGACGACGACACCGCGGGCTGACGACCACGGCACGATCTCGTCGACGCCGAGCTCGGTCGCGGTCTCGACCGCCTGCTCGTCGCGGCCACCCTTGGCGAGCGCCTGGACGAGGACGAACCGGGGGTCGGGCTCGGGCTCGTCGACAACGGTGGCCAGCCGGGCGGCGAACGTGTCCCGGCCCGTATGCGTCACCGTCGCCTCGGCCCGCCGGCCGTCGCCGCCGAGCAGGACCGTCTCACCCGCCCGGAGCCGGACGACCGCCACGGCGTGCCGGCCCTCGGCGCCGGCCACCTCGACCTCGTCGCCGACCGCGGCCGACAGCCAGCCGGCCGCGTCGACGAGGAACATCCGGTCGGTCACGACGGCACCGACGGTCAGCGGGCCTTGAAGGCGTCCCGCAGCTTGCCCATCAGGCCCTTCTCGAGCGGGGCCATCTTGGCGGCCGGCCGCTCTTCGCCACGCATCGTCGCGAGCTGGCGGATGAGGTCCTCCTGCTCGGGCGTCAGGTGCGTCGGTGTCTGGATCGTCGTGTGGACGATGAGGTCGCCTCGACCACTTCCGCGGAGGTGGGTGACGCCGAGCGAGCGCATCGTGACGGTCTCCCCCGGCTGGGTACCCGCGGCCACCATCAGCTCGCGCTCGCCGTCGAAGGTCCACAGCTCGACGGTGGTGCCGAGAGCCGCCGCGGTCATCGGCAGCTCGACCTGGCAGTGCAGATCGTCGCCGCGCCGGGTGTAGATCGAGTGCGGGCGGACCGCGACCTCGACGTAGAGGTCGCCGGCCGGGCCGGCGCCCGGGCCGACCTCGCCCTCGCCGGCCAGCTGGATCCGGGTACCTGTGTCGACGCCGGCCGGGACGCGGAGCTTGAGGGTGCGGCGGGTCCGGACCCGGCCCTGCCCGGAGCACTCGAAGCACGGGTGCCGGATGACGGTGCCGAAGCCCTGGCACGCGTTGCACGGCCGGCTGGTCATCACCTGGCCGAGGAACGAGCGCTGCACGGTCTGAACCTCGCCGCGGCCGTCACACACGTTGCAGGTGGACGTGCCGGTACCCGGCTGCGCCCCCGAACCGCCACACGTCCCGCAGGCCGCAGCCGTGTCGACCGTGAGCTCCTCGTCGGAACCGAAGACCGCCGCCGAGAGGTCGATGTCGAGCCGGACCAGGGCGTCCTGGCCGCGCTGCTGACGGGACCGCGGACCTCTGGTCGCGGCGCCGCCGCCGAAGAAGGCGTCCATGACGTCGCTGAACGTGAAGCCCTGCCCGAAGCCGCTCTCGCCGGCCATCGCGTAGGGGTCGGCGCCCATGTCGAAGGCGCGCTTCTTCTCCGGGTCGGAGAGGACGTCGTAGGCCTGGGAGACCTTCTTGAACTGCTCCTCGGCCTCCTTGCTGGGGTTGACGTCCGGGTGGAGCTTCCGCGCGAGCCGTCGGTAGGCGCGCTTGATCTCCTCCTCGCTCGCGGTTCGCGCGACGCCGAGGTCCTGGTAGTAGTCGTTCAACGAATGTCCTTGTCTGACAACATTTTCCGAAGGCTCAGGGTCCGAGGATCTCGGAGACGTACCGCGCCACCGCACGGACCGTCGCCATCGCCGTGGGGTAGTCCATCCGGGTCGGGCCGAGCACGCCGAGCGCGGCCACGACCTCGGTACCAGCCGCATACCCGGTCGACACGACCGACGTCGAGGCCAGCCCCTGGTGCGGGTTCTCGTGGCCGATGCGCACGGCCACAGCGTCGTGCCCGATGCCCTCCTGTCCAAGGGTACCCAGCAACTTGAGCAGCACGACGTGCTCCTCCAGCGCCTCGAGCACCGGTCCGATGGTGCCGGGGAAGTCGGTGAGCAGGGTCGCCGAGCGGGCGAGGTTGGCCGTCCCAGCGAGGACGACCCGCTCCTCGCGCTCCTCGAAGAGAGCCTCGTCGAGCGCCCGCACCACCGCCCGAACGGTGTCGCGGTCGCCGGGCTCGAACCGGTCGGCGAGCGACGCCAGCCGGTCGGACGCCTGGAGGAACGGCCGCGAGGCCACCTCGGCGTTGAGCTCGGACCGCAGCCGCGCGACGAAGGTCTCCCCCGCCACGCTGGTGAGGTCACTGCCCGCTCCGACGATGCGCTGCTCCACCCGGCCGGTGTTGACGATGACGACGATCATGAGCCGGTCGGTCCCGAGCGGGACCAGCTCGATGTGCCGCACCGTCGACCGGGTCAGGCTGGGGTACTGCATCACCGCCACCTGGCGGGTCAGCGTGGAGAGCAGCCGGACGGTGCGGTCGACGACGTCGTCAAGGTCGACGGCACCGGCGAGAAAGGTCTGGATGGCCGAACGCTCGGCTACGGACAGCGGCTTGATCGCGCTGAGGCGGTCGACGAAGACCCGGTAGCCGGCGTCGGTCGGCACCCGGCCGGCCGAGGTGTGCGGGGCGTGGATCAGCCCCTCCTCCTCGAGGATCGCCATGTCGTTGCGCACCGTGGCGGCCGATACGCCCAGGTGGTGGCGCTCGACGAGGGCCTTGGACCCCACTGGTTCCGAGGTGCGAACGTAGTCCTGGACGATGGCGCGCAGCACGGCCAGCCGGCGTTCCTCGCTCACGGCGCCACCTCCCTCGTGCGGCTCAGCCTCTGCTCAACGTGTGGCTGGCACTCGACGTGCCAGAGTGCCAGTCCGAGCTCTCAGTCTACGTCCTCGTCGAGGGCCCGCCCGGCGTGCGGCGCGGCTCACGCGGCGTCGGTATGCCACTGCCTACTCTCGCGGGATGGCCACCTCAGGCGACCGGTACGGGACCGACGTGCTGGCCGGCGACTGGCGCTCCCGCGGACGGCCGGCTCCTGCCGAGGTGGCCGCGGAGCCGGGCGTCGTCGTGGAGGACGCCGAGACCGGCTGGTGCGGTGCGGTCGTCCGGGTCGAGAAGGCCGGCGGCATGCACGTCGTCCATCTCGAGGACCGGCACGGACGCAGCCGAGGTTTTCCCCTCGGACCGGGGTTCCTCGTCGACGGGACACCGGTCGTCCTGGTCCGGCCCCAGCGGGCCGCGTCTGCGGCGCTGGCGACGGCCCGCCGCGTGGAGTCGCGGACGGCGAGCGGCTCGACGGCCGTCCGCGGTCACCGCGCGACCGTGGCCGCGGCCTCCCGGCTCTTCGTCGAAGGTCGCCACGATGGCGAGCTGGTCGAGAAGGTCTGGGGCGACGACCTACGAGTCGAGGGCGTGGTGGTCGAGATGCTCGACGGCGTCGACGACCTGCCCGCCGCGATCGCGGCGTTCGGCCCGGGCCCGGGCCGCCGGATGGGCGTCCTCGTCGACCACCTCGTCCCCGGATCCAAGGAGTCGGGCATCGTCGACGCCGTTCGCGCGCTGCCCGGCGCCCGCGCATACGTCAGGGTTCTCGGGCACCCGTACGTCGACGTCTGGCAGTCGGTGCG
This sequence comes from Lapillicoccus sp., assembly GCA_035762725.1. Classification (GTDB taxonomy): domain Bacteria; phylum Actinomycetota; class Actinomycetes; order Actinomycetales; family Dermatophilaceae; genus Lapillicoccus. The sequence goes on along the minus strand of DASTNV010000273.1, from coordinate 1,118 downwards.
GCCCGCGCGGCTCGGGCTCGACGCATGGCCGGTGGTCCCGCGCGGCCAGGACTGGAAGAGCGGGATCTGTGCCGCGCTCGGCTGGCCCCACGAGACGACGACCGACATCGCCCTGGCCTGGAAGCGGATCCTCGGCCGGGTCCGGACCTACGCCGACCTCGAACCGTCCCTGCTCGCCAGCGTCGAGGAGCTCATCGACTTCGTCACGGCTCCGGAGACACCCTGACCGCACCCTGAACTCCGGTCCCGGACGGAACATCCGAGGCTCCGGCTGCGTCAACATCAGTGTCAGACCGACTCATCCAGGGGAGACCATGACCTACCAGCCTTCCGGCCCCACCTACGGCCAGGCGACCGGCGAAGAGAAGACCGCCAGTGTCCTCGCCCACCTGTCGGCGATCATCGCCGCGATCCTCACCGCGGGCTGGCTCAGCTTCGTCGGCCCGCTCATCATCTGGGCGATCTACAAGAACCGCAGCCCGCTGGTCCGCCAGGCGGCGGCCGGCTCGTTCAACTTCAACGTCGGCCTCTGGGTGATGAACCTCGTCGCGTGGATCTGCGTGTTCACCGTCGTGCTCATCCCGGTGGCGATCGTCCTGTTCATCATCGCCAACATCCTCATCTTCGTCTTCCACATCATCGGTGCGGTCAAGGCGAGCAAGGGCGAGGTGTACAACTACCCGTTCCAGATCCGCATCCTGCACTGACGCGGTCCTTCACGGTGCGCCGGTTCCTCAGCCGAGGAGCCGGCGCACCACTGTGTCGGCCAGCAGCCGCCCCTGCCGGGTCAGCCGCACCTGCCGCTCACGAACAGCAGAGGGCCCGTCGATGAGGCCCTCGGCCACCAGGCCCGCGACTTCCTGCCGACCCGCGGACGGCAGCCCGCTGACCGGTATGCCGCCCACCAACCGACTGCCGAGGAGCACCCACTCGTCGGTCTGCTGGGCCGGTGTGAGGATCTCGCGCGCGGCAGCCGGCGACTCCCCCGCGGCGAGGCGCGCCGCATACGCGGCGGGGTACCTGACGTTCCACCACCGAACGCCGCCGACGTGGCTGTGCGCGCCGGGGCCGATGCCCCACCAGTCACCGCCGGACCAGTAGCCCTCGTTGTGCCGGCA
>DASTNV010000272.1:0-9780 GCA_035762725.1 Lapillicoccus sp. | reverse complement strand
GGCGGGACGCCGCTGACCCTTGGTGTTCCGCCGTCACAGCGCGAACCATTCTGGAGGCCCAGACACGACCGACCAGGAGCAGCAGGAGACCGACCACCAGCGAGGACACACCAGCGGCACCGGCATAGAGCTCGGCCGGTGCGACCCCGACCACCACAGCGACCAAGGGACCGGAGAGGGGCAATGTCGTGAGGACTCGCATGGTCGCCTGCGGTCCGGCCAGGGCAGCCGCGATCCGGTGGCGAACCGCCCGCCGACGCCGGACGACATCCGCCACGGTCGTCACCGTCGGCGCCAACGGCGAACCGAGGGTCTCGCAGAGCGACCATGCGGCGGCCACCAGACGCAGGTCATCGGAGTCGACGGCGGCGGCGTACGCCGCCCAGGTCGGGGCGAGCGGATCGCCCCGGGAGGCCGCAGCGTCCAGCCCTCTCCAGCCCGGCGCGAGCGAATCGCCCTCGGCCCGGGAGGTCCCGGCGTCCAGCCCTGTCCAGCCCGGCGCGAGCGGACCGCCCCGGGAGGCCGCAGCGTCCCGCCCTGTCCAGCCCGGCGCGAGCGGATCGCCTGGGACAGCAGCGGCATCGGATCCTCTCCGCGCCGTGCGGCCGGTCGCTTCCAGTCGATGTCCGAACCGTCGAGCTGACCGCAACGGAGCACGAGCTGCGATTCCCGCCGTTCGGGTCGAGGTCACGAGCCGTAGCGCCGTGACCGGCGGGAGGCCAGCACGGAGCGCCGGGGCCAGCCCGTCGAGCAGCTCGAGGGCCTCCGCCTCGGCTCGATCCGCTCGCTGCCGTCGTCGGCGGGGGGCGAGCCAACCGGACCATCGCGGAGTCGGCGAGGCACCCGCCAAGCCTCCCGCCGAGCCCCCCACCACACCCCTCGCCGCAGCGTCCCTCCCGGCCGGGAGGTCAAGCGCCGACCTACGCACGGTCGGGCCCGCCGGCGACGCGGCTACGGTCCACATCAGGGCCGCCAGGACGACCAGGAAGCCCACCAGGACCGCCGTCATGAGCCCGCTCCCTCGACCCGCGCCGGTCGGTGCGCCCCGCGTCCGTCGGATACGTCGGCCTCGGCCAGTCCGAGCACCTCGAGAAGCCGCGACCATCCGGGCCCCCGAGCATCACCAGAACCGTCCGCACGACCAGAGGTCAGCGCCGGCACGACAGAGGGGCGTCCGTCCTCCCCGGTGACAAGCACCCCAACGGTCTCGACGCGACGGCGGACAACGCCACCGACCGACGACCGTGCAACGTGCACCACCACGTCGACGGCGCTCACGAGCTGGGCGTGCACGGCTGCTGGACTCAGACCCGCCAGCGCGCCGAGCGCCTCGAACCGGCTCACGACATCCGCGGCACTGTTCGCGTGAATGGTTCCGCAGCCGCCCTCGTGGCCGGTGTTCAATGCGGCCAACAGCTCCCGAACCTCCGCTCCTCGTGCCTCGCCCAGCACGATCCGGTCCGGTCGCATTCGCAGCGCCTGCCGGACGAGCGTCGTCAGGGTGACCTCGCCCGCTCCCTCGACGTTGGGTGGCCGAGCCTCCAACCGAACCACCTGTGGCTGGTCGATTCGCAGCTCGCGGACGTCCTCGACGAGGACGATCCGCTCATCGGACGGCGCCGTACCGAGCATGGCTCCGAGCAGGGTGGTCTTCCCGACCCCGGTGCCGCCGGACACCACGAAGGCCACTCGGCGCCGAACCAGCTCGTGGAGCAATCGGGCCCACCCCGTCGGGAACATCGACCGTTCCTCGAGGTCGGTCAGGCTCAACGTGAGCGTGGCCGGAACGCGAAGGGTCAGGTGCGGACCGTCGGCGACCAGCGGCGGCAGGATCGCATGCAACCGCACTCCGGAGGGCAGGACGCCGTCCACAAACGGTGACGTCTCGTCCAACCGACGACCGGCCAGTCCCGCGAGCCGCACGGCCAGCCGGCGTACCGCATCAGGTCCGCCGACGTCGACGCCGGCCCGGACCAGCCCACCTCCCGCGTCGACCCAAACCGAACCGTCGCCGTTGACCGCCAGGTCGGTCACCCCTGGCTGGCTCAGCAGCGGCTCGAGTGGACCGGCGCCCAACAGCTGGTCGTGCAGCGAACCCCGCAACGCCGCCGCGCCACCCAACCCGTCGGTGGCCACATGGACCTCCGCCACCGCCGCCAGGCTGGCCGGCTCCGGCCGTTGGCCGTTCCGGATCTGCTCCCACGCCGGAGCCGGCAGACCACCGCCCAAGGCCAGCGAGCCACCCGGAGGCGGCGGATGCCCACCAGCCCCCGGCCGCGAACACTGCGACACCTCGGTCATGCGGCCCCCCGTCGGTCGAGCACGGCCCAGCCCAGGACCACGTCGGCCGCCCGGACCGTCGACCCGTGGTCGCGAGTGCCCGGAGGTACCCCCCGCACGCTGTCCCCGGCCATGACCCGGTCGTCCTCCAGCACACACAGCACCGGCCAGCGCAGCTCGGACTCGACCACCCGAGCGACCGGTCCGGCCGTCGACGACGGCCCGCGGAGGCACACCGCCATGACCACGCCGATCCGCCCACTGCCGGCGGCCAGCAGGCCGCAGACCACGGAGAGCGCCGACAGCTGGCTCATCCCGTCGCCCGCGACGACGAGGACCCGGTCGGCGGCCCCCAGCGCTACCGACGCCACGGAACCTCCGGCAGCATCCGCGTCCACGACGACCAACGCACACTCGGCCACGAGCGCCGTGACGACGGCGCGGGCGACGTCCTCAGAGGGCTCCGCGCCGTCGCGACCGAAGGACAGGACCCGAACCCCCTCGGCCGACGGCAACCGCACGAGCAGCGCCGGACCGTCCGCCGATCCTTCGAGCCGGCTCAGGTCGGACCACCGCACCCCGACTTCCTGCTCGGCGCCCAGCACCACGTCAAGGCCCCCACCCACCGGACACGCGTCGACCAGGACCACCCCGAGCCTGGCGCGCGCCGCCCGAACCGCCACCGCCGTGGCCAGTGAGGACGCGCCCACCCCGCCGGAGGCGCCGACCACCACCAGAAGCGAACCCACGATGCCCCCGACCGGCCCGACCCTCGGGCACGTGAAGCAGCCTCGGCCTGCACCCCGACACGGCGCCAGCGGCCAGCCCGCACCTGTGGACGGTGTGACGACCCGCGCATCCCCTGGGGACAGCGGATCAACCCCAGACAAGGGCAAAGTGATGGCACCTCAGCTCGCGGAGGTGAGGTGCCATCACGACCGTCTGGCGGCTCGAGTGACCAGGGCGTGCATTCAGTGGTTGTCGCCGAGGGATATACCCAATGACGATCTGTCCATCAGTGGACTGCCGCGCGTGGGTGCCCGGTCGCCGGACGGTGGTCTGAAGTTGTCCCTCTGTTGTACCCGCTGAACCCGCGACCCGCCAGACCGCTCAGCGCAACGGCAAACGGATCGCAAACAACTCCCAGCCGTCGGGAAGGCCGTCGGGAAAGCCGTCAGGACAGCCGCCCCGCCCGAACCGCCGCGCAGATCCGCATACCCTCCTCGGCCCCCGCCACGACCGCGTCGCCGCAGTGCCCCAGCCACAGCGCGACCCCCTCGGCCGTGCCCGACGCGTAGGCGGCCAGTGCCCCGACGTACGGAGCCAGCCCCTCTCGCAGGTGCCCCACCTCGGGAACGGCCACTCCAGTCGGGTCCAGCCCCGTCGCCTGCAGTACCGCCCGTTCGGCGGCCCGCGCCACCACCCCGTTCCCCCGCACGAAAGGCCGCAACGTCGCCACCTCCGCGTGCACGAGGGCCGCCACGACCAGACCAGAAACCCCCGGCGAACCCGCCGCTCCGCATACCTCCACCAGCCCCGCCAACCGCCCCGACACATCCGCCGGAGCCGGCCCCACCTCCACGAGCTCACCGACCGACTCCCCCGCCCCCCGCGGCCTCCCCACCTCGTCCGGCGCCAGCACCCCCGCCATCGCCGCCACGTGCAGCCGGGCCAGCGCCTGCCACGGCGCCGACAGCACCAGCCCGACCACGTGCTCGGACTCCGCCGTCGCCTGCACCGCGCCCCGAACGACCACGTCGACCGGATCCGCACCCCAGCCCACGAGGGCCCGAACCCGGTCCACCGGCACCTCGGCCCCGTCCAGCGCCGCACTGGCCCGCGCGCCGCGCACCCGGGACTCCGCCGCCGCCTCCGGTATGCGCCGCCGCAGCGCCTCCTCGAACCGCAGCCGCGTGCACGCCTCCCGCGCGGCCTCGCTCGCCGCGGCCACCCCCGCCAGGCCCTCGAGGGCACGAAGCCGAGCGGCAACATCGGCGGAGGGCACGGGTCAAACCTAGGCTGCCCCCGTGGACCCGAACCATCTCGCGGCGGTCGGCGCCGCGCTGGTCCTGGGCGCAGCCCTGGTCGGCCTGATCTGGCTGCTCCGCCGCCGCCGGTTCGTCAGCCAGGTCGACCGCGCCACCTACGAGACCCTCCACCGCGCGGCCCTCGCCACCCGGTTCCTCCGCGACGGGCTCACGCCCGAGGGAGCGCAGAAGGCGACCCGGCAGCTGCGCACGATGCTCGGCAGCCGTGCCATCGCCATCACCGACCCGCACGCCGTCCTCGCGTGGGACGGGGTCGGCTCGCACCACCGTGACACCGTGCATGAGCATGCCCAACCCGTTCTCGCCCAAGGAAGAACGGTGGTCCTCGACGAGCGCAGCGTCCGGTGTGACGACCCCGACTGCCCCATCCGCTCCGGCGTCCTCGCTCCGATCGTCGCCGACGAGCAGGTCGTCGCCGCGCTCGCCGCCTACGGACCCAGCGTCTCCACCGGCCTGGTCCGCGCCACGGAGGAGCTCGCGCGGTGGATCTCCACGCAGGTCGAGCTGGCCGAGCTCGAGCGTCAGCGCACCCGCCTCATGGAGGCCGAGCTGCGCGCCCTCCGGGCCCAGATCTCGCCGCACTTCATCTACAACTGCCTCGGCGCCATCGCGTCGTTCACCCGGACCGACCCGGACCGTGCTCGCGAGCTGCTCCTCGAGTTCGCCGACTTCACCCGGTACGCGTTCCGCCGGGGCGGTGCCTACACCACCCTTCGCGACGAGCTGCGCAACATCGAGCGGTACCTCGTCCTCGAGAAGGCCCGGTTCGGCGACCGGCTCGTCGTGTCCCTCACCATCGCGCCCGAGGTACTACCCGTGGCCGTGCCATTCCTCGCGGTCCAACCGTTGGTGGAGAATGCCGTTCGCCACGGCCTGGAACGCAAGACCGGTGTCGGACACATCACGATCACCGCCGCCGACCACGGCGCGGAGGCGGAGATCTCCATCGAGGACGACGGAGTCGGCGGCGACCCAGAGACGATCCGCGCGGTCCTCGCCGGCGAGAGCGAGGCCGACAGCCTCGGCCTCGGCAACGTCGACGCCCGACTGCGGCAGGCGTTCGGCGACCGGCATGGCCTGGTCGTCGAGACGGCTCCCGGCGCAGGGACCAAGGTGACCTTCCGCGTACCGAAGTACGCCCCCGGCGTCCGCGCTGAACCCTGAGCTCCCAGCCGGAACGACCTATCCTCGACGGTATGCCCGCGACGTCGCCGTCCGCCGACGCGCCGCTGCGCGCGCTGGTCGTCGACGACGAGGCGCCGACCCTCGCCGAGCTCACCTACCTGCTGCGCCAGGACCCGCGGGTGGGCGAGCTGCACACGGCGTCGTCCGGGACCGAGGCCCTCCGCGCCCTCGAGGAGCACCCCGTCGACGTCGTCTTCTGCGACATCTCCATGCCGGGTCTCGACGGCCTCGACCTCGCCAAGGTGCTGGCCCGGTTCGCCGACCGGCCGCAGGTCGTGTTCGTCACCGCATACGAGGAGCACGCGGTCGACGCCTTCGAGCTGCAAGCGACCGACTACGTCATGAAGCCGATCCGCGCCGAGCGCCTCGGTGAGGCCGTCCGTCGCGTCGTCGCCAAGCGCTCCGAGGTCCCGTCGAACGCTCTCCCGCCCGACGACGAGACCATCCCCGTCGAGCTCGGTGGCGTCACCCGGTTCATCCAGCGCAGCCAGATCCTCTACGCCAGCGCGCATGGTGACTACGCGCGGATGCACACGGCCAACGGCTCGCACCTGGTCCGCGTCTCGCTCAACGCTCTCGAGGAGCGGTGGGGCGACAAGGGATTCGTTCGCATCCACCGCTCCACGCTGGTCTCTCTCGCTCACGTGACGGAGGTGTCGAGCGATGCCGGCCGGGCGATCGTGCGGGTCGGCGACGTCGAGCTGCAGGTGAGCCGGCGGCATACCCGAGACCTGCGCGACCGGCTGTTGCGGCCCGCGACCCGGTGAGTACCTCCCACTCCTCCGGGTCGCCCCGGCGGGTACGGATCACCTCCCCCCGCCGCGAGGCCCGGCGTCCGGATGAGCGTCGGCCCCCCGCCCAGGAGCTCGAGGAGCAGACCGGCCTCGGCGAGGTCTACCTCTCCGCCCTGCTCAAGGCGCAGCTGCGCCTGTCCATCGCCATCCTCCTCGGCATCGCCGTCGTCGTCCTCGGCCTGCCCACGCTGTTTCTTCTCGTCCCCGCGACCCGCGACATCCATGTCGGCCCGATCCCGTTGCCGTGGTTGGCCATTGGCGTCCTGATCTACCCCGTCGTCTTCGTCGCCGCGCGGATCTACGTGCACCAGTCGGAGCGGATCGAGCGGGAGTTCTCCGACCTCATGAGCCAGCAGTGAGCATCGCCCAGGCCGGCGTCCTCGCGATCGCCCTGGTCTGCGTCGTCACCCTGGCCGCCGGGGCGCTCGGCCTTCGGCTCTCCCGCACCACCAGTGACTTCTACGTCGCCGGGCGCAGTGTCAGCGCGGGCTGGAACGCCTCGGCGATCGGCGGCGAGTACCTCTCGGCCGCGTCGTTCCTCGGCATCGCCGGCCTCGTGTATGCGCTCGGTGCCGACATGCTCTGGTTCCCCGTCGGCTACACCGTCGGGTACGTCGTGCTGCTGGTGCTCGTCGCCGCGCCGCTGCGGCGGTCCGGCGCATACACGCTCCCCGACTTCGCGGAAGCCCGGCTGGAGTCCCGACGCGTACGCGCCCTGGCCTCCCTGCTGGTCATCGGGATCGGCTGGCTGTACCTGCTCCCCCAGTTCCAGGGCGCCGGCATCGCCCTGAGCACGGTGACGGGGGCGCCGCCCGCCCTCGGCAGCCTCATCGTCGCAGTCGTCGTCCTCGCCAACGTCACCGCCGGCGGGATGCGCTCGATCACGCTGGTCCAGGCCATTCAGTACTGGCTCAAGCTGACCGCCATCTCGATCCCGGCCTTCGTCCTCCTGGCCCTGTGGTGGCAGAGCGGTGCACCCGGTCCGGACGTCGCCAGCACGGCGGGAGCCGAGTGGTCACAGGCGCTCAGTGGCTTCGGCGGACGCGAACACCCCGTCTACGCAACGTATTCGACGATCCTGGCCCTCTGCTTCGGGACGATGGGTCTGCCCCATGTCTTGGTCCGCTTCTACACGAACCCCGACGGCCGCGCGGCCCGCCGGACCACCCTCGTCGTGGTCGGCCTGCTCGGCCTCTTCTACCTCTTCACGCCCGTCTACGGCGTCCTCGGCCGCGTCTACCTCCCAACGCTCCCCGCCGGCAGCCGTTCCGACTCGGTCACCCTCCTGCTGCCCTCCGTGGTCGCCCCCGGCACGCTCGGAACTGTCCTGTCCGCCATCCTCGCCGGCGGAGCGTTCGCCGCGTTCCTCTCGACCGCGTCGGGCCTGACCATCTCGGTCGCCGGCGTCATCGACCAGGACTTCCTCGCCCGCACCATCGGCCGCCGTGCGGGAGGCGACGTACCCCGGATCCGCACCTTCCGGCTCGCGGCTGTCGTCGCCGTCGTCGTCCCGTATGCGGCCAGCTGGTTGGCCGTCAACACCAGTCTTGCCGACACCGTCGGACTCGCGTTCGCCGTTGCCGCGTCGACGTTCTGCCCGCTGCTCGTCCTCGGCGTCTGGTGGCGCCGCCTCTCCGTGGCGGGGGCCACGGCGGGCCTCGTCACCGGTGGCGTCCTGGCCCTCACCGCCACGACGATCACCGTGCTCGGCGGCCCGAGCTCGGTCGGCGGAGGCTGGCTCGGCGCGCTGCTCGCCCAGCCGGCGGCCTGGACGGTCCCGACCGCGTTCCTCGTCGCCGTCCTCGTCTCGTATGCCACGCCGGGTTCGGTACCGCTGGGCACCGCCCGGACCATGGTCCGGCTCCACGCACCGGAGGAACTGCGGGCCTCCGAGCCGCGGTCCGACTGACCCGCATACCGTTCAGCGCTCACTGGACACCGTTCGGCGCGCGATGTTTCCCCGCTGGGCGACCGCTCCCCCCACCGGGCGCGCGTCGACTTTTGCGGTGCCGTGACAGGGGTAAGGCTGACAGAGCCACGGGTGGCGCCCCGCTCCCGTGCGAGCCTGCCCCACCAACGGAGGTGTCGCGTGAGCAGCGATGCTCTCGACCGCGAGGTCGACACGTCGGACGCCGGATCCCGTTACGCGGAGGTCCAGCAGTCCACGGAGTTCAAGGACCTGCGTCGCAGGTTCCGCCGGTTCGTCTTCCCCATGACCGCGCTGTTCCTGGCGTGGTACTTCCTCTACGTCCTTCTCTCGTCGTTCGCCGTGGGCTTCATGTCCACCAAGGTCTTCGGTGAGATCAACGTCGGCCTGATCCTCGGCCTGCTCCAGTTCGTCTCCACCTTCGCGATCACCATCGCCTACGTCCGGTGGGCCGACCGCAACTTCGACCCGCACGCCGAGGCGCTCCGTGAGCGCGTGGAAGGGAGCGCCCCGTGAGCGCCGTCGCCCCCGCCGTCCTGCCCGCCGCCACGAACGTGGGCAGCCCGGGCCTCAACATCGCGATCTTCGCGCTGTTCGTCATCATCACCCTGGCCATCGTCATCCGAGCCTCGCGCAACAACCGGACGGCGGCGGACTACTACGCCGGCGGCCGCGCGTTCAGCGGTCGCCAGAACGGCATCGCCATCGCGGGCGACTACCTGTCCGCGGCGTCGTTCCTCGGCATCGCGGGCGCCATCGCCATCAACGGCTACGACGGGTTCCTCTACTCGATCGGGTTCCTCGTTGCGTGGCTGGTGGCCCTGCTCCTCGTGGCCGAGCTGCTCCGGAACACCGGCCGATTCACCATGGCCGACGTCCTCTCCTTCCGACTGCGGCAGCGTCCGGTCCGGCTCGCTGCGGCGATCTCGACCCTGGTCGTCAGCTTCTTCTACCTGCTGGCCCAGATGGCCGGTGCGGGCGGTCTCGTGGCACTGCTCCTCGGCGTCGAGGCGCGCGTCGGGCAGAGCGTCGTCATCGCCATCGTCGGCGTGATCATGGTCGGCTACGTCCTCATCGGCGGCATGAAGGGCACCACCTGGGTCCAGATCGTCAAGGCGACGCTCCTCATCGTCGGCGCATTCGTCATGACGATCTGGGTGCTGGCCCTGAACGGCTTCAGCCTCTCCAACGTGCTCGGCGCGGCCGTCGCGGCGAGCCCGAAGGGTGAGGCCATCCTCGGCCCTGGCCTGCAGTACGGCGCCACGACCACGAGCAAGATCGACTTCATCTCGCTCGGCCTCGCCCTGGTGCTCGGCACCGCGGGCCTGCCGCACGTGCTGATGCGCTTCTACACGGTGCCGAGCTCCAAGGCCGCACGGAAGTCCGTCGAGTGGGCCATCTGGCTGATCGGCATCTTCTACCTGTTCACCCTGGTCCTCGGCTACGGCGCGGGTGCGCTGGTCGGGCCCGCGGCGATCAACGCGGCACCAGGCAAGGCGAACTCCGCCGCGCCACTGCTCGCCCAAGCGCTTGGTGGGCCGGTCCT
>DASTNV010000271.1:0-6046 GCA_035762725.1 Lapillicoccus sp. | reverse complement strand
TGGAGATCTCCACCAGCGCGGTCGCGTGCTCCTGCTCCGGCGAGTTGTGCAACCGTTCGCGGCCCTCGGCGAGGATCTGGTCGAAGGAGTCGCGGTCGCGCACCGAGATGACCAGCGGGAAGCCGAACTGCTCGCGGTACTCCGAGGTCACCTGCCCGAGCTCCTCGTGCTCCTGGTCGCGCAGGATGGTCAGGCCGAGCGAGGACTGGTCGCCCATCGACGCCATTCCGCTCTCGCCCGAGGACACGGCGGCTGAGCCGAGGTCCGGGTAGGCGGCGACCAGCTCGCGCTCCTGCTCGTCGGTCGACGAGAACAGCGCCTGCTGGAAGGCCCGGCGGAGGGCCCGCGTGTCGGTGAACGGCCGCCGCTCCCAGGCCGCCTCGACGACCCAGGACGGGCCCTGGTAGATCGAGCCGAAGGTCGCGGCGAAGTCCTCGCGGGACATCTGGTTGACCTCGTTGAGGGTGACCTCGTCGCCAGGACGGCCGGCCACGGCCGGACCGCGGTCGCGCCCCACGTGGTGGAACAGCAGGTTCAGTCCGATGGCGACCAGGCTGCCCAGGGTGATGCCGGAGCCGAAGATGATCTGCGCCCACTCCGGAACCGCCTGGGAGAGGGTCGGCAGCACGGTGACGTAGACGGCCAGGCCCAGCGAGGTGCCGACGATGACGACGTTGCGGTGGTCGTGGAAGTCCACCCGCGACAGCGTCTGGATACCGACGACGGCGACGGTGGCGAACATGGCCAGCGCCGCACCACCGAGGACGGGGTGGGGGATGCTCGCGACGATCGCGCCGGCCTTGGGGATGAGGCCGATGACGACCATGATCACGCCCGCGGCGACGACCACGTACCGGCTGCGGACCCGGGTCAGTCGCACCAACCCGACGTTCTCCGCGAAGCAGGTGTACGGGAACGAGTTGAAGACGCCGCCGATGGTGGTGGCCAGGCCGTCCGCACGCAGGGCCCGGGCGATGTCGTCCTTGGTGATCCGCTTCTCGACGATCTCGCCGGTGGCGAAGACGTCACCCGTCGTCTCGACCGCGGTGATGAGCATGACGACGATCATCGAGATGATCGCGGCGATGCTGAACTTCGGGATGCCGAAGTAGAACGGGGTGGTCACGCCGAACCACGACGACTGTCCGACCGCGTCGAAGTGGGCGTCGCCGAGGATCCAGGCCACCAGCGTGCCGATGACCAGACCGAGCAGGACGGCGACGGTCGCCATGAAGCCCCGGAAGAACCGCTGGATGAGGACGATCAACGCCAGCGTGCCGACGGCATACGCGAGGTTCTTGCCGCTGGTCGGGTCCAGCGTGGGGCCGGCGCCACCGGCGGCGTCGTTGGCCGCGACCGGCAGCAGGGCGATGCCGATGATGGTGATGACGGTGCCCGTGACGACCGGCGGGAAGAACCTGATCAGCCGGCTGAAGTACGGCGCGATGAAGAAGGTGAAGAGGCCGGCGACGATGACCGCGCCGTAGATGACGACGAGGCCTTCGGTGCCGCCGCCCGCGGCCAGACCGATGGCGATCATCGGGGAGACCGCGGTGAACGTCACCCCCTGGAGCAGGGGCAGCTTGACCCCGATCTTCCAGAAGCCCCACGCCTGGATGATCGAGGCGATGCCACAGGTGAACAGGTCGGCGTTGATGAGGTGGATCAGTTCCTCTTGGGTGAGGCCGATCGCGTTGGCGAGGAGGATCGGCACGATGACCGCGCCGGCATAGAAGGCGAGAACGTGCTGGAAGCCGTAGACCGCGAGCTTCGCAGGGGGCAGGACTTCGTCGACGGGGTGTTTGGGCGGGGCCGGTCGATCGGCGACGGGAGTTGCGGTCATAACGCACCTGAGTTTCTGTGAGGGACTCGCAGGGTTTCGGTATGCGGAATCCGATTTACGAATGGTGGAACTGTAGAGGTGACCTAGGTCACCGTCAACGGTTTGTTGAAGAAAAGTTGCCCGGCGGTGGCGGGCGTCAGGCCGTCGAGCGGCGGTTCAGGTAGTTGTAGACCGTGAACCGGGTGACTCCGAGGGCCTCGGCAACGGTCTCGGCAGACCGGCGCATCTCGAACGCGCCGCGCTCCTCGAGCAGTCGGACCGCCCGTTGCTTGCCGGCGCGAGGCAGCTCGGCGAGCGGGCTGCCCAGCTCGCGCTCGACGTCGGCGATGAGCCGGGCCAGGCCATCGGACAGGTCGGCGGCCTCGGCCGGCACCTCATCGGCCGGTTGGGCGAGCCGGATGTGGACGACCGGACCGCCGGCCAGCGCGACGGCGATGTCGTCCGGGCGGACCGTGGCCTCGTCGACGACGATTCCGCCGACCCGCTCCAGCAGCGGGGTGAGGGCCTCGGCCAGGCGGCGCGCGTCGAGCTCGCTCACGGCGTGTCTCCGTCGAGCCGCTCGAGCTGGAGGGTGACCCGGGTCGCGCCCGAGGCCAGCGCCACCGCGAGGGCGTTGGCGAGGGCGGGCATGAGGACCCGGTCGTCCCCCTCGACCGAGGTCCCGAACGGTCCGAGGTCGGCGTCCAGCCCGGCCTCGGTCAGCAGTGCCGCGGAGTGGGTCACGTGCTCGGGTACTTCACCCTCGCCGACGAAGGGCTCCGTCGTGAACTCGGCGCGCACGCGCATACCGAAAAGGTAGCCCTGGAAGGCGATCGGTGGTCGGCGATCCGTGGGGTGCGACTATGACGGCGTGGATCGGGCCGCCGTTCGAAACGAGGTCACGGCCGACCAGGCGGCCGACCTCCTCGGCGTGCGGCTCCAGACCATCTACGCGTACGTGAGCCGAGGCCTGCTGGCCCGGGCGTACCGCACCAACGAGGCTGGCCACCGCGTCTCGGTACTGGCCCTCGACGAGGTGCTCCGGCTGGCCGCCGAGCGGACCCGGGTGCGGACCGGTTCGCTCGAGGTGCTCGTCGAGACCGACGTGACCCTGCTCGACCCCAAGGGCACCCTGTCGTTCCGCGGGCACGACGCGGTGGCGCTGTCCGAGCGGCCGTTCAAGGAGGTCGCCGAGCTCGTCTGGGGTACCCCGACGTCGGGATCCTGGGACGCCGACCCGGGCCAGGTGGCGGCCGCAGTGGCGGCTCTGGGCGACGCAGCCACCGACGCGGACCGCGTGCGCGCCGCCGTGCTGGCCCTGGCAACCACCGACCCCGACCGCACCCTGCTGACCTCGCCGCACGTGGTGGCGGTGGGTCGCCGCGCGATCGCGGGCGGGATCGCCGCGTTGGGCGGCCGCGCGACGGGGCCGGTCGCCGACCGGCTGTGGCCGGCGCTCGGTGCCCCGACGCATACCGCCGAGGGTGTCGCCGCGCTGAACGCCGCCCTCGTCCTCCTCGTCGACCACGAGCTCGCCGCGTCGACGATGGCCGCCCGGATCGCGGCCGGCACCGGGGCCGATCCCTGGCTCGTGCTGCTCACCGGCCTCGCCGCGCTCGGTGGTCCGCGGCACGGGCGCAGCAGCCTCGCGGCAGAGGCGGTGCTGCGGGACGGAGTCGCCGGGCTCGAGGGGTATGCGGCGGACCAGCCGGTCCCTGGGTTCGGGCACAAGGTCTACGTCGACGCCGACCCCCGGGCCGAGGTGCTGCTCGACCACGTTGCTCGGCTGGACCCGGCCGGCTGGTCGGACGTCGAGGAGCTGCTGCTGGCGGTGAGCCACCGGTTCGGACTCAGCCCCAACGTCGACCTGGGGCTGGCGGCGCTGGTGCGCGCGTGCGGGTTCCGGCCCGGCTCCGGGGAGACGATCTTCGCGCTGAGTCGGATGGTGGGGTGGCTCGCCCACGCGATGGAGGAGTACCCGCAGGGCCTGCGGTTCCGGCCGCGCGCGATCTACACCGGCGACGCGGGAACGAGCCCCCGCTGAACGACAGTGCCTACCACCGGGATCGCCTGACCTGGACCGTGTTCGGTGCGCTGACGGCATTCGGCGTGCTCAACGCGGTCCTCGGCCCAGCGCTGCCCTACCTGCGCGCCGCGTTGGGTATCGACTACGTCGTGGGAGCCCTGCACCAGGTGGCCTTCGCGGTCGGTGGCGGGCTCGCCGGCTTGTATGCCGGCCGCTCGCGGGGTGCGTCGCGCGGCACGACCGTGCGGGTCGGCCTGTCGATTGCGGGCGTCGCCTGCCTGGCCATCGGGTACGGCGGCACCGCTGTCGTGACGATCTTCGCTGCCCTGGTCCTCAGCGCCTCCGCGACGGCGGCCCTCATCGCGCTCTGGGCGACCCTGTCGGACCGGCATCTTGCGCGGCGCGCCGTGGCGATGACCGAAGGGGAGGTCTGCGTCAGCTTCGGCGGCATCGTCGCGGCGCTCCTCGTCGCGGCGGCGGCCGGACGCTGGGACTGGCGGGTCGCCTTCGCGGCCGCGGCGGTGGTGACCTGGGCGGCGGTGGTCGGGTCGTTGGCGGTGCCGATCCCTCGGGCGGCGGGGCAGCCGGTTGATGCCGCTGCGCCGGCTGGGTCGGCCCGGCCCGTGCTCACCCTCACCGTGGTCTTCGCCATCGTCGCGCTCGAGTTCGGGCTGAGCTTCTGGCTGGCCAGCTACCTCGACGAGGACGTCGGCGTGGCGACCGAGACCGCGGCGGCGTTGGTCAGCGCCTTGTATGCCGCGAACCTCGTCGGGCGCCTCGTCGCCAGCCGGCTGGCCCGCCGTTGGTCGGCGGAGGCGCTCCTCCTCGCCGCTCTGGGTGTCGCCTTCGTGGGGCTCCCCGTCCTCCTGCTGGCCGGCAACGCCGCCGTCGCCGTGGTCGGGATGTTCGTCGCCGGAGTGGGGATCGCAGCGACGTTCCCGCTCACCTCCGCGATCCACGTGGCGTCGAGCCCGCGCGGGGCCGACCGTGCCCTCGGCCAGGTCCTCCTCATCGCCTCGGCCGGTCAGATCGTCGGTCCGCTCATGGTGGCGGTCGTCGCGCAGGGAGCCGGCCTCCGGGTCGGGATGACGACGCTGCTCGCGTTGGTCGTGCTCGCCGTCGTCGCCCTGGCGGTGCACCTGCGGTCGGCGCGCGCCGGCGTCAGCGGCGGCTGAGCGGCGGGACCGGCTGGGGAGGGGGCGGACCCGCATACCGGGCACTGGGTCGAATGATCTTGCGGTCGCGCGCCTGCTCGAGGATGTGCGCCGTCCAGCCCATCGCGCGGCTGACCGCGAAGGTCGGCGTGAACATCTCGCGCGGCAGGCCACACTCGTGCATGACGACGCCGGCGTAGAACTCGACGTTGGCGCGGAGGGTCCGGTCGGGGCGGGCCGCGTCGAGCGCGTCGTCGATGGCGCGCTCCGCCGCGACGGCGAGCTCGGCCAGCGGGCCGCCGAGCTCCTCGGCGGTCTCCCGGAGGAGCTCGGAGCGGGGATCCTTGCCGCGGTAGATCGCGTGGCCGAAACCCATGATCCGGTCGCCCGCCGCGAGCTGGGCGTCGGCCCACGGGCGGGCGTTCTCCGGGGTGCCGACCGCGTCGAGCGAGTCGAGGGCCCGGCTCGGAGCGCCGCCGTGAAGGGGGCCGGAGAGGGCGCCGAGCGCGGCGACGACACAGGCGGCGACGTCGGCCCCGGTGCTGGCCACCACGCGAGCGGTGAACGTCGAGGCGTTGAACCCGTGGTCGACGGTGAGGCAGAGGTACCGCTCGAGGGCCGCGACGTGCTGCTGGGTTGGCTCCACCCCGTTGACCATCCAGAGGTGGTTCGCCGTGTAGCCGAGGTCCTTGCGGGGTTCGAGGGGCTCGAGGCCCTGGCTGCGCCGGTACGCGGCCGCCGTGAGGACCGGGACCTGCGCGGCCACCCGGATCGCGTCCCGCTCGCGCTGCTCCGGAGTGAGGTCCCAGACCGGCTCCAGGGCGAGGGTCCCGCCGAGGATGGAGAGGTCGGTGCGGAGCTGGGTCATCGGGGTGCCCGGGGTGGCCGCTGCCGTGTCGCCGGCGAGCTGCTGGACGTCGGCGATCGTGGCGCGGAAGGCGGCGAGCTCCTCGGTATTCGGCAGGTGGCCGCGGAGCAGCAGATGCCACACCTCCTCGATCGAGCAGGAGCGGGCCAGCTCGACCGCGTCGTACTGGCGGTAGT
>DASTNV010000270.1:0-15178 GCA_035762725.1 Lapillicoccus sp. | reverse complement strand
CCTGTTCGGGCTCTACCGCTGGGAGTTCGGCCCCGGCGTCGGCGGTCCCGACCCGCACTTCCATCGCACCATGGCCGAGTCGTTCTACATCCTCACCGGCGAGGTCGAGATCTACGACGGGAGTCGGTGGGTCCTGACCCGGCCCGGGGATTTCGCCCACGTGCCGCCCGGAGGCCTGCACGGCTTCCGCAACATCGATGGCACTGGCGCGACGATGCTGCTGCACTTCGCTCCAGGTGCTCCGCGCGAGGCGTACTTCGAGGGACTGGCGCGGCGCCAGGCCGGCGAGACGATGACGGACGCCGAGTACGACGAGTTCATGCGGTACCACGACAACATCTGGGCTGACTGACGACTAGATTCCCCGGGTCGCCAGCTGAAGCCGCAGCGCCAGCCGCTCGGTCGAGTCGTCGAGGTCCAGTGACGCGACCTCGCTCATCCGGACCATGCGGTGCCGCAAGGTGTTGACGTGGACGCCCAGCGAGCGGGCCGCTGCGGTCGGCTCACCCGGGTGGTCGAGCCAGGCCGCCAGCGAGATCAGGTATGCGGTGTGTCGCCGGCGGTCGTGCTCCGCCAGGGCGGCGATCGGGCCGGACAACCCCTCGGCACCGAGCGCTTCGGTGGCTCGGGCGACGGTCAAGGCCGCCCACTGGTCCTCCGCCGTGGGCGCCTGCCCGAGGCCCGGATCCTCGCGGCGAAGAGCCGCGACCTGGGCGGCGGTCCGCGCCGAACCGGGAAGTGTCTCGACCGTCGCCGCAACCGCGCCGCCGGCCACCCACGTCGCCTCGTCGACCTCACTCGTGACCAGGGCGGCCAGCCAGCGCCAGGTGCCTGGGGCCGGCGCCCGACCGGGCGAGGCCGCGTCGACCACCAACGCATACGCACGCTCGTCGACGTCGGTGATGAGAGGCTGGCGCCACCCGGCCCGGCGCAGCCATGACTCCCACGCGTCGAGGTCGCTGTCCAGGCTTGCGGCCGGCGCGGCCCCGGACGGGCCGAGCGCGACCACGCGCCACGGCCCGGCGGGCAGCCAGGTCGTCTCCGCGGCCTCCACCGGCCCACCTCGCAGCACGGCTCGAAGCCGCTCGGCCGTCAGCCGGCGAGTGACGTCGGCGAGCGCCCGGTTGCGCAGCAGGTGAAGCGCGACGACGGAGGCAGTTCGCCGCAGCTCGGCGACGACATCGTCCGGTGGAACGGCGTCCACGACGGCCCAGATCGCCCCCAGCCACTCACCGCCGACCCGGACCGGGACGACGTAGCGAGGCATCTCGAGGGCCGGTGACGGAGGGACGAGGAACGGCTGATCCGAGCGGGCCAGCCGGCGGAACACGCCGCGTGACCGTAGCGAGGCGACGACGGCGGGAGGCACCCGGCGGCCGAGCACGGTCGACACCCGCGCGGTATCGGTGGCGTCCTGACGGGTCGAGTAGGCGAGCACTCGGGACTGGGCGTCCTCGATCGTCACGGGGGCGTCGACGAGGGCTGCGGCCGCATCGGCCAGGGCGAGAAGGTCGGCCTCACCCCCGGGATCGCTGCGGGTGATGTCCGGCGCGGCCGCGCGGTCGACGATGTCCTGCACCACCCCGACCAGGTGGACCAGCGACGCCGAGTCGTCCAGCTCCAGCAGCGCGACCCGACGGCGCCGGGCCGCCGCCCGCACCCCGCGGGCGCGGGCCGGACCCGGACGCAGGACGACTCCGGCGGCGCCGGAACGGCCCGCCCCGTCCACCAGGGCGATCGCCTCGGCCGCGTCCGCGACACCGGCGCCGACGACCAGGTCGCCTCGGTACTGGGCTGCGTCGTCGGACGGTTCGGCGATGACGACGTCACTGACCGTGGCTCCGGGCGCCGCCACCAGGGTGCGCAGCACGCCGCTCCCCAGCGCGGCTACAACGTCGGCGACCGCCACCACGTTCGATGCCCTCCGCGCACAATCCACACGAATCAGATTGTGCTGAGCGTACAAGGTCGTCCGGACTCAGCATCGGCATCCTGGACGGCAACCCACCGCATACCTGGCTGCTGCCGTCCGAAAGAGGTCAATGATGCCCACCACCCACCACACCCCGCAGCGCGTCGCCGTCGTCGGCGCCGGCATGGTCGGACTGGCCACCGCCTGGTTCCTCCAGGAGCGTGGCGTCGAGGTGACCGTGCTCGACCGCGAGGGCGTCGCGGCCGGTTCGTCGTGGGGCAACGCCGGCTGGCTGACGCCGGGCATCACGACCCCGCTCCCCGAGCCGGCCGTCCTGAAGTACGGCATGCGCGCCGTGCTCAGCCCGAACTCCCCGGTCTACGTGCCGCCGAGCGCCAACCCCTCGTTCCTCAAGTTCGTCGGCGGCTTCACCCGCCACAGCACGGCCGCCCACTGGCGCCGGTCGATGGGCAAGCTCGTCCCGATCAACAGCCTGGCGATGGAGAGCTTCGACCTGCTGAGTGAGGGCGGCGTGCGCGCCGAGACCATCCCCGCCTCCTCGTTCCTCGCCGCCTACCGCACCGCGGACGAGCGCCGCACCCTGCTCGATGAGATCGAGCACATCCACGCGGCCGGCCAGGGCATCGAGTTCGACGTGCTCACCGGCGACGAGGCGCGCTCGATCGAGCCGCTGCTGTCCCACGAGGTCGGCGCCGCGATCCGGCTGCGCGGCCAGCGGTTCATCAACCCCGGCGTCTACGTCCACGCCCTCGCCGACGAGGTCATCGCCCGGGGTGGCAAGCTCGCGAGCGGCCCCGGCTCCGAGGTCCTCGACATCGTCGACGCCGGCCACGGCGTCCGCGTCGTCACCGCCGGCGGCGTGGAGGAGTTCGACGCGGCCGTCCTCGCGACCGGTGCGTGGCTGGGCAAGCTGGCCCGCCGGTTCGGCGTCCGGTCGGTCGTCCAGGCCGGCCGTGGCTACAGCTTCTCCGTGCCGGTCGACCGCGTGCCCGACGGGCCGATCTACCTCCCGGCGCAGCGGGTCGCCTGCACGCCCCTCGGTGACCGCCTGCGCGTCGCCGGGATGATGGAGTTCCGTTCGCCCGAGGCGCGCCTCGACGAGCGCCGGATCCGCGCCATCGCCACCGCCGCGCGCCCCTTCCTCGAGGGTGCCGACCTCGACGCCCGCGAGGACGAGTGGGTCGGCTCCCGGCCGTGCACCACCGACGGCCTGCCGCTCATCGGCGCGACGCGGTCGCCCAACGTGTATGCCGCGGGTGGCCACGGGATGTGGGGCATCACCCTCGGACCCGCCACCGGCCGGCTGCTCGCCGAGCAGATGGTCAGCGGCCGGGTTCCCGCGGAGCTGGAGCCGTTCAGCCCGACGCGCTGAGCCGCATACCGGTTCGGCCGGAGCGAGGTCCGCGAGCCGTACCCTCCGGGGTATGACGCGGTCCTCGCTCGGGCGGGCCTGGCACATCGTGACGTTCGTCGTCGCGGTCGTGGCGCTGGTACTGCAGCTGGTCCTCATCCTGCTCGGCCAGAACATCCTCGACTCGTCGTCGGTGACGACCGGGCTGCCGGAGCAGGTGCGGCGCTACTTCAGCTACTTCACCATCCAGTCGAACATCCTGGTTGCGGTCGCGATGTTCATGCTGCTCACCGGGCGGACCGGCTCCCAGCTCTTTCGCGTCCTCCGGCTGGCCTCGCTCATCGGCATCACCGTCACCGGGATCGTCGCCGCCATCGCGCTGCCGCCGTCACCCACCTACACGACCGCGAACCTCGTCTGTGACCGGCTGCTGCACATCGTCGTCCCACTACTGACCTTCATCGGCTGGATCGCTTTCGGCCCCAGGGGTTTCATGACCCGCAGCGACGTCCTGCCGACCCTCATCTGGCCGATCCTGTGGCTCGTGGCGACGCTCGGGCTCGCGCCGCTCACGCGGTGGTACCCGTACCCGTTCCTCAACGTCGACGTCCTCGGCTGGGGCCGGGTCATCGTCAACTGCGCCGGTATCGCGGTCCTGTTCCTGGCGTTGGCCGCCCTGGCGCTCTGGGCGGACCGGCGCCTCCCGGGCGAGCGTGCCCGGGAGGCCGAACCGGCCACCGCCTCCTGACCTCCTCGGTCAGCCGTTACCGCCGGCTCGGAAGGCGATCCACGCGTCGCTCATCCGCTCGGCCTGGCCGCGCGTGAACATGTTCATGCACGAGTCCTGCGTGTAGTCCATGAAGTTGTGGATCGGGTCGAGTCCCGGTGCCGTGCAGGTGTCGGCGCCGATCGGGCAGTCGAACTGCGGGTGCGCCTCCTTCGGGGTGTCGGTCACCCAGTCGTTCGAGGCGGAACACCCGGCGTGGAAGGTGTGCTCGAGCATCAGCCAGTGCCCGACCTCGTGGGTCAGGGTGTCGCCGAGGGAGTACTTCCCGGCGGTGCCGCCCGGCATCGACTCGTCGAGCATGACCACGCCGTCGATGTAGTCGCGACCGTGGTTGTAGCCCTTCGGGAAGTACGCCCACCCGAGCAGACCGCCGCCGATGTCGGCGACGTAGACGTTGAGGGTCCGGGAGTCGCCTTCGTAGAGAGCGGCCTTCATGGGGCGCTCGGTCTTGCCGCCGGGCGTGACGTGGTACCACTCCGCGTTCACGGTCCAGGTGGTCTTGGTCAGTGAGAAGCGGAACGGTGTGTTCGCCGCGTCGGGCGCCGTCTTACCGGAGAACGAGTCGTTGAGGACCGTCATCTGGGCGGCGATCATCGTCTCCATCCGGGTGCGCTGCGGCGTGGTCAGCGTGTGGTCAGAGACCACATGGAAGACCGTCGGAACCGTGACGGTGCCGTTCCCCAGGTACGGCGAGTCCTTGAGAACGCCGTAGGCGTTCGCCTGGTTGTCGGGGTAGAGCTTGGGCTCCTGAGCGGTGCTCCCGTCCCGGACCCTCGCCGCCGAGCCGGCTTCAGCCGAGTCAGTGGCGCAGACCGCCGCGCCCTCGGAGGGGGCCGCCGCGACGGCGCCTGCCGTACTTCCAACCAGCCCGGCACCCGCAAGGGTGACGGTGGCCAAGAGGGCCATGGACCACGTTGTCCTGCTTCGCATCGCTGACGCCTTTCCCTGGGTGCACAACGGCGGCCAGCGTACGCACGGAAACTTCCCACGGCCAGGCGAGCGAACTCTCAGCTTTTTGTCGGAGCGAACGGGAGCGGCTGTTGACGACCCTTCTACGCGGGCGACCTCCGGTGAGGTTGCAGGCGAGGCGCGCACCGGCATACTCCCGGCATGGACATCACCGAGGTCATCCTCCACCAGCACGGTGAGCAGCGGCGGATGTTCTCCATGCTCGAGGAATGGCCGCGGGACGACGAGGAGGGACTCGACGCGCTGTGGCGACGGCTGGAGATCCTCCTCGAGGTGCACGCCGAGGCCGAGGAACGGTTCTTCTATCCGGAGCTGGTCAAGCTCGGGAAGGGCGCCGGCGACGCCGACTCCGTCGAGGAGGAGGTCGAGGACGCGATCAAGGACCACAACGAGATCCGCGACGCGATCCGCGCCGTCCGCCGGTGCAAGGCCGGCAGCGACAAGTGGTGGGAGGCCGTGACATCGGCCAACCTGGCCAACAGCGACCACATGGCCGAGGAGGAACGGCAGGACCTCACCGACTTCCGCCAGCAGACCACGCTGGCGCTACGGCACGGGATCGCGGTGCAGTTCCTGCGGTTCGAGGCCGAGCACTGGGCCACGGGCGTGAAGCCGGTCGACAAGGACCCCGAGGAGTTCGTGGAGGACAACGAGTCCTGAACCGATGAGTCCGGCGTATGCGTCGGGTCTCACCTCCCATGACGACGACTCCATGCCTCTGGTTCGACACGCAGGGTGAGGAAGCGGCGCAGTTCTACTGCTCGGTCTTCCCCAACTCGCGGATCATCGACATCGCGCACTACGGCCCGAACACGCCCCGCCCCGAAGGAACGGTCATGACCGTCGACTTCGAGCTGGACGGCCAGAAGTTCGTGGCCCTCAACGGCGGACCCGAGTTCACCTTCTCGGAGGCGATCTCGTTCCAGATCGACTGCCGCGACCAGGACGAGGTCGACCGCTACTGGTCGGCGCTCGGCGACGGCGGCGAGTACGGTCCGTGCGGCTGGCTCAAGGACCGGTTCGGTGTGTCCTGGCAGGTGATCCCGACCCGGCTCAACGAGCTGCTGGCCGATCCCGACCGCGAACGGGCGAACCGGGCGATGCAGGCCATGCTGACGATGGGCAAGCTCATCGTCGCCGACCTCGAGAAGGCCGCGAACGGCTGAGTCACCCCACGAAGCTCTCCGCTCCGCTCCGATACTTCGCGGGGACCCCGACAAACTGAGTTGGATCGACCCGGCAGAATCGCGGGCGTGACCCGTTACGACGTCGCCGCGGTTCGCTCTCACTTCCCTGCGCTTCGCGAGGGCGCCGCGCACTTCGACGGTCCGGGCGGTACCCAGACGCCGGACGTCGTCGGCGCGGCGATCGCGAACGCGTTGACGTCGGCAGTAGCCAACCGTGGAACTGTCACGGCCGCAGAGCGCCGAGCGGAGGAGATCGTTGTCGTTGCCCGCGCCGCGATGGGTGACCTGCTCGGCCTCGATCCGGCCGGCATCGTCTTCGGCCGCTCGGCGACCGAGCTGACCTTCATGACCGCGCGGACCCTCGCGGCCGGTTGGGGCCCGGGCGACGAGGTCGTCGTCAGCCGGCTCGACCACGACGCCAATGTCCGCCCTTGGGTGATCGCCGCCGAGGCGGTCGGCGCCACGGTGCGCTGGGCGTCGTTCGAACCGGGCACCGGGGAGCTCGCGGTCGAGGATGTCGCCTCCGTCGTGGGGCCACGGACCCGTCTGGTCGCGGTGACGGCGGCGTCCAACCTCATCGGCACCCGCCCGGACCTGCCCGCCATCGCAGCAGCGGTCCACGACGCGGGCGCACTGCTCTACGTCGACGGTGTCCACGCGACGGCTCATGTGGCGACCGATGTCGCCGCGTCCGGTGCGGACTTCTGGGTCTGCTCGCCGTACAAGTTCCTCGGCCCTCACCTCGGCGTGTTGGGGGCGCGCCCGTCGACGCTGGAGCCGCTGCACCCCGCCAAGCTCGTTCCGGCCACCGACGCGGTGCCGGAGCGGTTCGAGTTCGGGACCCTGCCCTACGAGCTGCTGGCCGGTACCACCGCGGCGGTGGACTTCCTCGCCGATCTGGCACCGGACGACCCGGGCGCCGACCGCCGCGACCGGCTGGTGTCCTCGTTCGGCGCGCTCGAGGCATACGAGGACTCGCTGCTCGCCGAGCTGGAACCGCAGGTCCGCGCGCTGCCCGGGGTCACGGTCTACAGCAATGCGAAGCGGCGCACGCCGACCCTTCTGTTCACGTCAGAACGGTTGCCGGGACAGGAGATTCGCGTGGCTTTGGCCGAACGCGGCATCAACGCACCGGCCGGCAGCTTCTACGCCTGGGAGCCGAGCCACCACCTCGGCCTCGGCGCCGAGGGCGGCGTTCGGGTGGGGCTGGCGCCCTACACCGACCGGTCCGACATCGAGCGGTTGGTCGACGGGCTGAAGGACATCCTGAGCCGCGCGTGATCCGGACGGACATCGTCCGCAACCGCCCGTAGCGTGGCCGGCATGGCGATTGCACGATTCCCCACGGTGGTCATCGACTGTCCGGACCCGGCGGCCCTGGCCACCTTCTACAGCGCCCTGCTCGACTGGCCGGTGGAGCCGCTGCCTGACGGCGGCGCCCAGATCCGGGCGGACTACGGCGACTGCATCGGGTTCCAGCGCGTCGAGGGGTACTCCCCGCCCGAGTGGCCCGGGCAGGGCAAGCCGCAGCAGATGCACCTCGACGTCGTCGTGGAGGACCTCGACCAGGCCGAGACCCAGGTCGTCGCCCTCGGGGCCACCCGACACGCGCACCAGCCGGGGACGACGTTCCGGGTCTTCCTCGACCCGGCGGGCCACCCGTTCTGCCTCTGCGTCTCTTGACCGCGCGGTCAGGGGCTGAGCCAGCGCCCGTCGCGCATGATCTCCCGCTCGTCCAGCTCGTTCTCCTCACGCCAGGCCTGGATCCGGCGCGGCGTGACCCGCAGGTACGCATACGGGCTCGACAGGTCACGCGGGTCGAACCCGGCCCGCCCGGCGAAGAGGTCCGCCTCCGCCTGGTCGACCTCGGCCATCGACACCACCGACGCCCGCCCGTGGACCAGCACCACATCGCGAACCGCCCCGATCCCCAAGCGAACCCACGGCTGCGCCGTCGCGTTCCGGACCGTCGTCGAGTCGGCACCCGTGCCCAGGACCAGCAGGGACCCGGTCCAGGCGAACGACAGCGGCACCATCCACGGCCGGCCCGACTCCGGGTCGGCCGTGGCCACCCAGGCGTCGACCGAGGTCTCCAGCAGCCGCCGCGTGTCGGCGATCCGCTGAGCGAGCGGGCGGGGCGGTTCGACGGTGGTCACGAGGTCTGGATCAGCCCGACGACGTTGCCGGCCGGGTCGGTCACGGAGGCGACCTTGCGGCCGCCGCCGCCGAAGTCGTTGACCTCCTTGTGGACGGTGGCGCCCGCCTCGACCAGCGCGGCGAGGCTGGCCTCGATGTCGTCGACGTGCCAGTACGCCACGGGCCCGGTCAGCCCCTGACGCGCGCCGTTCGGGTCGAGCCCGACCTCGACGTCGTCGACGTGGAACTGCACGTAGTACGGCTCGTCCATCACCGGCGCGCTGCCGGCCAGGACTCCGAAGACCGCCTTCGCAGCGGCCAGGTCGGTCACGGGGTAGATCACGGTCTTGACGGCGGGGGTGTTCATCGCACGCTCTCCTTCGAGAATCCTCGGGAACTCTGTCACAACCACCGAGCGGTGGCCGTCAAGGAGGTGACGGACCGCAGACCGCAAATGTGACAACGGAGGATGAGGCCATGACCGAGCCGCTCGCCGAGGAGTTCGAACGCCGACGGCCACACCTGCGGCGGGTGGCATACCGGCTCCTCGGTTCCCCGGAGGACGCCGAGGACGCCGTGCAGGAGGCCTGGGTCCGGCTCCAGCGCAGCGACACCAGCGACGTCGTGAACCTCGACGGGTGGCTCACCACCGTCGTCGCCCGGATCAGCCTCGACATGCTCCGCTCCCGCTCCTCCCGTCGCGAGCAGCTCAACGACCAGCCCGGCGAACCGGAGGGGTATGCGTCTACGCTCGCCCCCGCGACCGCGCCGAACCCTGCCGACCAGGCCGAGCTGGCCGACACCGTCGGCCTCGCCCTGTTCGTGGTGCTCGACCGGTTGTCGCCGTCCGAGCGGATCGCGTTCGTCCTCCACGACCTGTTCGCGGTGTCGTTCGACGAGATCGCCCCGGTGATCGGGACGACATCTGCGGCGGCCCGTCAGCTGGCCAGCCGGGCCAGGCGGCGGCTTCGGGGAGCCGAGGAGTCCGAGGGCGACGTCGCGGCCCAGCGAGCCGTGGTCGACGCGTTCCTCGCCGCCGCACGCGGCGGTGACCTGACCACCCTGCTGCGGCTGCTCGCGCCGGACGTCGTCCTCGACGTCGACGCGGCAGCCGCGCAGACCGGAGCCCTACGCCTAGTCGGTGCCGACGACGTCGCCGGCCAGTTCGCCGGCCGGGCCCGGGTGGCGCAGACAGCCTTGGTCGACGGCGCCGTCGGGGCGGTCTGGTCGGTCGGCGGGCGGCCGCGCATCGTCTTCGATTTCGTCGTCCGCGGCGGACGCGTCGCCGCCATCACCTTGCTCGCCGACCCGGACACCCTGGAGGGCATGGACCTGGAGCTGCTCGACCGCCCCTAGCCAGGCAGCACCTGAGGTACCGTCGGCCCACGCGGCGGGAGCCGCGGCTTCGCCGTGCGACGCCACGGCTCGGCGTGGGGATCGGAGGGGCGTGGCCGGCGCGAACAGCCTCGACACCGTCGACAGGGACGCGGACGCCACCGCCCGCCGCCGCGCCCGCGACGTCCTCTTCGCCGCACCTCGGCTCGTGTCGATCACGTTCGGGACCTGGTTCTGGTGGGAGGCCCTGGTGCCGTCCCTGTTGCCGCGGTCCGGGCTCCTGCAGGGCGTGATCGGAGGCGTCTCCTTCGCGGTCGGCTGGTTGGTCGGGTCGATCGTCGGCCAGCTCTGGGACCGGGCCTGGCGCCGGTCCGGTCGCCGCGACCCTCTTCTCGCGGTCCGCCCGTGGCCCCTCGTCGTGGTCGTCGCCCTGGCTGTGATCGCCGCCGTCCTCGGCACCGTGCTGTGGCTCGGCTGGCAGAACCAGCAGCGCACCGTCGTGGGTCCGGACGAGGTGCTGGGACTCAGCGCGGCGATCAGCCTCTGGCTGGTGACCTTGGTCATCGCCGCCATCGCGGTCGGGATCGGCCGCCTCGTCTGGTTCCTCGCCGTCCGGATCAACGACCAGCTGCCCCAGCGGTGGCCGTCGTCGGTCCGGCACCTCGTAGCCGGGGCGGGCTTCGGTGTGCTGGTCGTCGGCGTCGTGGCGGCGATCCTCTCGTTCGTCGTGGTGCCACTGCTCGACGCCCAGTACGCGCAGACGGACGCGGCGCCGGTGCCGGGCCTGCTCCCTCCGCAGACCGCGACCGTCTCCGGCGGCCCGGGCTCGCTGGTCGACTGGTCCAGCCTCGGCGCCGAGGGGCGGATGTTCACCGCGACCGCAACCTCGACCGATGCCCTGCGCACCTTCCGGCCGGGGAGCGAACCGAAGCAGCCGGTCCGGGTCTACGTGGGGCTCCGCTCCGCACCGGACGCCGCGGCCCGCGCGGACCTCGCCGTCAAGGAGATGGAACGAGCCGGCGCGTTCGAGCGGCGCTACCTCGTCGTGTGGACGGTCACCGGGACCGGCTGGGTCGACCCGGTCTCCGCCGCCGCTCTCGAGTACGTCGCCGGCGGTGACACGGCGATCATCGCGCAGCAGTACTCCTACCTGCCCAGCTGGATCTCCTTCCTCGTCGACCAGGACGAGGCGGCCGAGGCCGGAACCACGCTGTACAACGCGGTCCACGCGCGGTGGGCGCAGCTGCCCGCGGCCAACCGCCCGCGGCTCGTGGTCTTCGGCGAGAGCCTCGGGTCGTTCGGCTCCGAGTCGTCGTTCGGTCGCGGCACCGACGCGGAGACGCTGAGCGCCGCTTCGTCGGCCGCCGACTCCGTGCTCTGGGTCGGCCCGACCAACGGCAACGCCGTGTGGAACGCCCTACAAAACAGCCGACAGCCGGCATCGCCGGTCTGGGCTCCGGTCTACGGCGACGGGTCGATGCGCCTCGCCGACCACGGCGAGAACCTCACCCCGCCTACGCCGAAGGTCCTCTGGGTCCAACACCCGTCCGACCCGGTCGGCTGGTGGAGCTGGTCGACCTTCTGGGCGAAGCCCGCGTGGATGCACCAGCCGACCGGCGACGACGTGCCCAAGGAACCCAGCTGGTTCCCCGTCGTGAGCATGCTCCAGGCGACCTTCGACCTGATGAACGGGTTCAGCGCCTCTCCGGGCCACGGCCACAACTACAACCCCGACTTCGGGCGCGCCTGGGCCGCGCTCATGGCCCCGCCGGACTGGACCGCCGGCGATACCGAGCGGCTCGCCCAGATCCTGGTCCACGTCTCCGAGTGAAGTACCCCACCCACGAGGACCGGGAGCGGACCGCCCGGGACACCCCGGCGCTCCTCATCACCGTCAGCCTGCTCGCGGCATACAACATCGTCCGCACGCTGTGGATCCCCGAGTCCTGGCAGCTGCTGACCAACATCACCATGGCCCTCGTCATCGGCGGCATCGCCTGGTGGTCCAGCGTCGACATGACCGAGCTCGGCCTGCATCGCGACCATCACCCTCGGGGCGCGATCTGGGGCGGTGGCGCGCTGCTGCTCGTCATGGCCGTCGTCGTCGGCTTCGCCCTCATCTCGGAGATCCGTGGCTCGTCCCAGGGCGCGCTCGACGACCCGCGGCTCCGGGTGCCGTTCGCCGACATGCTCTACGAGATCGCCATCAACACCCCACTCGGCACGGTGGTGCTGGAGGAGTTCGCCTTCCGGGGGTTGCTCCTCGCGCTGTTCCTGCGGCATACCTCGATGTGGCGCTCCGTGTTGTGGTCGTCGCTGCTGTTCGGCGCCTGGCACATCCTCCCCACGCTCACCACGGCGGCCAGCAACGGTGCCATGGAGCAGCTCGCCTCGACCCCGCTGGGACTGGTGCTCGTCGTCGCTGGCAACGTGCTCTCGACGGCGATCGCCGGTGCCGTCTTCGCCTACCTGCGGCTGCGGTCGGGCAGCCTGCTGGCTCCAGCGTTGGCCCACCTGGCGACCAACGACATCTCGTTCGTCGTGGGCTGGGCGTTCAACCGGTACGGCTGACGCGCACCGCGGCTCGGACCCCGTCCACCAGCGCCTGGTAATGCGCGGTGGCCCGGACCAGGCTCTCTCGTCGTCGAACCGGCAGCGCCGCGAGCGCCTCGGCGATGACCTCCGCTCTCCGGTCCGCCGCGCGTTGCATCAGCGCCGAACCGGTCGCCGTGGCGGCCACCAGCGTGACCCGGCCGTTGATGTCGTGCGCCCGCCGCTCGGCGAGACCCAGCTCGCACAGCGCATCGACGACCCGCGACATCGTCGGGCTCGACACGCCCTCGGCACGAGCCAGCCGGCCGAGCGGCAGCGGTCCGCCGAAGTGGATCACCGACAGTGCGCTCAACCGAGCGGGCGTGAGGCCGGACTCCGCGTCGACTCGCCCCATCGACCGCAGCAGGTGGATGGCGAACGAGTTCATCGCCCGGGCGGCTTCGCGGACGTCTTGTCCGGTCACGGACTGAACGTTAGCATTGCTACCGATAGTTAGCGTCCCTACCGATCGACGGAGGCCGGTATGCGACTCGTCCAGGTGGCTCAGCACGCCGACGACCTCGACCGTGCGGCCGCGTTCTACACGCGGCTCCTCGGGGTCGAGCCCCGGGCCCGGTTCGACCCGCCCGGCCTGCTCTTCTTCGACCTGGACGGGACCCGGCTCCTCCTCGACCGCAACGCGCCGACCGCCCTGCTCTACCTCGAGGTCGACGACGTCCACGCCACCATCGACGCGCTGCGTGAGACCGCCCGCATCGTGTCCGAACCGCACGCGATCTTCACCCACGAGGACGACCGGCTCGGGCCCGCGGGCCACGAGGAGTGGCAGGCCTTCGTCGAGGACACGGAGGGCAACACGGTCGGCCTCGTGGGGTTCGTCCGGCCCGCCTCCGGCTGAGGCCGCGCACCGCATACGGTGTCCGTCATGTCGACTGACCGGACCACCGTCTCAGCCGCGCAGGGCGAGGTTCCCGAGGCGTTCGACGAAGTGGCCGACCGGTACGACCTCATGGTGGCGCTCAACCCGGGCTACCACGCGCACCTGCGGCACAGCGCGAAAGTGCTGGTCGGCGGGCTGATTCCCGGTTTGGGGTCCCGGGTCGTCGACCTCGGCTGCGGATCGGGTGCGTCGACCAAGGCCCTGGTCGACGAGCTGAACCGAGCCGGTGTGCGCGCCGAGGTCCTCGGCGTCGACGGGTCGGCGGGCATGCTCGAGCAGGCGGAGCGCAAGAAGTGGCCCAGCTGGGTGCGGTTTGCGCACGGCCGGGCCGAGTCGCTCGAGTCGGTATGCGCCGACGCGGATTTCCAGCCGCTGGACGCGGTGTTCGCCGCATACCTGCTGCGCAACGTTCCGGACCGGGACGCGCTGCTCCGCTCGGTGCATGACCTGCTGCGTCCGGGTGGCACCGTCGTGATCCACGAGTACTCGGTGGCCGGCCGCCCGAGGTCCGAAGCCGTGTGGACAGCGGTGTGCCGGGGCGTCGTCGTGCCGCTCGGCTGGGTCACGTCGCGAGAGACCCGGCTCTACCACTACCTCTGGCGCAGCGTCCTGGAGATGGACTCCACCGAGAGGGTCATGCAGCGGATGGTCGACGCCGGGTTCGTCGACGTGCGGACCCGGTCGGTGCACGGCTGGCAGCGCGGCATCATCCACACCTTCCACGGGCGCCGACCGTTGTGATCGGGGTCCGGAGAACGCGGGACCACTGGGTCCCCGGCCGGGACCCGCGGGCGGTACGTCACTCGGCACCTCGGGTCACCGCGATGCCCGCCACGCGGCGCCGCGCGGTCGTGGTCGGCGGTGGGATCGCCGGTCTGGCGGCGGCCACCGGACTGGCCGAACGGGGGGTCGAGGTCACGTTGGTCGAGGCGGCCCCGACGCTGGGCGGCCGGGTCCGCGCCTGGCCGATCGCGGTGGACGGCGCCCCGACGACGATGAGCCGCGGCTTCCATGCCTTCTTCCGGCAGTACTACAACCTGCGCGCGCTGCTGCGCCGCGCCGACCCGACGCTGGCCCGGCTGCGCCCGGTCGCCGACTACCCCCTCGTGCTGGCCGGCGGGCATACCGACTCGTTCGCCGGGCTGCCGACTCGACCACCGCTCAACCTCATGGCCTTCGTTGCGCGCAGCCCGAGCTTCACGGCCCGTGACCTGGTCCGGGTCGACGCCGATGCGGCAATGGGGCTGCTCGACGTGTCGTTCCCACGCACCTACGACGACTACGCCGGTCGAAGTGCGGCCGAGGTCCTCGACGAGCTCCGGTTTCCTGATGGCGCAAGGCATCTCGCGCTTGAGGTCTTCGCGCGGTCGTTCTTCGCGGACCCGCGCGAGTTCTCCGGCGGCGAGCTCGTGGCGATGTTCCACACCTACTTCCTCGGGTCGGCCGAGGGGCTGCTCTTCGATGTGCCCTACGACGACTACGACACCGCGCTCTGGGCCCCGCTCGGCCGCTACCTCGACGAGCTCGGCGTCCGCGTCGTCATGCCGGTGGCGGCGATGGCCCTGGAGGAGCGGGGCGACGAGGTCGCGGTCGTCCTCGACGACGGGTCGACGGTCGAGGCCGACGCGGTGGTGGTCGCCGCCGACCAGGCGCCGCTGCAGCGCCTCGTTGCGGCGTCCGCCTGGTGGGGCGACGAGGCGTGGCGTATGCGCGTGGCCGCCCGCCGGTCGGCGCCCACCTTCGCCGTCTGGCGGCTGTGGTTCGACGGACCGGTTCGGTCGGGTACCCCGCCGTTCCTCGCGACGAGCGGGTTCGGCCCGCTCGACAACGTTTCGGCGGTGCACCTGTTCGAGTCGGGGGCCTCTCGGTGGGCTAGGGCTCGCAACGGCAGCGTTGTCGAGGTCCACGCCTACGCGCTGCCGGACGGCACCGACGAGGCGGCGCTCCAGGTGGAGCTGCGGAACCAGCTGCGCGACATCCACCCTGA
>DASTNV010000269.1:0-12872 GCA_035762725.1 Lapillicoccus sp. | reverse complement strand
ATTGAAACGTGTCAACTTCGCTGTTAGGTTGGCTGTGTGGACCTGCCGACCGGTGCGGTGCTCCTCGGGACCAGCACCTTGGGACAGCCCGACCGCCCGGGCGCCACCGAGCTCGCCGAGGCGATGGTCCGGTCGGGATTTCCGGCGATCGACACCGCCAACGGGTATGCGGCGGGTCGCAGCGAGGCATACCTCGGGACCGCGATCGGCCGGGTCGGTCTACCCGATGGGACCGCAGTGATCACCAAGGTCGACGCCGACCCGCTGACAGGGGTCTTCGACGGCGACCGGGTCCGGCGCTCGTTCGCCGAGTCGCTCGAGCGCCTCGGGCTGGACCGTGTCCCGCTGCTCCACCTGCACGACCCCTACACGCTGACGCTGGCCGAGGCGATGGCTCCCGGAGGAGCCGTCCCCGCGCTCGTCCGGCTGCGCGACGAGGGTGCGGTCGAGGCGATCGGCATCGCCGCCGGGCCCGTGCGGCTGCTGCTCGACTACGTCGAGACCGATGCCTTCGACGCGGTGCTGACGCACAACCGGTTCACCCTGGTCGACCGCAGCGGAGGTCCGGTTCTGCGCGCGGCTCGGGAGCGCGGGATGCTCGCGATCAACGCCGCCCCGTTCGGTGGCGGCATCCTCGCCGGATCGACGCGGCACCAGGACCGGTATGCGTACCGGCCCGCCTCGGAGGAGACCCTGCACCGGGTGGGCGCCACGCGGCTGGCCTGCTCCCGCCACGGCGTGCCGATGGACGCGGCCGCCCTCGCTTTCTCGACCCGCAGTCCGCTGGTCGACGCCACGGTGGTGGGCGTCTCCAGCGCGATGCGGCTGCGCCGGCTGCACGAGCTGGTCGCCACGGACGTGCCCGACGACCTTCTCGAGGAGCTGGAGGCCCTGACCGCCGATGACCGCTGACCTGTCGTACGTCACCGACCGAGGGCCGGGCGTCGGCGGTCGGGATCCGCGCGCCTACCTGCGCTCCAGTGCGCCCACGCTCGACCTCTCCGGGACCTGGCGGTTCCGCCTCACCGAGACGGCGGCAGGAACCGGACCCGGCTTCGTCGAGGACGACTTCGACGACTCGGGGTGGGACCGGCTGCGGGTCCCATCGCACTGGGTGCTGGAACCGGTGACCCCGCCCGGTGAGACCTCGCCGCGATCACTGCGGGGTTCCGCCCACGGCCCGATCTACACGAACACGGCGTTGCCGATTCCGTTGGACCCGCCGCACGTCCCGACCGAGAACCCCACCGGTGACCATCGGTTGGTCTTCGACCTGCCACCCGGCTGGCGGCGGGACGGGTCCGTAGTGCGGTTCCTCGGCGTCGACTCCTGCGCGAAGGCCTGGCTCAACGGCACGGAGCTCGGCCAGTTCACGGGGAGCCGGCTGGCCCACGAATTCGACGCCGGTCACCTGCTGCGCGAGACCGGCAACGTCCTCGCCGTCCGGGTGCACCGCTGGTCCAGCGGCACGTACCTCGAGGACCAGGACATGTGGTGGCTGCCCGGCATCTTCCGCGAGGTGGAGCTGCTGGAGCGTCCGCGCGCGGCGATCGACGACGTGTTCGTCCACGCCGACTACGACCACGTCACGGGGCTCGGCACGCTCCGTGTCGACGCGAGCATCCCCGCGCTCGTGGACGTCCCTGAGCTCGGAATCCATTCCCTGGAAACCGGATCCGCGGTCACGGTGCCGGTCGCGCCCTGGTCGGCCGAGGTGCCTCAGCGGTATGCGGCGACGGTCCGGTCCGCGGACGAGACCGTCACGCTCTGGGTCGGGTTCCGGACGGTCACCATCGAGGACGGTCGGCTGCTGGTCAACGGAACGCCGGTGTACTTCCGCGGCGTGAACCGGCACGAGCACGATCCGGACCGCGGTCGGGCACTGGACGTGGAGACCATGTGGCGCGACCTCGTGCTCATGAAGCAGCACAACATCAACGCCGTTCGCACCAGCCACTACCCGCCGCACCCTGCCTTCCTCGACCTCTGCGACGAGGTCGGCATGTGGGTGGTCGAGGAGTGCGACCTCGAGACGCACGGGTTCATCTACTCGGGGTGGGAGGGCAACCCGCCGGCCGACCCGCACTGGCGCGGCGCCATGCTCGACCGGGAGCGCCGGATGGTCGAGCGCGACAAGAACCACCCGTCGGTCGTCATCTGGTCGCTGGGCAACGAGAGCTGGGTCGGCGAGAACTTCGACGCGGTCGCGGCGTGGATTCGTGAGCGGGATCCGTCGAGACCGCTGATGTACGAACGCGATCCGTCCTACCGCAACTCCGACGTCTACAGCCTGATGTACCCCGAGCAGGGGTTGCTGGAGGCGATCGGGCGGCGCGAGGAGCCGACACCGGAGGGCGTGGTGGCCGGTTCGACCGACGACGCCCGGCGGCGGCGGCTGCCGTTCCTGCTCTGCGAGTACGCCCACGCGATGGGGGCTGGACCTGGGTCGCTGGCCGACTACCAACGGATCCTCGAGTCGTCCGACCGGTTCTGCGGCGCCTTCGTGTGGGAGTGGATCGACCACGGGTTCCGGGCGTTCGACGCAGACGGCACCGAGTTCTTCATGCACGGGGGCGACGTCGACCACCGGCCGACCGGCGGCCGGTTCTGCCTGGACGGGCTGGTCGGCCCGGAGCGCACGCCCTGGCCAGGACTGGCCGAGCTCAAGGCGGTCGTCGCTCCGGTCGCGATCACGGTCAGCACCGACAGGGTGACCATCGCCAACAAGCACGACGTCCGCAGCCTGGACCATCTGCGGTTCACGTGGGCGGTCGAAGACGACGGCACCGCGGTCGCGAGCGGTGAGCTCGACGTTCCGCCGGTCGGGGCGCGGTCGTCGGTGACCGTCCCTACCCCGGAAGGACCGGCCGATTCACCGGTGGCGGGTGTGGAGCGCTGGCTCACGATCCGCGCCGTCCTCGCCGAGGCGACGACGTGGGCCGACTCCGGCCACCTGGTGGCGGTCGGCCAGGGCCTACTTGCGTCTCCCCCGCGACCGATCGCGCCCACGCGTCAGTTCACGGGCGGCCGGTTCACGGTTGGGCCGGCGGAGATCGACCCGGCCAGCGGCCGCTTGCTCCAACTCGGCGACCT
This sequence comes from Lapillicoccus sp., assembly GCA_035762725.1. Classification (GTDB taxonomy): domain Bacteria; phylum Actinomycetota; class Actinomycetes; order Actinomycetales; family Dermatophilaceae; genus Lapillicoccus. Next base: position 9,779 of record DASTNV010000269.1, on the reverse strand, counting down.
CGAGCTCGAGGGCCCGACCATCGATGTCGCCCGCGCACCGACCGAGAACGACCAGGGCCAGGGTGGCCGGAACCGGATGGCCGCCGAGTGGGTCGCGGTGGGCCTCAACCGGTTCCGGCACCGCACCGACGAGGTCCGGGTCGAGGACGGCCGGGTTGTCGTCACCGGCCGCAGCGGCCCGGCAGCCCAGCGGTTCGGGCTGGCCTGGACGATGACCTACACCGATCTCGGCGACGAGGTCGGTCTCGAGGTGGAGGTCAGGCCGGAGGGGCCGTGGCACGAGACCCCGCACGGCGCATATCGACTCACCCTGCCGCGGCTCGGACTTCGGTTCGGGCTGCCCGGTGGCTACACCGATGTCGAGTGGTTCGGTCGCGGCCCGGGCGAGTCCTACGTCGACTTCACCGCGGCGGCCCTGGTCGGGAGGTACCAGCGGTCCATCGACGACCTCCAGACGCCGTACCTCGTCCCGGAGGAGAACGGCAACCACGTCGACACCCGCTGGCTCCGGGTCCTGGGTGACGGACTCCCGAGCCTGGCCGTGCGAGGCGGGTTCGACTTCACCGCCCGCCGTTGGACCACCGAGGACCTCGAACACGCCCGGCGTCCAACGGATCTGCGGGACAGCGGCCGGGTGTGGCTCAACATCGACCACGGCCAACAAGGACTCGGCAGCGCGTCCTGCGGGCCCGCGCTGCCCGAGCGCTACCGCGTCCCGGTGGAGCCGACCACCTTCGGAGTCGTCCTAGGCCTCGACTGACCCGGGGTACTCGTCGCGCCAGAGGTGCTCCGGCGCGTACCCGATCCGCTCACGCGCCCGGTCGATCGAGACGAGCGTCTCGAACTCGTCGAGCGACCGGCGCACCGGGACGTCTGGGAACTGGGTCGCGACCAGCTCCGCCGTGGGGATGGCGCTGCCGGTGTCCGATGCGGCGATCGAGAGGATGCGCAGCCCGGTCTCGGGGCGGGCCAGCGATTGGGCGACCGCCGCCGCCCCGTCGCGGGCGTCAACGTAGCTGAACAACAGGCTGCGACGGTATGCCGGGTCGCCGGCCCGCGCGAACGTGTCGTACTCGCCGGGCGCGACGACGTTGGTGAACCGCAGCGCGGTGAGCTGCAGTTCGGGGTACCAGCGGACCAGCTGGGCGGCCATCGCCTCCTCGACGACCTTGCCGAGCCCGTAGGTGTTGTTGGCCAGGGTGACGTCCTCGTCGACCGGGAGGTACGGCGGCGGCTCGTCGAACGGGAAGCCCATCGCGGTGATGCTCGACGCCATGACGATGGTGCGAATTCCCGCTCGTAGCGCGGCATGCAGCACGTTGAACGTCACCGTGACGTTGTTGTGGAACGTCGCCGCGTCCGGCACCAGGCCGTTGACCGGGATCGCCGCGAGGTGCACCACCGCGTCGAGGCCGTCGTGACGCGCGGTCACGCCGAGCATGCTGTCGAGGACCTGCCCGTAGTCGGAGAGGTCGACCCGCACGAAACCGACCCCGGGCATACCGTCGCGGTCGAACCCGACCACCTGGTGCCCGTCGGCCCGGAGCCGCTCGACCGTGGCTGAGCCGAGCTTGCCCGAGCTGCCGGTGACCGCGATGCGCATGGCTCAGCGCACCGGGAAGTCGGCCGGGACGTCGCGGGCCGGGACGTCGTGTCCCGCGGCTTCGGCGTCCGTCGTGTGCAGATGGCGCGCGCGCCCTCCGGACGGGTGGCCGGTCTCGACGAAGAAGCCGCGCAGGTCCTCGTAGACCTCGACGACGTCGTGGCTGTCGCCCGCCCGGGTGAGGACGATGTCGCCGGCCTGGACGTAGTGCTCCGCACCGTCGGTGAGGACCTTGGCCTTGCCGTCAGCGATGAACCACAACTCGTGGTCGTCGTGGTGGTGCCGGTCGAACCGGCCGCCGTCGCGCGGGACGGCGAAGCGCCCGGCCGCCGTGACCTCGCACCACGGCGGCCGGGAGTCGGGGTTGAGCCAACTCCCCGGCGGGAGGACCGGCATCAGTTCGACTGGCTCCAGCTGGACGCCACGCCGGGCTCGAGCAGGTTCGCGTCGGGCAGGGCGTCGAGGCCGGTCTCGGCGCCGCCGGGGGTGTAGACGACGACCAGCCGCAGCGGACGCCAGGTCGTGTTGTAGGTCGAGTGGAGGGTGTTCTTCGGGATGTAGATCGCGTCACCCTCCTTGATGGCAAAGGGTTCTCCGTCGTCGCCGACGGTCTGGGTGCCCTCGCCGGAGATGACGTAGATGACCTCCTCCTCGCCCGGGTGGACGTGCGGGTCGTGGCCCTTGCCGGGGTAGATGATCACCTCGCCAGTGGTCAGCCCGATGCCGGCGTCGAGGTTCGGGGTGACCAGCCATTTGATGGTCCCCCAGTCGAAGACGCGGGTCGGCACGGACTCCGGGTCGTGCTTCGCGGTGGGAAGCGTGCTGGTGTCGGTCATGCGGGTTTCCCTTCAGCGGTATGCGGCTCGCTCAGTCGAGCGGGATCGCTTTGAACTGCTCGATCTGGGCCTTGATGGCACGTTCGGTGGGGAGGCGTTCGGCGGAGGAAGCGCCGAAGAAGCCGGCCACTCCGGTGGTGTTGGCCAGGACGTAGGCGGCGTCGTCCGGTTCGGCGATCGGTCCGCCGTGGCAGAGGACGATGACGTCCGGGTTCTCGGCGACCGCGGCGTCCCGCATCTGCTGGACCTTGCGGACCGAGTCGTCGAGGGTGACGGCGGTGTGCGCGCCGATCGTGCCGGCCGTGGTGAGGCCCATGTGCGGAACGATCACGTCCGCTCCCGCGCGGGTCATGGCGATCGTCGAGTCGACGTCGAAGACGTACGGCGCGGTGAGCAGGTCGCGCTCGGCGGCCAGCCGGATCATCTCGACCTCGAGGTCATAGCCCATGCCGGTCTCCTCGAGGTTCTGCCGGAAGTTCCCGTCGAAGAGGCCCACGGTCGGGAAGTTCTGAACTCCCGCGAAGCCCATGGTCTTGAGCTCGTCGAGGAACCTGTCCATGAGGCGGAACGGGTCGGTTCCGTTGACCCCGGCCAGAACCGGCGTGTCGCGGACGATGGGCAGCACTTCACGGCTCATCTCGACGACGACCTGGTTCGCGTCGCCGTAGGCCAGCAGCCCCGAGAGCGAGCCGCGACCGGCCATCCGGTACCGGCCCGAGTTGTAGATGATGATGAGGTCGACGCCGCCCGCCTCGGCCGACTTGGCCGAGATGCCGGTGCCGGCGCCCGCACCGATCACCGGCTGGCCGGCGGCGATGGTGGCCCGAAGGCGCTCGAGAGCGACGGCGCGGTCCACGTCAGGCGTCCCTGGTGATCAGGGCGTGCAGCTCGTCGGCCATCCGCCGGGCCAGGTCCGGGTCATTGACGTTGACGTCGGCATCGATGACGACGACGTCGCTGCCGTCGACACCCTCGGTGACGGCGGCGAAGAGCGCGTCGTCCGCCTCCGGGTCGTGGAAGGCCTGGCCCGGCGCGTCGAGGAGCGAGACACCGCCGCGCGGCACGACGAGGACGGTCGGCCCGCTCGCGTCGGCGAGCTTGGCGCCGATCCGGCGGCCCAGCTCGGCGTTCTCCTCGGTGGTCGTCCGCATCAGGGTCACCGTCGGGTTGTGCACGAAGAACAGCCGGTCGGCGAACTCCGCCGGCACGGTGTCCTCCGGCCCGAAGTTGACCATGTCGAGCGCTCCGAGGCTGACCACCTGCGGCACGCCGCCGGCGCCGGCCGCGGTGAGCCGCTCCGGTCCCGCGCTGAGCACGCCACCGACGAGGTCGTCGGCCAGCTCGGTTGTCGTGATGTCGAGGACGCCGGCCAGCATTCCCGAGCGGGCCAGCGCCTCGAGCGCCTGGCCGCCGGAGCCGGTCGCGTGGAAGACGAGGGTCTCGTAGCCGAGCTCGTCGAGGCGCTCGCGGGCGGCGTCCACGGCCGGCGTCGTGACGCCGAACATCGAGGCGCCGACGAGCGGCCGGTCGTCCTCGGCGGTCTCGCCGCGCCGGGCGGCGTGCTCACGAGCCATGCCGGCGATCGCCCCGGCGGCATTCCCGAGGACCGACCGCGACAGCCGGTTGATGCCGGCGATGTCGACGACGGAGTACATCATCGTCACGTCCGAGGCCCCGACGTAGGGCGAGACGTCGCCGGAGGCCATCGTCGAGACGATGAGCTTGGGGAGCCCGATCGGCAGGTCGCGGACCGCCCGTGCGGCGATCGACGAGCCGCCGCTGCCGCCGAGGGCGAGGACGCCGTCCAGCTCGCCACGCTCGGCCAGCTCGGCGAGCACAACCGCCGCTCCCTCGCCCATGGCCGTGACAGCAGCGCCACGGTCGTCGCCGTCGCGGAGCGCGTCGATGCTCGTTCCGGCCGCCTCGGCCACCCGGTCCTGCGGCGCGCTCACCCCGTCGGTAAACGTGGTCGAGGCCCGCACGCCCGTGTCGACGACCACGACGTCCACGCCGAGCTCGCTCAGCCGATCGGCCATCCAGCGGTACTCGGCACCCTTGGTGTCCAGGGTGCCGACGAGGGCGACGCGCGGTGTCGTGGTCATCGTCGACGCACGGTCCTTTCCGGAGCGGGGGCGAACGCGGTCATCTTTTCTGAGAACTTGAAACGTGTCAATATGCTCTCCGTGACGGTTATCGTGCAGCCGCCGACCTTCGAGCACCATCGCCATGCCCTGGGAGTCGGCGAGTCCCGACCCCGGATCTCGTGGCGCACCACGGCGCCCGCGGGCTGGACGCAGACCGCATACGAGCTCCGGGTGGGCGACCGCGTCTACGGCCCGGTGACCTCTCCCGAGAGCGTTCTCGTGCCGTGGCCGGCGGAGGAGCTGGAGTCGCGGCAACGCGCGGCGGTATGCGTCCGGGTCACTGGCGCGGATGGTGTCACCTCGCCGTGGAGCGAGGCAGCCGACGTCGAGACCGGTCTGCTGCGGCCGTCGGAGTGGGTGGCTCGGCCGGTCGGGGCGCCATGGCCGGAGGACCCGGAGTCCGACGACCGGGTCCCGCCGCTGGTGCGTCGGGCGTTCGCCGTTCGGGACGGGCTGGTCTCCGCGCGGCTCTACGCCAGCGCGCACGGCCTGTACGAGATCGAGATCGACGGGCAGCGGGTCGGCGACGACGCGATGTCGCCCGGATGGACGTCGTACCACCACCGGTTGCGGTACTACACCTACGACGTCACCGGTCTGGTTCGCCGAGGGGACAACGTGATTGGCGCGTGGCTGGGCGACGGGTGGTACCGCGGTCGGCTCGGCTGGAAGGGCGGGTTCCGGAACCTCTTCGGCAGCGACCTGTCGCTCATCGCTCAGCTCGAGCTGCGGTATGCCGACGGCTCGGTCGATGTCGTGGCCACCGATGGGTCGTGGCAGGCAGCCACGGGTCCGATCGTGCGAACCGGCAACTACGACGGCGAGGCCTACGACGCGCGGCTCGAACGGGCCGGCTGGAGCTCGCCGGGGTTCGACGACTCGGACTGGGTTCCGGTGGCGGTGGGTGACCGAGACCCGGCGACGCTGGTGGCGCCACAGGGCCCGCCGGTGCGGTGCACCGAGGAGGTGGCGCCTGTCACGGTGCTCCGGACGCCGAGTGGGGCGACGGTGCTCGACCTGGGACAGAACTTGGTGGGACGGATGCGGATTCGCGTGTCCGGGCGGGCCGGCGACCGGGTGATGATGCGGACGGCCGAGGTCCTGCAGGAGGGCGAGATCTACACCCGTCCACTGCGGAGCGCTCGATCCACGGACGAGTACGTCCTGGCCGGACGTGAGATCGAGGAGTGGGAGCCGCGGTTCACGTTCCACGGGTTCCGCTACGTCGAGGTGTCGGGCTGGCCGGGCGACCTGGAGGCGGCGGTGGCCGCCGGCGACATCGTGGCGCGGGTCTACCACTCGGACCTCGACCGCACCGGCTGGTTCACTTGCTCGGACCCGCTGGTGAACCGGCTGCACGAGAACGTCGTGTGGAGCATGCGGGGCAACTTCCTCGACATCCCGACCGACTGCCCTCAGCGGGACGAGCGGGTCGGGTGGACCGGCGACATCCAGGTGTTCGCGCCGACCGCGGCGTTCCTCTACGACGTGTCGGGGATGCTCTCGTCCTGGCTGAGGGATGTCGCCGTTGACCAGCTGCCCGACGGGACGGTGCCCTGGTACGTGCCGGTGATCCCGGCGCACGAGAAGTGGACGCCGATCCGGCCGGGAGCGGCGTGGGGCGATGCCGCGGTTCTGACGCCGTGGGACCTCTATGTGGGCTCTGGAGACGCCGAGATCCTGGCCCGGCAGTACGAGAGCGCGAAGGCCTGGGTTGAGTTGGTCGAGAAGCTGGCCGGGCCGAACCGGTTGTGGGACAGCGGGTTCCAGCTCGGCGACTGGCTCGATCCGGCGGCTCCGCCGCAGGACCCGGCCGACGCCCGGACCGACCGGTACCTCGTGGCGACCGCGTACTTCGCGCGGTCGGCGCACCGGCTGGCGGACACGGCCGCAGTCCTCGGTCGGACCGACGATGCGGAGCGGTTCGCCGCGCTGGCGGCGGAGGTTCGCGCGGCCTTCACCGACGCATACCTGCTGCCGGACGGCCGGATGACCAGCGACGCGCAGACCGCCTACGCGCTGGCGGTCGCGTTCGACCTGGTCCCAGGATCCGCTCGGGAGCGGGCGGGGTCACGGCTGGCCGAGCTGGTCGAGGAGTCCGAGCACCGGATCGCCACCGGGTTCGTCGGGACGCCGATCGTCAGCGACGCGCTGAGCTCGACCGGCCACGTCGACGCGGCCTACGACCTGCTGCTCGAGGATGAGGCGCCCTCATGGCTCTACGCCGTGCGCCAGGGCGCGACGACCGTGTGGGAGCGCTGGGACAGCCTGCGGCCGGACGGGACGGTCAACCCTGGGACGATGACGTCGTTCAACCACTACGCGTTGGGCGCAGTGGCCGGTTGGCTCCACCGGGTGGTGGCCGGACTGGCCCCGGCGGCACCTGGGTACCGCGAGATCCTGTTCCGACCGCGGCCCGGAGGCGGGCTGACGTCCGCGTCCGCGGGGCACGAGACGCCGTACGGGCGGGCGGCGATCAGCTGGACTCGCAAGGACGACGAGCTCACGGTGTGGGTCACGGTCCCGACCGGGACGACGGCCACCGTCGACCTGCCCGGGCGGGACCCCCGGGTCGTGGGGAGCGGCGAGCACCTGTTCTCGACGACCCTCTAGCGCGTCGACTCCCTGACGACGAGCTCGGGCTGGAAGAGCACGCGGTCGGTCTCGAATGAGGTCTCGTCTTCGGCGAACGACTCGTCGAGGAGCAGCTCGACCGCGCGACGCCCGATCACCCCGGCGGGCTGGCGGATCGAGCTGAGCGGGACGACCGAGGCGGACGCGAAGTCGATGTCGTCGTATCCGATCAGGGCAATGTCCTGGGGCACCCGCAGGCCGCCCGGCAGCATCAGCGCCTGGAGGATGCCGATGGCCAGGAGGTCGTTCGCGGCGAAGATCGCGTCTGGGCGGTCGGCGGGCGGGCGCTCGCGGATCTGCTCGCCGGTCGCTCGCCCGGCCAGGACAGTGAGGGCGTCGGTGTGGATGACCTCGAGGTCGACGCCCGGCGCGCGGCGGACCGCCTGCCGCGCGCCGCGGAGGCGGTCGGCCACCTGACGGATCGAGGCCGGGCCGCCGACGTAGGCGATCTTCCGTCGCCCGACGTCGATGAGGTGCCGGACGGCCAGCCGGCCGCCGACCACGTCGTCGACCGCGACGGAAGAGAAGGTGTGGTCCTTGGACTGACGGTCGACGAGGACCACCGGAACACCGTTGCTACGCAACCGTTCCAGCCGGCTCCCGGTGTCGGCGACGGGCGAGAGGAGGACGCCGCTGACCCGCTGCTCGAGGAACAGGTCGAGGTAGGCGCCTTCGCGATCGGGGTCCTCCTGGCTGCTCCCGACCAGGAGGGTCATGCCCATCTCGGCGGCGCGTTCCTCGGCGCCGCGGGCAATGTCGGTGAAGAACGGGTTCCGGATGTCGAGGACGACCAGGCCGATGCTGCGGCTGCGGCCCGCTCGGAGCTGGCGGGCGGCGTCGTTGCGGACGAAGCCGAGGTTCTCGATCGCGGCAAGCACCCGCTCCGCGGTGGCCGGGGCGACCTTGTCCGGACGGTTGAGCACGTTGGAGACCGTGCCGACCGAGACCGCCGCGGCGGCGGCGACATCGCGCACGCTCACCGCCATGCGTCGCCCCCTTCGCTCTCGTGGTGGTGGAAGCGTAGGCCAGCGTCCCGGCGGTCCGTCGATGACGGGCCGAGGTGCACGGACCAGGGCGAAACACCCGGTGCCGTGACGTCGACCCGGACCGGCGTCGAGGCGAGGTTGGCGGCGAAGAGGACCGGACCGTCGGGGGTTCCGGCGCCGGCCACCCAGAGGTCGTCCGGCGTCGGTTGGTCCGGTTCCCAGAGGATCGCGCCGGCCGCCTCGGCCAGCCACCCGACGGTCCGGGCCGAGGGATACGGCGTCCCGTCGGTGTCGACGACGCCCCGGGGGCCGGACGTTTCGAAGAGGCTGACGCTGGCCGCGCCGCCGATCGCGTGGGCGATGCCGGTGGCCAGGGTCCAGGCCGCTGTTGCGGACGATGTTTGCCGGGGGTCGGTGGCGCCGGGGACGTGCTCGGCGCCGTACCCCTGCGCGATGTCGGTGCTCGGGTCCGGTTGCGGGTCGGGGTCGGCGGTGAGGTACCGCGGCCGCAGCGTGACCGGTCCGACGTGGACCGGGCGGTCCCCTGCGATCTCGAGAGCCGCTGCCGTGACCAGGGCCTGCATCGCCACCGACTCGACCAGCTGGGCGTCGTCGGTCGCGTGCATCTGCGGGGTGAGGGCGAACCCGAGCGCGGGCAGGTCGGCCGGCAGTTGGTCGCGGGCGCGGCTCAGCTCGGTGAAGTGGGATCGACTTCCGCCGACGAGCTCTGCGGCCAGTCCGCGGGTAGCCGCGCCGTTTCGCAATGCCGCCCAGAGCGGTGGTTCGGTCGTCTGGGTGTGCCGGTCGTGCACTGCGAGCCGAGCGATGCTCCGGCCCTCGAGCGCGTCGAGGACGGGTTCGAGCTGGCCCGGTTGGTCGGCGACGATGTGGACGGCCAGCGGCCGATCGCCGGCCTCGGCGGCGGCGCGGTCGAGGGCCGCCGGCCAGATCGCACTGGCGGCGTCGAGCTCTACCAGGACTAAGGCGATCGGCAGGGTCACCGGGACCGGTGACGCGACGGCGGCCGTCGAGGCGCCGAGTCCGATGGCCGGCCACCGGTGTTCGGTCTCACGGAGGGCGACGCGAGCGGTTCGGGTGCAGCGGATCGTCACCGACTGATGCACCTCGGCCTGGGCCGCCAAGTCGACCGGGAATGGGAGGGCCAGCGGCGTGCTGTAGGTCTTGAACGACGCATCCGTCCAGTTCCGCTGGTCCTCCATCTCGAAGACGTCACCGCTGAACGTCAGCTCGGTTGCGACGCCCTCGGCCTCCCAGGTGAGCCCGGAGATGTCGGTAGCGGGCTGGTGCGGAAGGAGGGCCACGGGGAATTGCGTCGTGGTGGTCGCGCCGGAAGGTGACGTGACGGTGAGAGGCACGCCCGCGAGCGCGGCCGGATGGAGGACCACCAGCCCGATCCGGCTGCAGCGGAATGGGGTTCGCAGGTGTGCCTCGAAGGTGACGGTCAGAGTGTCGGCGACGGTTCGCAGACTCAGCCGGGCGTCGATGTCGGCACCCAGGCCGACGAGGCCGATCGTCAGGTCGAGCCCGTCGTCCGTGCTAGCGGTCTCGCGGACCG
>DASTNV010000268.1:0-8959 GCA_035762725.1 Lapillicoccus sp. | reverse complement strand
AAGACCCGGCTGTAGGTGTCGACGACCTCGTCGACGAACGACGACGCGGTCGGGATGATGACGATGCGCGACTGCCGGCCGCCGGCCAGTCGGACGAACCGCTTGAGGACGACCGAGCGCCCGAGCTTGTCCTCGGCGCCGCCGATGATGAGCAGAGTGCGGCGCGGCGAGCCGTCGGCATTGATCCGATGAACCCCCTGCGCCATGGCCCCCACCTTAGGAGCCGGTACGCCCCGGGGTGGTCAGGGTCGGCAGGAGTGGCGGCTCGGGGGTGGGTGTCCCGTCGGCGGCGTCGGCCTCCTCGACCTCTTCTCGGGTGATGCCGAGCAGGTACAGGACGGCGTCCAGGTACGGGACGTTGACCGCGGTGTGGGCCTGCTCGCGGACTACCGGCTTGGCATTGAACGCAACCCCCAGGCCGGCCGCGCCGAGCATGTCGAGGTCGTTGGCCCCGTCGCCGATCGCAACGGTTCGGCTGAGGGGCAGGCCCGCGTCAGCCGCGAACCGCCGCAGGGCCCGCTCTTTGCCGGCGCGGTCGACGATCTCGCCGATCACGCGACCGGTCAGTCGACCGTCAACGACCTCAAGCCGGTTCGCCTCGGCCCGGTCGATGCCCAGCTCGTCGGCGAGCGGTCCGACGATCTCGATGAACCCGCCGGACACGACGGCGACCATGAACCCGAGCCGTTTGAGCGTCCGCACCAGGGTGCGGGCACCCGGGGTGAGCAGGACCTCGGCGCGGACCTCGTCGAGGACCGACGCGTCGAGCCCTTCGAGGACGGCCACGCGCTCCCTGAGCGACTCGGCGAAGTCGAGCTCTCCGCGCATCGCCCGCTCGGTGACCGCGGCCACCTCGTCCGCCCGGCCGCACTTCGCGGCGAGAAGCTCGATGACCTCCTGCTGGATCAGTGTGGAGTCGACGTCCATGACAACCAGCCGACGGCCGCGCCGGTCCAGGCCGCCGGCCGAGACGGCGATGTCGACGCCCTGCTGCGCCGCCTCGAGAGCCAGCTCTCGGCGCAGTCGCGGGATGTCCGTACCCGACACGTCGAGCTCGACGGTGGTCACCGGGTAGCGCGACAGCCGGCGGATCCGGTCGATGTTGGCGCCGTGGCCGGCGATCCGGGCGGTCACGGACGCCACGGCGCCTGCGGTGAGCGGAGCGCCGATGACGACGACGGCCGCGCGGCCGCTGCGTCTCGGCGCGTTGTCGCCGGTGCCGCGCCGGGCCTTGACCTTGAGGTCCAGCGCGTGGGCGACGTCGCGGACCACGCTTTCCAGCCGGTCCAGGTCACCGCCGGTGAGGAGGATCGCCAGGGTCAGCTGGCCACGGACGACGACCTGTTCGAGGTCCAGGACCTCCGCACCGATCTCGGCGATCGCGTCGAACAGCGCGCTGGTCAGGCCGGGACGGTCGTCGCCGGAGATGGTGACCCGGAGCGTCTCGTCGAGCGGGTCAGGCACCTGATGAGGCTACCGACGGCCTCGGTATGCCTCGGGTTCCGGTCCGTGATCCGGGCGCCTAGCGGTTGACGTCGTCGCGCCAGGCCACCAGCTCGCGCACCTTGTCGAGGTCGCCGTACCGCTCACCGGACAGCCCGACCGTGAACAGTCGCGTGCCGACGTCGTAGAGCGATTGCGCGTTCGCGGAGTAGCTGGCGACCTGTTCCGCATACCGGCCAGGGGTCGGCGCGACACCGGCGGACCGGACGATCGTCGCGGGGTCGCGCCCGACGCGTGCGCACCACTCGTCGAGGACCTCATGTTTGTGCTCGATGGTCTCGGCGTTGCCGAACGAGTGCCAGATGGTCGCGTGCTCGGCGACGATGCGCAGCGTCTTCCGCTCGCCGCCTCCGCCGATGAGGATGGGGATCTCGCGCGTGGGCGACGGGTTCAGCCGGGTCCACCGGTCCTTGATGACGGCGAGGTCCCGCTCGAGCAGGTCGAGTCGGCCACCCGGCGTACCGAACTCGTACCCGTACTCGTCGAAGTCCCGCTCGAACCAGCCCGACCCGATCCCGAGGATGAGGCGGCCGGTGCCGTTCCGCGCCGAGATGTGGTCGATGGTGCGGGCCATGTCGGCGAGCAGGTTCGCGTTGCGGTATGCGGTACAGGTCACCAACGCGCCGATCTCGACGCGCTCCGTGGCCTCGGCCCACGCCGCGAGCATCGTCCACGCCTCGAAGTGCCGGCCGTCGGGGTCGCCGTTCAGCGGGAAGAAGTGGTCCCAGTTGAAGAGCACGTCGACGCCGATGTCCTCGAGCGTTGCGCAGAGGCGGCGGATGTCGGCGTAGTCGGCGTGCTGCGGCTGGATCTGGACGGCGATGCGAGCGGCGTCAACGGGCATACGGGGTAGTAAAGGTCATGCGGTGACGACGCTGTCGCGCGGCACGACGACGACCCCGTTGTCGCTGACGTGGAATCCGCGGGCCCGGTCGTGGTCGTGGTCGATCCCGATCTTGGCGTGCTCCTCGATCACCGAGTACTTGTCGACGATCGCGCGGCGGATCGTGGCGTACCGTCCGACCTGGACCGCGTCGAGCATCACGCTGTCGACGATCGTCGCGTAGCTGTGCACGTGGACCCGCGGCGCCAGCACCGACCCGGTCACCTGGGCGCCCGAGATGACGCAGCCCGGCGACACCGACGAGTTGAGCGCCTCGCCGACGCGGTCCCCGTGACCGTGGACGAACTTGGCCGGCGGGAGGAACCCCGTGTTGGTGTAGATCGGCCACTCGTAGTTGTAGAGGTTGAACACCGGGTGGATAGAGATGAGGTCCATGTTGGCCTCGAAGTAGGCGTCGATCGTGCCGACGTCGCGCCAGTAGCCCTGGTCGCGGTCCGTCGCTCCGGGGACCTCGTTGTTCTTGAAGTCGTAGACGTAGCCGTCGCCGGCGCGCACGAAGGCGGGGACGATGTCGCCGCCCATGTCGTGCTTGGTGTCCTCGAGGTCGTGGTCCTTGGTCACCGCGTCGACGAGGACGTCGGCGTCGAAGACGTAGTTGCCCATCGAGGCGAGCACCTCGTCGGGCGCATCGGGAAGTCCCTTCGCGTCCTTGGGCTTCTCGCGGAACGCGCCGATCTTGCGGGCGTCGCTGTCGTCGACCTCGATGATCCCGAACTGGTCGGCCAGCGAGATCGGTTGCCGGATCGCCGCGACGGTGACGCCGGCACCGGTCTCACGGTGCTGGTCGACCATCTGCGAGAAGTCCATCCGGTACACGTGGTCCGCGCCCACGACCACGACGATGTCGGGGTGCTCGTCGTGGATGAGGTTGAGACTCTGGAAGATCGCGTCCGCGCTGCCGAGGTACCAGTCCTTCCCGACCCGCTGCTGCGCGGGAACCGGGGCGACATAGTTGCCCAGCAGTGTCGACATCCGCCAGGTCGCCGTGACGTGCTTGTCCAGGCTGTGCGACTTGTACTGGGTGAGGACGACGACCTTGAGGTATCCCGAGTTCACGACGTTCGACAGGGCGAAGTCGATGAGGCGGTAGATCCCGCCGAAGGGCACGGCCGGCTTGGCGCGGTCCGCGGTCAGCGGCATCAGCCGCTTTCCCTCGCCACCGGCCAGGACGATCGCCAACACCTTGGGATTCTGCGACCTGCGCGCCATGGCCTCACCCTAGGGGCGTGAGACGGCGGTCGCGAGGCCTCCCGCGCCCCTGTCTCACTGAGTAATGTCGCGAACGTGCGCGTCGACATTCTCAGCAAGGAGTACCCGCCGGCGGTCTACGGAGGAGCCGGTGTGCACGTCGCCGAGCTGGTCCGCGCACTGCGCGAACGCGGCGACGTCGACGTCCAGGTTCGCTGCTTCGGGGCTCCTCGCGAGGAGACCGGCACGACCGCGTACGCCGACCTGCCGGAGCTCGCGACGGCCAACGCGGCGCTGCAGACCCTCGGCGTCGACCTGGCTATCGCGGCCGACTGCGAAGGCGCGGATCTCGTTCATTCCCATACCTGGTACGCCAACTTCGCCGGTCACCTCGCCTCGATGCTCGGCGGTATGCCACACGTCGTGACCGCGCACAGCCTCGAGCCGTTCCGTCCCTGGAAGGCCGAACAGCTGGGTGGCGGATACCGGATCTCGTCGTTCGCCGAGCGCGAGTCGTACGAGGGTGCGGCGGCGGTCATCGCCGTCAGTGCGGGTATGCGTGCGGACATACTCAAGGCGTATCCCTCGCTCGATCCCGAGCGAGTTCACGTGGTGCACAACGGAATCGACTCGCAGCTCTGGCAACGACAGTCGGACGAGGACGTCGTCCGCAAGCACGGCGTCGACCCGGACAAGCCGTCGGTGATCTTCGTCGGCCGGATCACGCGGCAGAAGGGGCTGCCCTACCTGCTCCGGGCCGCAGCTTCGCTGCCGCCGGACGTCCAGATCGTCCTCTGCGCCGGGGCCCCGGACACCAAGGAGATCATGGCCGAGGTCGAGGGCCTGATGTCCGAGCTCAAGGCCAAGCGCGGCGACGGCGTGGTGTGGATTCCCGAGATGCTGCCGCGCAACGAGGTCGTTGCACTCCTTTCTGCCGCAACGGTTTTCGTATGCCCGTCGGTCTACGAGCCGCTCGGCATCGTCAACCTCGAGGCGATGGCCTGCGAGCTGGCCGTCGTCGCGACGGCGACCGGTGGCATACCCGAGGTCGTCGTCGACGGCGAGACCGGATGGCTCGTTCCCATCGAGCAGGTCGACGACGGCACGGGCACACCGGTGGACCCCGACGCCTTCGTCGCCGACCTCGCCGGCCGGCTCACCGAAGCGGTCTCCGACGTCCACCGGGCCAAGCACTTCGGGCTGGCCGGGCGCACGCGCGCCGTCGAGCACTTCTCCTGGGCGTCGATCGGCGACCGCACCATGGAGGTCTACGGCCAGGTCCTCGGCGGCTGAACCTCAGCCGGGGTCCCCGCGAAGTATCGGAGCGAAGCGCGGGCCCACGCGACGGCTCGACGCGCAGCGGCGAACGTCGTGGGGAGAACTTCGTGGGGTGATTAGACGGGGCGCCAGCCGGCCAGCTCCATCACGGCGAGGTTGGTCGAACCGGCCAGCACCCGATCCGCGACGGACTGCAGCGACCGGAGCCCCACCTCGCGGCGGCCCGACGAGTGCACGTCGAGGGACGGGGTCGCCGCGAGCCGCAGACCCTCGTCGACGATCACCGCAACGCGCGCGGCCATGAGCATCACGCGAAGCGCCCGTGGCGAGGTGCCGGACGGGACGCCCCAAGTCCGCGTGCCCAGGCGCCGCTCGGTCTGCTCGCGGGGCTGCGCCGACCACGGGAGCCCGTCGACCGCCTCCAGCGTCGCCGACCCGTCGCGGACCGCCTCGGCCAGCTCGTGGTCCAGCTCCCGGAGCGACAGGGCCTCCAGCCGGTGCCGCGGAACGGGCTCGCTGTCGTATGCCTCCCACGTCACCGCCGTGCCCTCGTCGTCCTCCGGACCGAACGTCGTGACCGTCGGCACGAGCAGGCCGCCCATGCCTGGCACGAAGACGCACTCGCCCGCATCGGCCGCCGCTCCCGAGCCGTCCAGACTGGTGCGCGGCATACCGGTGAGGTCGCCCGGTCGAGGCAGCGCGACGAGGACGGCGGACTCGCCGAAGTCGCGCCAGAGCTCCAGCCGACCCGCCGGTTCACCGGCCAGGTCGTCGACGTCTGGGTGGGCTGACGCCACCGCGTCGTCGGGGTCGAGGCGCCCCTGGACCGCCACCGTCGCCCACAGCGCGAAGCGCACGGAGAGGGGCAGAGCCGGCATCGCGCCAGTCTAGGAGGGGTCGGGGAGGCGGCCGGGCGCGCCGGGGCGCACCCGTCTAGGGTCGTCTCCCATGAGCGACGTCCTCGCCTTCGCCGGTGTGAGCGTGGTTCGGGGCGGCAACACGCTGCTCGACGACATCACCTGGGAGGTGGAGGAGGGGGAGCGCTGGGTCGTGCTCGGCCCCAACGGTGCCGGCAAGACCACCCTCCTGCAGATCGCGGCGGCCCGGATCCATCCGAGCAAGGGCGTCGCCGGGATCCTCGGCGAGGTGCTCGGCGCGGTCGACGTGTTCGAGCTGCGCCCCCGGATCGGGTTCTCCAGCGCGGCGATCGCCGAGCGGTTCCCCCCGGACGAGCTCGTCGGGAACGTCGTCGTCACTGCCTCCTACGCGGTGGTCGGCCGCTGGCGGGAGCAGTACGACGAGCAGGACTACCACCGGGCGATGGCCCTGCTCGGTGCGCTCGGCGCCGAGCACCTGGCCGACCGCCGGTTCGGCACGCTCAGCGAGGGGGAGCGCAAACGGGTCCAGATCGCCCGCGCCCTGATGACCGATCCCGAGGTCATGCTCCTCGACGAGCCGGCAGCCGGGCTGGACCTCGGTGGGCGCGAGGACCTGGTAGCGCGGCTGGGCATCCTGGCCGAGGACACCGAGGCCCCGGCCCTCGTCCTCGTCACCCATCACGTCGAAGAGATCCCGCCCGGGTTCACCGACGTCCTTCTGATGCGCGACGGCCGGGTCGTGGCCGCCGGCCCGCTCGAGCTCACCCTGACCGCCGAGAACCTCTCGGCGACTTTCGGGCTGCCGCTGGTCGTCGAGCGGCATGGCGACCGCTGGAGCGCACGGGCTGCGACGCATACCTCCAAGCAGACCGCCGCGCAGACCCCTGCGGTCACCGTTGCGGGCTGACGCCGGGCCGACATCCCTCCGACACGTCGCGGAACTAGGCTGAGCCGTAGAGCGTCGTACCAATGAGGGGGCCTCGCCGTTGCACGGCGGACCGCCCTGGGTCTCTGGGGAGGAGGCGGTCATGTTCGAGGACTACGGCTGGCTGGCGTGGATCGGGGTCGCGATCGCCCTCGGGGCCATCGAGGCGGCCACGGTCGACTTCGTCTTCGCGATGCTCGCCGGTGGTGCGCTCGGTGGGGCGGCGGCAGCCGCTTTCGGTGCATCCTTCCCGGTGCAGGTCATCGTCGCCGTCGTCGTCGCAGGCGTCCTCCTCGGCGTCGCGCGCCCGTGGGCCAAGAGCCGGTTCAGCAAGCGGCCCGAGGGCATCACCATGGGCACCGCCGGGTACATCGGCCGATCGGCGTTCGTCCTCGAGACGGTCACCCAGCACGGCGGCCGGGTGAAGGTCGGCGGAGAGACGTGGTCGGCCACGTCCAGCGACCCCGAACCCCACGAGCCCGGCGAGGAGGTCCGGGTCGTCCGGATCGACGGCGCCACCGCCGTCGTGACCCGAGTGCCGGCCATCGGCACGTCGGACGCCCCGTGACGGCCCCACGCACCCGGGAGCCGAACCGCCCCCCGCGACGTCCAAGCCAGGCGTCACCCCAGAGCACCCATCCCGGACCCGACCGGTCCGGGAGCCAACGAAAGTAGGGAGATCCCATGGACGGCAGTGCCATCACTCTCGTCGTCGTCGCGCTGCTCGTCATCTTCGCGCTCGTCGTCGTGATCCGGACCGTCCGGATCGTCCCGCAGCAGACCGCGCAGATCGTCGAGCGACTCGGCAGCTTCAACCGCACCCTCGACGATGGCATGCATTTCCTGGTGCCGTTCGTCGACAAGGTGCGAGCCAACATCGACCTCCGCGAGCAGGTGGTCACCTTCCCGCCGCAGCCGGTGATCACCTCCGACAACCTCGTCGTGAGCATCGACACCGTCATCTACTACACGGTCACCGACGCCCGCTCGGCGGTGTACGAGATCGCCAACTTCATCCAGGGCATCGAACAGCTCACCGTCACCACGCTGCGTAACGTCATCGGCTCGCTCGACCTCGAGCAGACGCTGACCTCTCGCGACCAGATCAACGCGCAGCTGCGCGGGGTGCTCGACCAGGAGACCGGTCGCTGGGGCATCCGGGTGAACCGCGTCGAGCTCAAGGCCATCGACCCGCCGCACTCGGTGCAGGACTCGATGGAGAAGCAGATGCGCGCCGAGCGTGACCGGCGAGCCGCGATCCTCAACGCCGAGGGTGTCAAGCAGTCGGCCATCCTCACCGCCGAGGGCGAGAAGCAGTCCCAGATCCTGCGCGCCGAGGGCTCGGCGCAGGCCCGCATCCTCGAGGCCCAGGGCCAGGCGCGAGCCATCCAGCAGGTGTTCGGCGCGATCCACCGGGGCAAGCCGACCCAGCGACTGCTGGCCTACCAGTACCTCCAGGTCCTGCCCCAGCTGGCAAGGGGCGACTCGAACAAGATGTGGATCATCCCGTCCGAGGTCACCGACGCGCTTCGTGGCATCAGCGGAGCATTGGGTGGCCAGCAGCAGGGGCTCGACGGGGCGGAGGACGACACCTGGGTCGACCCGGGACCGGAGGACGACGCCTTCGCCGAGACGTCGCTCCAGGACCCCGCCCAGGCGCTGGCCGAGGCCCGCGGGCAGGCCGGGCAGGCGAGTGCCGAGGCCACCGAGAGCGCGTCCCCGGGCGGCCGGGCTCACCATGGCGGCTTCCCCTCGATCGGACAGACCGCTCCTGTACCCCCGGTCGGTCAGGTGCCTCCGGTCCCGCCGGAGGAGCCGGCCCCGGCTCCGCAGCAGGAGGGCGGCGAAGAGCCCCAGCGCTGATTCGCAGACCAGCGCTCGTCACTCCACGACGCACTCGGTCACCCGGTGTCGGGTCCCCGCGAAGGATCGGAGCGAAGCGCAGACCTTTGTGGGGTGACCTAGGGTGACCGGGTGTCCGTCCTGGAGGTGGCCGCGATCGTCGCGGCAGGCTTCGCGGCGGGCACCATCAACACCATCGTCGGGTCAGGATCGCTGATCACCTTCCCGACGTTGTTGGTGCTCGGCTACCCGCCGCTGACCGCGAACGTCAGCAACAACATCGGGCTGGTCCCGGGCGGTGTCAGCGGCAGCTTCGGCTACCGGGAGGAGCTCAAGGGCCGGTCCCGGACGTTGTGGCGGCTGGGGCCGCTGTCCTTCCTCGGTTCCATCGTCGGGGCGTCGCTGCTGCTCGTCCTGCCGCCAGAGGCGTTCAAGGCCATC
>DASTNV010000267.1:0-15078 GCA_035762725.1 Lapillicoccus sp. | reverse complement strand
GCAGCGTGACGATCGCGCGCTTGGTGTCCTTGCGCTTGCCGATCCCGAACCGGGTGCGCCGGGTCTTGCCCGGGCGGTTCAGCGTGTGCACCGAGTCGACCTTGACGTTGAAGATCTGCTCGATGGCGATCTTGATCTCCGTCTTGTTCGACCGGGGGTCCACGAGGAACGTGTACTTTCCCTCGTCGAGGAGCCCGTAGGACTTCTCGGAGACGACCGGGGCGATGAGGATGTCGCGCGGGTCCTTGATGTGGATGCTCACTTGTCGGCTCCCTCGGTGTCGCCCTCGGTGCTGCCCTCGGTGTTGCCCTTGGACGCCGCCGCGACGAACGCGTCGAACGCGCCCTGGGTGAAGACCACGTCGTCGGCGCAGAGCACGTCGTAGGTGTTCAGCTGGTCGACGGCGAGGACGTGCACGTCCTGGAGGTTGCGCACGCTCTTCCAGGTCAGCTCGTCACCGCGCTCGAGGACCACGAGCAGGTTCGGGCGGGTGGTCAGCTCGGCGAGGTTGGCGAACGCCTTCTTCGCCGACGGGGCGTCGCCCTTGACGAGCGCCTCGACGACGTGCACCCGGTCGTGACGGGCCCGGTCGGAGAGGGCACCCCGCAGGGCGGCGGCCTTCATCTTCTTGGGGGTCCGCTGGGCGTAGTCGCGCGGCGTCGGGCCGTGGACGATGCCACCGCCGGTGAACTGCGGCGCCCGGTTCGAGCCCTGACGAGCCCGGCCGGTGCCCTTCTGGCGGTACGGCTTGGCGCCACCGCCGCGGACCTCACCGCGGGTCTTCGTCGACGCCGTGCCCTGGCGGGCAGCCGCGAGCTGGGCGACGACGACCTGGTGGATCAGCGGGACGTTGGTCTGGACGTCGAAGATCTCCGCGGGGAGATCCGCCTTGACGGTCTTGACTGCCATGTCAGGCCTCCTTCGCGACCGGCGTGGCCTTGGCCGCGGTGCGGACGAGGACGATCCCCCCGCGCGGGCCGGGGACGGCGCCCTTGACGAGCAGCAGGCCCTTCTCGGCGTCGACGGCGTGGACGGTGAGGTTCTGGGTGGTCTGGCGCACGCCGCCCATCCGGCCGGCCATCCGCATACCCTTGAACACCCGACCAGGGGTCGAGCAGCCGCCGATGGAACCCGGCTTGCGGTGGTTGCGGTGGGCGCCGTGGGACGACGAGACGCCGTGGAAGCCGTGCCGCTTCATGACGCCAGCGAAGCCCTTGCCCTTGGTCGTGCCGCTGGCGTCGACGAGCTGGCCCGCCTCGAACGCCTCGACGGTGACCTCCTGGCCGAGCGCGTAGTCGGCGGCGTCCGCCGTGCGCAGCTCGACGAGGTGGCGACGCGGGGTCACGCCGGCCTTCTCGAAGTGGCCCTTCATCGGCTTGTTGACCTTGCGGGGGTCGATCTCGCCGTAGGCGATCTGGACCGCGCCGTAGCCGTCGGTGTCGGCGTCGCGGACCTGGGTGACCACGCAGGGCCCGGCCTTGATGACGGTCACGGGCACCAGGCGGTTCTCGGCGTCCCAGACCTGGGTCATGCCGAGCTTCTCGCCGAGGACGCCCTTGACGGTCCTCACAGTGGTGTGGGTCATCGCTGGATCCTCAGAGCTTGATCTCGATGTTGACGTCCGCCGGCAGGTCGAGACGCATCAACGAGTCGACCGCCTTGGGGGTCGGGTCGATGATGTCGATGAGGCGCTTGTGCGTCCGCATCTCGAAGTGCTCGCGGGAGTCCTTGTACTTGTGCGGCGACCGGATGACGACGAACACGTTCTTCTCCGTGGGCAGCGGCACGGGGCCGACCACCGTCGCACCGGCACGGGTCACCGTGTCGACGATCTTGCGCGCCGAGCTGTCGATGACCTCGTGGTCATACGACTTCAGTCGGATGCGGATCTTCTGTCCCGCCATCTGGGTCTGGTCTCTCTCTCGCCGGACAACTGCTGTGGTGGTGCTGGTCTGTGGTGTTCGGCCGGTCATTCGTCCGGCCCCCGCGCTCGGGTGTGTCGCGCCCGCTCCGCGGTTCGACGGCTGGCACGCTGGTGCCCGACGTCGGGTGCTTGCGCTTCCCGCGGCCACACGCAGCGTGCGCGTGTCCGACAAGGGCGGCGGCTCGCTCAGAATCGGGCGAACCGCGCGTCAAGCAACTTCCCTAGTGTGCCAGAGCGGGCACGGTCGGTTCAAATCCAGGTCAGCGGTCCGCGACCTCGCCGAGGGCCACCTTGATGTCGACGACCGGCGTGCCGTCGACGGCCTCCAGGCCGGCCACCGTGAGACGGCTCTCGTCGACGGCGAGGATCCGGCAGCGGTGCAGTCCGAGCGGGTTCGGGCGGTCCGGCGACCGGGTCGCGAAGACGCCGGCGACGGGGCGGCTGGTGTCGCCGCGCGGGTGGGTCTGCAGGGTGGCGCGATCGCCGAGGTGCAACCAGGTGAGCACGATGACGTCGTCGCCCGCGGCCAGCCCGGCGAGGGCCGGCGCGTAGGCCGGGTCGAGCTCGAGGACGGCGTCCGGAGCGCCCTCGTCACCCTGGCGCGGTGCGTCGGCCAGCTCGGTCAGAGGGCTGCGGACGTGTCCGAGGACGGTGACCTCGTACGCGTCCTCGGCCAGCCGGGCCTCGTCGAGCTTCGGCTGGAACAGCTCGACCGGGTTCCCGGACGGGTCGTCGACGAGGACCTGGTCGCCGCCCATCCCGGTGACGACGTCGCTGCGCAGCGTGGCGCCGGCGTCCCGGAGCTGCTGAGCCAGGGCGCGGACGTCCTCGACCTCCAGCTGGACCCGGTTCCAGCCACCCGGCGTCGGGACGCGACCGTCGGCCAGCGTCTGGCCACCGCCGCCCTGGGGGTTCGGGGCGCTGAGGGCCAGCCGGAGGTCGCCGCGCGAGAGCATGGCGAAAGCCGGGGCGGGGCGCATCACCTCCACGAACCCGAGGTGACCCGTGTAAAAGGCCAGAGCCGCGTCGACGTCGTCGACGATGTACCGGACGCCCACTGTTGCCATTCTCGTCACATCCCTTCTGGGGCGAGGAACGCGGCGAGCGCCGCCGCATACCTCGCCGGTTCGACCGCGGCACAGAGCTCGCGGGAGCTGTGCATCGAGAGCACCGGTGCGCCGAAGTCGACCGTGGTGGCCCCGGTGAGCGCCGCCGTCATCGGGCCGACCGTGCTGCCGGAGGGAAGGTCGCTGCGGACGACGTACCGCTGGATCGGCACTCCGGCCTGCTCGCAGGCCAGGGTGAACGCCGCCGCGCCGAGGCTGTCGGTGGCGTACTTCATCGCCGTGTTGACCTTGAGGACCGGTCCGCCGTCGACGGCGATGGGGTGCTGCGGCTCGTGACGGTCGGCGTAGTTGGGGTGCGTCGCGTGGGCGGTGTCACCGGACGCAACGACGCTGCGGGCGAGGGCACGCCAGTAGTCCTCGCGGCTGCCGCCGTTGGCCGCAACGATCCGTTCGAGGACGCTGGGCAGGAGGGTCGAGAGCGCGCCGCGCTCGGACTGGCTGCCGGCCTCCTCGTGGTCGAACAGGACGAGCAAGGGGGTATGCGTGCTCGTCGCCTCCGCCGCGGCGATCAGCGCGGCGACTCCGGCGTAGCAGGTGAGCTGGTTGTCAAGGCGGGGTGCCGCGACCAGCTCCTGGCTCCGGCCGATCCGGCGCGACGGGTCGAGCGGGTGCGTCATGGCGTCCCAGGCGAGGACGTCCTCGGTGCGGGCGTCGACCCGCTCCCCGAGGTAGGCGCGGAAGTCGCCGGGCAGGGCGCCGAGACCCCAGATCGGCGCCAGGTGCTGCTGGACGTTGAGCGTGAGCGTCGTCTTCGGTGGCTCCATCAGGTGGATCGCCAGCTCGGCCACCCGGAGCAGCGGCTCGTCGTCACGGAACAGCCGGGCCTCCACGCCGTCCGAGCCGCGCACGGCGACCCGGCCGGAGAGTCCCAGGTCGCGGTCCAGCCAGGACGCGAGCAGCGGCCCGCCGTAGGACTCGACGCCGAGCAGCTGCCAGCCGACGCGGGCGTGATCGGGGTTCGGCTTGATCCGCAGGTTCGGGCTGTCGGTGTGGGCGCCGACGATCCGGAACGAGCGCACCGGGCGCCGCGGTCGCTCCTCGGTCGACCACGCGACCAGTGAGCCGCCGCGGATGAGGTAGTAGCGCCCGGGTTCGGTGGGGAACGGGTCGGTCTCGTCGACGGCGACGAAGCCGCTGGTCTCGAGCAGCGTTGCCGCCGTTCGTGCGGCGTGGAACGGCGAGGGTGACGCGTCGACGAAGTCGATGAGGCCCTGGACGGCAGCGTCGGTGTCGGGAAGGGCCATGCGCGCCACTGTAGGGCGGCCACCTGAACCCCTTCGGCTCGGCTGCGAGTCAGGCACCTTGGCTACCGGTACGCCGGTAGCCGAGCCGCTTGGCTGCCAGTCAAGCCGAGCGGCGAGGCCCGGAGTTACCCCGAAGCGCTGGTGGCGGTTCCCATGACGAGGGGGCGGACCACGGCTGGCATCCCCAGCCAGCGGTCGGACCGGACCTCCTCGACGTCGAGGTGACGACGGATCGCCTCGAGGATGTCGCGGTCGCACCGACAGCCCACGGCGAACGCCGCCCACGGCTCGACGAACCGGTCCTGCCAGCGTCGGAGCGCGGACCCAGCCGGCGCGTGGACGTGTTCCAGGAAGAGCAGCCGCCCTCCGGGCCGCAGCACCCGGACGACCTCGGCGAGCGCCGCGTCGGCGTCCGGCACGGTGCAGAGGACCAGCGTCGACACGACGGTGTCGACACTGCCGGAGTCGAGCGGCAGCGACTCAGCGGCCGCGTCGAGCACCACCGCACCGCGGCGGTCCCGCGCGACCCGACGGTCGAGGATCTCCCGCATGGTCGGCGCCGGTTCGGTGAGGACCAACCGGTCGACCGCGGGGTATGCGGCGAGGTTCCGGCCCGTCCCCGCACCGAGCTCGACGACCGTGCCGCGGGCCTCGCTCAACAATGCGGCTCGGCGCGCGGCCATGCCGCGGACCTCCCCCAGCGCGAGGAAGCCGTCGTAGAGGTGGGCCGCGACGGCGCCCCAGCGGGTCTCGAGGTACGGAGCGGTACCGCGGTGAGTGGTGGTGGTCATGCCGTCCAGTCCAGCCGTCGGCATACCCCGGCCGCATCGCGCGGAACGGCCAGCGCCGAGGATGGCCCGCTCGGGCCAGGGCGCCTCAGACCAGGCCGGCGCGAGCCGCGGCGGCGACCGCGGCGGCCCGGGAGGCGAGCCCGAGCTTGCCGCGGATGTTGGCGACGTGGCGGTGCACGGTATGCGGGCTGACGACGAGGCGTTCGGCGATGTCGTCGTCGGTCAGCCCGGACGCGACCAGCCGGAGCACCTCCACCTCGCGCTCGGAGAGCGAGGCCAGGTCGCCGGAGAGCTCGCGTTCGGACCGCTCCACCGCCAGGTCCGGCTCGACCAGGAACCGGGACACCGCCCGCACGACCGACGCTCCGTCGCCGCGCCAGGGCAGGTGGTCGAGGCCGTCCAGCGGGACGAAGGTGGCGCCGGGGATCCGGGTGGCGACGTCCTGGCCGAGCGCCGCCGGGATGGTCCGGTCGTCGCGGCGGTGGACCACCTGGGTCGGAGCGGTCACCTTCGGCAGGTCGGCGCGGACGTCCATGGCGTAGACCGAGGCCAGCGACGCGGCGGCGGCAGCCGAGCTGGCGCTGAGCCGTTGGTACCGCGCGAAGCTGTCGCGCTCGTCCGGACCCGCGCCGGGCAGGAACAGGTCGGCGAGGACCCGTGACCCGAGTCCCCAGTGCGAGGCGACCAGGCCGACCAGCGACTCCCGGGCCGCCTCGGAGGCGAGGTCGCGGCCGTCGGCGTAACCGCCGTGGAGCACCAGCCGGCGGACTCGCTCGGGGTGCGTCGCCGCATACCGAACCGCGACGCAGCTGCCCGACGACACTCCGAGGAGCAGGACGCTCGACTCCCCCGTCGGGGCCGTGGCCGCCCGAACCACCGCGTCGAGGACGTCGACCTCGTCGTCGAGGCCGGCCGGCGGCGGGACGTCACGATCGGAGAGGCCGGTACCCGGTCGGTCGTACCGGACCACCCGGAACGTCCCGGCCAGCCGCTCCGCGAAGGAGCGGAACGACGGCTCCTGCCAGTCCAGCTCGAGGTGGCTGCACCACCAGCCGCCGACCACGAGCGTCGGGCCGGCGCCGGCGACGGCCCAGGCCACGCGCGCGCCGGTCGCCGAGGTGAACCGGATCTCCTGCTCCACGAGCGGAGGATAGGCCCCCCGCAGACGGAAGAGCCCCGAGGCGTTCGCCTCGGGGCTCTTCGCGCTGCTCAGACCCTGAAGATCAGGGCAGTGGGGTCACTTGGTGATCTTGGTGACCCGGCCGGCGCCGACGGTACGGCCACCCTCGCGGATCGCGAAGCGGAGACCCTCCTCCATGGCGATCGGCTGGATGAGCTCGACCGACATCTCGGTGTTGTCGCCCGGCATGACCATCTCGGTGCCCTCGGGGAGCTTGACGACCCCGGTCACATCGGTGGTGCGGAAGTAGAACTGCGGACGGTAGTTGTCGTAGAACGGCGTGTGCCGGCCACCCTCGTCCTTTGACAGGATGTAGACGTTCGCGTCGAAGTTCGTGTGCGGGGTGATCGAACCCGGCTTGGCCACGACCTGGCCGCGCTCGACGTCCTCACGCTTGGTACCGCGCAGGAGCAGGCCGACGTTCTCGCCTGCACGACCCTCGTCGAGGAGCTTGCGGAACATCTCGACACCGGTGACGGTGGTCTTGGCCGGCGGCCCGGTGTGGATGCCGACGATCTCGACCTCCTCGTTGACCTTCAGGACACCACGCTCGATGCGGCCGGTGACGACCGTGCCACGACCGGTGATGGTGAAGACGTCCTCGACGGGCATGAGGAACGGCTTGTCGACGTCGCGCTCCGGCTCCGGAATGGCGGTGTCGACCGCGTCCATCAGCTCGGCGACGGTCGCGCTCCACTCGGCGTCGCCCTCGAGCGCCTTGAGCGCCGAGACGCGCACGACCGGGAGGTCGTCGCCGGGGAACTCGTAGGACGAGAGCAGCTCACGGACCTCCAGCTCGACGAGCTCGAGGATCTCCTCGTCGTCGACCATGTCGGCCTTGTTGAGCGCCACGACGATGTAGGGAACGCCGACCTGGCGGGCGAGCAGCACGTGCTCACGGGTCTGCGGCATCGGGCCGTCGGTGGCCGCGACGACGAGGATCGCGCCGTCCATCTGGGCCGCGCCGGTGATCATGTTCTTCACGTAGTCGGCGTGACCCGGGCAGTCGACGTGCGCGTAGTGGCGCGACTCGGTCTGGTACTCGATGTGCGCGATCGAGATGGTGATCCCGCGCTGCTTCTCCTCGGGCGCCTTGTCGATGTCGTCGAACGCGAACACCGGGTTCAGCGTGGGGTACTTGTCGTGCAGGACCTTCGAGATCGCAGCCGTCAGCGTCGTCTTGCCGTGGTCGATGTGACCGATCGTGCCGATGTTGACGTGCGGCTTGGTCCGCTCGAACTTTGCCTTCGCCACTGTGGTCCTCCTCGGGACTCTCTCTGTACTACGCCGGACGACCTATGGCGGGGACGTGGCGTGCTTTCCAGTCTGGAACTGCTTGGTCTGATCGGTGGGACAGCCTACGGGAACTCGCGGTATGCGAGTTGCCGTCACTCTCCCCGGGTCTTCTTGATGATCTCCTCGGCGACGTTCTTGGGAACCTCGGCGTAGGAGTCGAACTGCATGGAGTAGTTGGCCCGGCCCTGGGTCTTGGACCGCAGGTCGCCGACGTAGCCGAACATCTCGGACAGGGGGACGAGGCTGCGCACGACCTTGGCGCCGCTGATGTCCTCCATGGCCTGGATGTGCCCACGGCGGCTGTTCAGGTCGCCGATGACGTCGCCCATGTAGTCCTCGGGCGTGCGCACCTCGACGGCCATGACCGGCTCGAGCAGGATCGGGTCGGCCTTGCGGACGGCCTCCTTGAGCACCATGGAGCCGGCGATCTTGAAGGCCATCTCGGACGAGTCGACGTCGTGGTACGCGCCGTCGAGCAGGGTCGCCTTGAGGCCGACGAGCGGGTAGCCCGCGAGCACGCCGTACTGCATGGCGTCCTGGATGCCGTGGTCGACCGACGGGATGTACTCCCGCGGGATGCGACCACCGGTGACCTTGTTCTCGAACTCGTAGAGCTCGCCCTCGGACGTGTCCAGGGGCTCGATGGTCACCTGCACCTTGGCGTACTGGCCCGAGCCACCCGTCTGCTTCTTGTGGGTGTACTCGAGCTTCTCCACGGGACGACGGATCGTCTCGCGGTAGGCCACCTGCGGCTTGCCGACGTTGGCCTCGACCTTGAACTCGCGCTTCATGCGGTCCACGAGGATGTCGAGGTGGAGCTCGCCCATTCCCTTGATGATGGTCTGGCCGGTCTCCTGGTCGAGCTCGACCTGGAAGGTCGGGTCCTCCTCGGCCAGCTTCTGGATCGCGGTGCCGAGCTTCTCCTGGTCACCCTTGGTCTTCGGCTCGATCGCCACGTTGATGACCGGGTCGGGGAAGGTCATCGACTCGAGGACCACCTGGTCCTGCGGGTCGCACAGGGTGTCGCCCGTCGTCGTGTCCTTGAGGCCGATCATCGCGTAGATGTGGCCCGCGGAGGCAGCCTCGACGGGGTTCTCCTTGTTGGAGTGCATCTGGAACAGCTTGCCGATGCGCTCCTTCTTGCCCTTGGTCGAGTTGACGACCTGCGACCCGCCCGCCACGTGGCCCGAGTACACCCGGACGTAGGTGAGCTTGCCGAAGAAGGGGTGCGACGCGATCTTGAACGCCAGGGCCGAGAACGGCGCCTCGCGGTCGGCCGGGCGCACGACGACGTCCTCGTCGTTGCCCGGACGGTGACCCTCGGTCGGGGGCACGTCGAGCGGCGATGGCAGGTAGTCGAGCACCGCGTCGAGCATGGGCTGCACGCCCTTGTTCTTGAACGCGGTGCCGCAGAGCACCGGGTTGACGTCGCCGGAGATCGTCAGCGCGCGGATGCCCGCCTTGAGCTCCTCGATCGACAGCTCGTCGCCCTCGAGGTACTTCTCCATGAGGGTGTCGTTGCTCTCGGCGACCCGCTCCACGAGGTGGTGGCGGTACTCCTCGGCTTTCTCCTGGAGCTCGGCCGGGATGTCCTCGACCTCGTAGTCCTCGCCGAGCTTGGTCTCGCCGCGCCAGACCAGCGCCTTCATGCGCAGCAGGTCGACGACGCCGATGAAGCTCGACTCCGCGCCGATGGGCAGCTGGACGACCAGCGGCTCCGCGCCGAGGCGGTCGACGATGGTCTGCACGGTGAAGTAGAAGTCCGCGCCGAGCTTGTCCATCTTGTTGACGAAGCAGATCCGGGGGACGTTGTACTTGTCCGCCTGGCGCCACACCGTCTCGGACTGGGGCTCGACGCCCTCCTTGCCGTCGAAGACGGCGACCGCGCCGTCGAGGACGCGCAGGTTGCGCTCCACCTCGACGGTGAAGTCGACGTGGCCGGGGGTGTCGATGAGGTTGATCTGGTGGTTCTTCCAGAAGGTCGTCGTCGCGGCCGACGTGATGGTGATGCCGCGCTCCTGCTCCTGCTCCATCCAGTCCATCGTGGCGGCGCCGTCGTGGACCTCACCGATCTTGTAGTTGATGCCGGTGTAGAAGAGGATGCGCTCCGTCGTCGTGGTCTTGCCGGCGTCGATGTGCGCCATGATGCCGATGTTGCGGACCATGGTGAGGTCCGTCAGGACGTCGAGTGCCACTCGTTGCTCATTCCCAAAGTGTCGTAGGCGTGAAGTCTCGGGCGGGGATTTTTCGGGGTCCCCGCGAAGTATCGGAGCGAAGCGGAGAACTTCGTGGGGTTGGTTACCCGCCGGTAGTCCAACGCTGAGGTGCCAGCGCGTATGCCCGGGTGCGCGAGGTGCGCGGCGAGGCATACGCGCTGGTCAGGTCACCAGCGGTAGTGCGCGAAGGCCTTGTTGGACTCGGCCATCTTGTGGGTGTCCTCGCGGCGCTTGACCGCGGCGCCCAGACCGTTGCTCGCGTCGAGGATCTCGTTCATGAGCCGCTCGGTCATCGTCTTCTCACGGCGCTGCCGCGAATAGCCGACCAGCCAGCGCAGCGCGAGGGTCGTGGACCGGTTCGGCTTGACCTCGACGGGGACCTGGTAGGTCGCACCGCCGACGCGGCGGGACTTGACCTCGATGGCAGGGCGGATGTTGTCCAGCGCCCGCTTGAGCGTGGCGACCGGGTCGGTGCCGGTCTTCTGGCGGGCACCCTCGAGGGCGCCGTAGACGATCGACTCGGCGACGGACTTCTTGCCGTCGAGGAGGATCTTGTTGACCAGCTGGGTGACCAACGGGCTGTTGTGCACCGGGTCGACGACCAGCGGGCGCTTCGGGGCCGGGCCCTTGCGCGGCATCAGCTCTTCTCCTTCTTGGCGCCGTAGCGGGAGCGGGCCTGCTTGCGGTTCCTCACGCCCTGGGCGTCGAGCGAGCCGCGGACGATCTTGTAGCGAACCCCTGGGAGGTCCTTCACGCGGCCGCCACGCACGAGCACGATCGAGTGCTCCTGCAGGTTGTGGCCGACGCCCGGGATGTAGGCCGTCACCTCGATGCCCGAGGTGAGCTTGACGCGAGCGACCTTGCGCAGCGCCGAGTTCGGCTTCTTGGGGGTGGTGGTGTACACGCGCGTGCACACACCGCGCCGCTGGGGCGAGCCCTTCAGGGCCGGCGTCTTGGTCTTGCCGACCTTGTCCTGGCGACCCTTGCGGACCAGCTGGTTGATCGTGGGCAACCTGTTCTCCGTACGTCGTTTCAGTGGTCAGGTCCCGGGTTCGGGACTCCTTGGTGTGGCCGCTTCCGACCCCCGATGTCGGGCGTGTCGGTCGCGGTGCTCTCCCCTGCACTTCCCACGTGTGGTCGGCACGGACTGGCGTCCGTCCCGAGCCCCACGTGAGCTGCCCGGCGAGAGAGGTGAGCCGGCGTCCTGCATCGTGCTGGCTCGGCGCCTGGACGGGTCCAGACACAGCCTCCGAGTCTACTGGTAGCCGCAGGGACGGGCCAAATCCCTATCCGTGCTCAGCCGAGCCGCCAGTCCCCCGAGTAGACGTGCAGCACCGGCACCCCCAGCCGCTCGCGGGCCTCACTGGCCCAGTCGGTGTGGAAGGTGTCCTGCACGGCGTGCGGCTCGGTGACGATGATGACCTCGCCGGCCTGGATCCGGGCGACCTCGGACTCGAGCTGCGGCAGGGGGTCGTCCTCGGTGATCAGGCCGGTCGCCTGCACCCCGGCCTCCTCGAGCACCTTGACGCTCTCGGCCAGGGTGGTCTCCGCGTCGGTCTGCGCCGCGTTCCGGTTGACCGGCTTGAGGGCTTCCAGCGCCTCGCGCATCTCGAACAGGCTCAGATGGTTGAGCACCGACGCGAGGACGTTGCGCTTCGTGTCGGCAGGGACGAGGACCCGGTATGC
This sequence comes from Lapillicoccus sp., assembly GCA_035762725.1. Lineage (GTDB taxonomy): Bacteria > Actinomycetota > Actinomycetes > Actinomycetales > Dermatophilaceae > Lapillicoccus. The sequence goes on along the minus strand of DASTNV010000267.1, from coordinate 3,614 downwards.
CGGTTCGTCGCCTTCGTGGAGCGCGGTGATCCTGGTGACGTCGAAGGCCTTGAGCGGCACCTCGGTCAGGATGATGGTCGGCGCGGGGACATCAGGCGTCTCGTCAGGCGTCTCGGGCGGTGCGTCGGTCACGCCGGCAAGCCTAGGGCCACCCCACGAAGCTCTCCGCTGCGCTCCGATACTTCGCGGGGACCCCGTCTAAGGCTCCCGACGTACGGCACGGGCCCGGAGGCGGCTACGCACCACGTGGCCGACCATCTGGCTGCCCAGCACCACCGTCCGGCGCGGGTCGCCGGTGACGGACGACTCCCCTACCCGGGGGCGGTAGTTCACCGGCACCTGGACCATCCGGATCTTGAGGATCGCGGCGATGAGGACCATCTCGAGCCCGTAGGCCGACCCGCTGACCGTCGAGCGGGGGATGATCTGCTGGGCCGCCTCCCGGGTCATCACCCGGAACGTGCAACCGACGTCACTGAGCGAGGTCGTGTTGTGCAGCAGCTCCACGGCCTTGGCCACGCCCCAGTTCCCCCAGCGCAGGAACCAGCCCATGTTGGCGCCGTCCCAGATGAACGTCGCCACGGTGCGCGACCCCACGACGAAGTCGCACTCCGGCATGAACGCGAGCAGCTTCCGAAGGTCCTCCGGGTCGAAGGTGCCGTCCGGCTCACAGATACAGATGAGGTCGGCGTCCGTCTCCACCAGTCCGCGGAGGATCGCCGCGCCGTAGCCCTGCCGCGGCTCCAATACCTCGCGCGCTCCGGTCGTCGCGACCTCCTCGGAGGTGCCCTCGGCCGCGTTGTTGTTGACGACGAGCACCTCGTCCACCTCGGCCAGTGCCTCGAACCGGCGGATGCACTCCGCGATGGAGTCCTTCTCGTTGTACGTCGGGAGGACGACGCACAACGTCTTGTCACGCCAGGTCATCGGCGCCGCTCACCGCCGGGCCACGACGAGCATCTGGCCCGCCAACGGCTTGACCGGGGACCGCAGGTACCACGGCACGAGGAAGGTGAGCCCGGCGCCGCGGGACTTGAGGGTCAGGGGCAAGAACCGCGGGTGGACGGCGTCCAGGGTCCAGCCGCGGGCGCGGAGGAAGTCGCCGAGCGACTGGTCGGTCCAGATCGAGACGTGGGTGTAGTCGTCGAAGTAGCGACCGGGGGCCAACCGGAAGTTGGGCTGCAGCAGGATCAGCCGGCCGCCGGGCGCGAGGACGCGCCGGCTCTCGTCGACGAGCCGAGCGGCATCGTCGCGGTCGAGGTGCTCGACGAGGTTGGAGGCGAACACGACGTCGAACCGGCCGTCCTCGAACTCCGAGAGGTCGGTGCAGTCGCCCACCACGGCCGTCACGCCCGGCCCAGCCGCGCGCCGGACCGTCTCGTCGCTGTCTAGTGCGACCACCTCGGCGGCCTGGACGGCGTTGGCGAAGTCGCACCACCCGGCGCCGAGCTCGAGGACCCGGGCGTCGGCCGGCACCCAGCGCGCCAGGTAGGCGGTCAGGTGCCGCCAGACCTTGGCGCGGTTCGGGTCGTGAGCCAGGCGCGTCCCGAAGTACCCCGGTGCGCTCGACGCGTCGTCCGGCTGGCCAGTCACCGGGCGGACACTAACAGCCGGGCTGACATGCTGACGCGCGTGACCGACCGGCGGCTGGCGACGATCTTCGTCCTGCCGTACCTCCTCCTCGGTCTGGTCTGGGCGCTGGCCAATCCCGCGATCGCGGCGCCGGACGAGGACGCCCATCTGGTCAAGGCGCTGGGCATGGCCCGGTTCGACATCGGCGTCCCCGGACCGCCGACCGACGACCCCTCGAACCTGGGCGCCGTGCGCAACGCGTCGATCACCCGCGTCGTGTCCATCCCGGCCCGGCTCGACCCTGCGGGGTATGCGTGCTTCTTCTTCCGCCCGGACATCTCCGCGGCGTGCCAGCCGTCCGGGCCCGCGGCCACCGAGGGAACCGTCGACGCGAAGACCACGCTCGGCGCATACCCGCCGTTCCTCTACCCCGTCGTCGGTGCGGTCGTGAGCCTCGGCTCCGACCCGGTGATCGCCACCCGGCTCGGCCGGCTGGTCGTGCTCGTGACGTCGGCGTTGCTGCTCTGGCTGGCCTGTTGGCACCTGGTCCGCTGGCTGGGACCGCGAAGTCTGCTCGGGGTGGCCGTCCTGCTCACTCCCATGGCGATCTTCTGCCTGGGGATCCTCAACACCAGCGCGGCCGAGATCCTCGGCGCCGCCGGGATGGCCGCCGTGGTCGCGGTGTACGCCCGCCGACCCGAGTCGCTCGAGCGAAGCGCCACCCAGGCCACGGTGCTGGTCAGCGGTACGGCGCTGGTGCTCAGCCGGCAGCTCGGGATCGTCACGATGGCCCTCCTCACCCTGCTGCTGCTCGGCCTCGGCGGGTGGCGGGTGGTGTGGGACGACCTGCGGCGGCGGCGGTGGCTGACCTGGGCCGCCGTCCTGGTCCCCGGGTTGTCCACGGCGGCTGTCGCGATCTGGGAGCTGCGCTACGACCACCCCGTCCTGCTGGGGCCATGGGTGTCGCCGGACAGCTTTCGCGGGTTCCGGGAGGAGTGGATGCAGCTGGTCCAGGAGAGCATCGGCTGGTTCGGCTGGCTCGACGTGCGGCCGCCCTACGGCGTGAACCTGGTCTGGTTCGCCGCCGCCGTCGCTTTACTCGCGACGGCGCTCGCTCTCGGTGACCGTCGGGACCGGCTGGTGCTGGTCGGCGGCGTCGTCATCGCGCTCGTCGTCAGCTACGTCACCTACTCGCGAGTCTTCTTTCCTATCAACGCGGGACTGCAGGGCCGGCACGTGCTGCCGATCTTCGCCCTCGTCCCGATCTGGTCCGGTGTCGTCGTCGCCGAGCGCCTCCGGCCACGAATCCTGACGTGGGCGGTCCGGGTGGCCGCTGTCGCGCTCCCCCTCGTCGTCCTCGCCGGGATGTGGCTCAACGCCCAGCGGTATGCCGTCGGCGAGGGACCGCTGTGGTTCGTCCCGGTCGCGCAGTGGGAACCGCCCGGAGGCTGGTACCCGTGGCTCGTCCTGACGGTCATCGGGGTCGTCCTGCTCGGGGTCTCCTGGGTGCGAGTCCTGGGTCGGGTCAGGGTCGGGTCAGGGGTGGCCCGGTGAGGTCACCGATACCCGGCGGCTGAGCCCGCTGGGAATCTCGTCGCATGACCACAGTCGACGAGATTGCCCTCGTAGCAACGCCGTTCAGCGCTCGCCGCTGGCCGTGGCTCTTCCTTCGGGTCGTCACCGTCCTCACCACGCTGAGCGCCTTCACCCAGGCGGTGCTCGCGGGTGGCGTGGTCGCCGGCCGCATCGAGGCCCTGCCGCTGCACTCGGCCAACGGCCTGATGCTCGCGCTCGGAACCCTGGTCCTGCTGGTCGCCCTGGTCGTGGTGTGGCGGCCCGGCGGCGGCCCGGCCTGGACCCTGTTGGCGGGGCTCATGATGGTCGGCGCCACGGTCGTCCAGCTAGGGCTCGGTTTCTCGCGGACCCTGGCGGTGCACGTCCCGCTCGGGACGACGATCATCATCGCCCAGGTCATGTTGCTGGTCTGGGTCTGGCGGCGGCCGATGCCCGAGCTCGGTCGATGACCTCGGTCACTCGCCGCC
>DASTNV010000266.1:0-12006 GCA_035762725.1 Lapillicoccus sp. | reverse complement strand
CCCGAGCCATGGCGGCGCGGATCCGATCGAGCACGATGTTCGGACGCTCCAGGTCCGTCCAGGTGACCCGGACGACCTCGAACCCCAGCTCTCGCAAACGGTCTTCGCGCCGCTTCTCCTCGAACAACGTCCGTCCAGTGACGTCCCCGGAGTACTTGACCGCGCCGTCGAACTCGACGACGACGCGATCTTCGACGAGGACGTCGACCCGCGCGAATACCGCTGCGCCGTCGCTGACCCGGACCTGAGTGCGAACCGGCAGCCCGGCGGCCACCAGCAGTAGACGCAGCCGGGTCTCACCGACTGACTCCGACCTCTCATCGCAGAGCTGGAGCATCGTGGCGACCCGTCGCGAGCCCCGGACCCGGACGCCGTTGTCTGCCTCGTTTCAAGGTTGGCCCGGCTGCACAGCTGCTGCGCGAGCGCCGCATCCGCCGCGACCACTGCCGATTCCAGCCCGCTGGCCGTGGCGACTTGGACCAGCGCTCTGGCCATCGTGACCGTCAGTGGAACAGCCGTCGGATCGCGCGGCAGTCCGGGCGACGGGTGGACCCACACCCCGGCCCGGATGACGTCGCCGCTGACCTCCGCGGCGATGTCGATCGAGCCAGGTCGAGCTGCCAGAGGGGGAGACCGCGGAGCGCGAGAGCGGCGTGATGGCTGGCCAGGTCCTGCGCGGAGCGGCCGGCCATGACCGCACGGACCCTGAGCCGGTAGCGGTCGTCAGGACCGGCGCGGGCGTAGGTCGCTCGGTCGACGAAGGCAGCGCGACGAACGCGGACCACGTCTCCGGAGCGGCACCAGTGAGCGAGCTGGTCGGCACTCACCCCGAGCCGCGCTGCTTGGCGACTCGAGAAGGCGCCGCCTCCGGCGGTGAGCAGCAGCTCGAGGTGATCCATGCCGCCAGCCTGGGTGCGGTCGACCGGGCGAGCCAGACCCGTCGCGAGACCTGTGGACGCTGGGACGAACCGTGCACGGCATGTGGACGACGCAAACTCGAGCGTTTCTCGGCGTGGCGAGCGCTAATGCGGTCGGTTTGCCGAGCAATGCTCGATCTTCGCCCCACCCCGCCGTCGCTACGCTGACCCGCGTGGCAGGGGGAGGATCAGCGGCGGCGAGCGGGATGGGGCGTTCGGCGTCGGCGGAGTCGGCGCGCATCTCGATCGACCGGCTGACCTTCTTCTGTGACGCGGTCGTCGCCATCGCGATGACGCTCTTGGCCCTCGATCTCCCGGTGCCCGACGCCGACTCCGGCGCCCAGCTCCTCGACTTCCTCGGCGACCACTACGGCGAGTACCTCGCCTTCTTCATCAGCTTCTTCGTCATCGCGCAGTACTGGCGTGGCCATCACCGCGTCTACCGCTACGTCACCGACGCCCCGCCGCGCCTGGTCGCCCTCAACGTCTACTGGCTGCTGACCGTCATCCTCACCCCCTACGCGACCCGGGTCATCTACGGCGGCCAGGACATCTCACACGCCGACTTCCCGTGGCGACTGTCCTTCTACGCGCTGGTCCAGGGCCTCGCCGCGTTGTGCTTCTTCCTGGCCGAGCGGTACATCGAGCACGAGGGGCTGTTCGCCCCGGAGACGCCGGCCGACCTGCTCGAACGGGGCTACGTGCGCAACGTCGTCCTCATGGTCATCTTCGGGGTCTCCATCCCGTTGGCCTTCGTGGTCAACGGCTGGGCCTTCATCGCCTGGTGCCTGATCCCGGCCGCCATGCGGCTCGGGACGGTCATCCAACGGCGGCGGACCCATCCGGCCGAGGTGAGCCCCTCGTGAGCCGCATCGACCTGCATACCCACTCGACCGCCAGTGACGGCACCGAGCCGCCCGCCCAGGTCATCGCCGCCGCTCACCGCGCCGGCATCGACACCATCGCCCTCACCGACCACGACACCGCCCACGGCTGGGACGAGGCAGCCGAGGCCGCACAGCAGCAGGGGATCGCCGTGGTCCGGGGCATCGAGATCTCCTGCTCGCGGTACGGCCGCTCGGTGCACCTCCTCGGGTACCTCGTCGACCCCACCCATCCCGGACTCGCCGTCGAGATGGGCCACGCCCGCGAGGCGCGTGTCAGCCGGCTACGACGGATGGTCGAGCGGATGGCCGCCGACGGCATACCCGTCACGTATGCGGAGGTCGTCGCCCAGGTGCCGCCGGGGGCGACGGAGGGACGGCCGCACATCGCCGACGCGCTGGTCGCCAACGGCGCGGTCCCGAACCGCGACGAGGCGTTCCGACGGTGGCTCGGCAACGACAGCCCCTACTACGTCCGGCACTACGCGCCCGACCCGGTCGACGCTGTCCGGCTGGTGGTCGAGGCCGGCGGCGTGGCCGTCCACGCGCATCCGTTCGGACGGGGCCGTGGCTCCGGCGTCGGCGACGACGTCATCGAGGAGATGGTGGCGGCGGGGCTGGCCGGCCTCGAGGTCGACCACCGCGACCACGACGAGGCGGCTCGCGCGCACGGGCATGCGCTCGCCGACCGGTTCGGACTGCTCGTCACCGGGTCCAGCGACTACCACGGCGCCGGCAAGGAGAACCGGCTCGGCGAGAACACCACCGCGCCCGAGGTGCTCGCCGAGATCGAGGCGCTCTCGAGTGGAACGGTTCCGGTGCTGCGATGACCGAGAGCCTCTCCGCCTCGCTGACCCTCTTCATCTCGACCCTGATCACGCTCATCGTCATCATGGACCCGCCCGGCGCAGTACCGATCTTCCTGGCCCTCACCGCCCGGATGACGCCGGCCGAACGCTCCGCAGCCGCGCGACGAGCCTCGCTCGTGGCGTTCGGTGTCATCGCCCTGTTCGCCATCTTCGGGCAGCGGATCCTCGACTACCTGCATGTCTCGATCGCCGCGCTGCAGGGCGCTGGCGGGTTGCTCCTGCTCCTCGTCGCACTGCAGCTGCTGACCGGCCAGGAGTCGGAGGCGATGGCCGACGCGGGAGTCAACGTCGCCATGGTGCCGCTCGGTACGCCGCTGTTGGCCGGACCCGGCGCGATCGTCGCGATGATGCTCGCCGTTCAGCAGGCCGGAGCCGGGCCTGGTCTTCCCGGCTACGTCGCGGTCGGTCTGGCCCTGCTCGGGACGATGCTCGTCGTCTATCTCTTCCTGCGCTTCGCCACGGTCGTGCGCCGCGTCCTCGGCGAGTCGGGAACCGTTCTCGCCACTCGAATCGCGGGTCTGCTGCTGTCGGCGATCGCCGTCCAGATGGTCGCCAACGCGATCCAAGCCTTCATCGAGGAAGGCAGCTGAGTAACGACAACATAACTTGTCGTTGACAACGTACGTTGTCGTCGCCACACTTCGGTGATGGAGCTGACGGAGATGTACGACTACGTCCTCTCATTGCTGAAGCAGACCGACAGCGACCCGCTGTCGATGGTCGAGCGGATCTCCCAGGCCCGAGTGGCCCTCGACATCATCGAGGCCCAAGCCGTCCACGAGCTGCGGACCACCCTCCCGCAGACCAGCTACGGCGACATCGGCGCGGCCCAGGGCATCAGCAAGCAGGCCAGCCGGATCCGGCACGCCAAGCTCGAGCAGGTGCTCAGGGTGCACCAGCTCGACGGCCACCGGCACAGCCTCTCCAAGGCCGCCGTGAGCGGCCGGCACCGCCGGGCCGCCGAGCCGGTCCGGGCCCAGCGCCGCAACCAGCATTCCTAACCAAGACCGAAAGGACGGACTGTCATGTCTCAGCCTTCGCAGGTCCCGCAAAACACCGCCGCCTTCTTCGGGACGGCGATGCTCTTCCTCGCCATCACCGCCGTGTGGAACGTCGTCAACATCTGGTTGCTCGACGTCAGCGTCCTGCAGCGGTGGACGATGGCGATGAGCATCCTCTCCGCGATGTTCGCCGTCGTCGTGGTCTCCAAGGTCGTCCGCGACCGCGAGGAAGCCGCCCGCTGGCGCTGAGACTGGCGTTGACACCCTGGGGACAATCCCCGGCCCGGTCGCCCGTCGTCGCTAGCGTGTCGAGCATGACGACGGCGCCGGCCTCGGGGGCCCAGGGCATGTTCGAGGGCATGCCCACGCCCCTGTATGCCGCGTCCCCGAGCCGGCTGCTCGCCTACCTCGACTGCCCGCGCCGCTACCGGTTCCAGTACCTCGACCGCCCGCGCCCGACCGCCCGTCCGCAGCGGGCGCACACCTCGGTCGGCATCGCGACCCACAACGCGCTGCGCGACTGGTGGGACCTGCCGCGGCGCGAGCGGACTGCGGCCGCCGGGGCCGACCTGGTCCGGAAGGCGTGGATCGAGACCGGGTTCCGTGACGACGATCAGAGCGCGCGCTGGCGCACCCGGGTCGGTGGTGAGGTGCACGCCTACCTTGGTGGCGTCGACCCCGACGCCCAACCGCGGGGGATCGAGCGCACCGTCTCGATGCGCACCGACAGCCTGGTCCTCACCGGCCGGGTCGACCGCATCGACGAGCGACCCGGCCCGGACGGAGAGGAGCTGGCCATCGTCGACTACAAGACCAGCCGGCGAGCCTGCACCGAGGAGGAGGCCCGCACCTCGTTGCCGCTGGCCCTGTATGCGGCGGCGGCCTGGCGGATGTTCCGACGCCGCACGCTCCGGGTCGAGCTCCACCATGTGCCGACCGGCACGGTGGCTGTGCACACGCATACCGTCGAGTCGTTGCGCCGCAAGCTCGACGAGGCCGACTCGTTGGCCCGCGACGCCCGGGCCGCCGACGCGTCCTACGCCGAGCTCGGTGTCGAGTCGCCGGCCTTCCCGGCCCTGCCGTCCGCGCTGTGCAGGTGGTGCGACTACCGTGCTGCCTGTCCGGAGGGACAGCGGATGGGGCCAGAGAAGTCCTCCTGGGCAGCCCTCGAGCCGGGTGACGAGAGGCGAGCAGATGGCGAGAGGTACCCCGAGGAAAAGCTCCTCGCGGGCACCATCCGGGTGGGTGGTCGCCCTGGCGAACCAGAAGGGCGGGGTCGCGAAGACGACCACGGTGGCGAGCCTGGGGGCGGCGTTCGCCGAGCGGGGTGAACGCGTCCTCCTCGTCGACCTGGACGCCCAGGCCTGCCTGACCTTCTCGCTCGGCGTCGACCCTGACACCGTCGAGACCTCGATCAACGAGGTGCTGATGGGCCGCGCGTCGATCGCCGATGCCGTGGTCCGCTGCGAAGAGGGCGTCGACCTCGTCCCGTCGGTCATCGAGCTGGCCGGCGCCGAGGCGCAGCTGCTCGCGCGCCCGGGCCGGGAGTACGTGCTGCGGACCGCCCTGGAACCGGTGGCCGCCGACTACGACGTCGTCCTGCTCGACTGCTCGCCGTCGCTCGGCGTGCTCACGCTGAATGCGCTGACCGCGGCGGACGGGCTGGTCGTCCCGATGCCCTGCGAGATGCTCAGCCACCGCGGCGTCGGCCAGCTGCTCGACACCGTGGCCGACGTGCAGCGGATCCTCAACCCCGACCTTCAGGTGCTCGGCATCCTGCCGACGATGTTCGACGGCCGCAGCAACCACGCCCAGGCCGTGCTGGCCGACGTGGGGGAGCGGTACGACCTGCCGGTCCTGTCGCCGCCGATCCCCAAGACGGTGCGGTTCGCCGAGGCGCCGGCCGTGGGGCGGTCGATCCTCTCGACCTCACGGACGTCGAAGGGTGCGGCGGCCTACCGCGAGGTGGCGGCCACGCTGCTCAAGCAGCGCGGCCGCTGACCGGTCAGCTCTCGGTCGACGCCGGCGCGGTGTCGCTGCTGCCGCCGCGGCGCCGCCGACGGCGCGGGCGCCGGGCTTTGGCGTCAGACGACGACTCGGAGGGGGCGGTCGCCTCGGGAGTGGACTCGCCGTCGGTGTGCTTCCGCACCGTCCGGCGCCGGTTCCGGTCGCGGGGGGGCCGCTGCTCGGATCGTTCGGAGCGGTCCGAACGCTCGGGACGCTCAGAGCGCTCGGGACGGCTGCCCCGGCGCCCGGACGCCTTGCCGGTCTCGCCGAGGTCCTCGAGCTCCTCGGCGTCGAGCCCCGCACGGGTCTGCTGGGCCTTGCCCAGTCGTCCGGTGACGTCGGTGGGGATGTCCAGGTCGGCGTAGAGGTGGTCGGACGAGGAGTAGGTCTCCTCGGGCTCTGGGATGCCGAGGTCGAGCTGGCGGTTGATCAGCCCCCAGCGCGGCATGTCGTCCCAGTCGACGAAGGTCACGGCGATGCCGGTGTTGCCGGCCCGACCGGTCCGACCGATCCGGTGGACGTAGGTCTTCTCGTCCTCCGGGCACTGGAAGTTGACGACGTGGGTGACGTTCTCGACGTCGATGCCGCGGGCCGCGACGTCGGTCGCGACGAGGACGTCGACGTTGCCATGCCGGAACGCGCGCAGCGCCTGCTCGCGCGCGCCCTGGCCGAGGTCACCGTGGATCGCCGCCGCCGCGAACCCGCGCTCGGTCAGCTCCTCGGCGACCTTGGCGGCGGTCCGCTTGGTACGGGTGAAGATCAGGGTCAGCCCGCGGCCGCGGGCTTGGAGCAGCCGGGACAGCATCTCGACCTTGTCGAGCGCGTGGGCGCGGTAGACGAACTGCTCGATCGCCTTGACCGTATGCGCGTTCTCGGTCGGGTCGCCCATGGCCCGGATGTGGGTCGGCTGGCGCATGTAGCGCCGGGCCAGCGCGACGATCGCGCCCGGCATGGTGGCCGAGAACAGCATCGTCTGACGGTTCGGCGAGGTGAGCGACATCAGTGTCTCGACGTCGGGCAGGAAGCCGAGGTCGAGCATCTCGTCGGCCTCGTCGAGGACGACGGTGCGCGCCTGCGACAGGTCGAGGTGGCCCTGCTTGGACAGGTCGATGAGCCGGCCGGGCGTTCCGACGACGACCTCGACGCCCTTGCGGAGCGCGTCGATCTGGGGCTCGTAGGCCCGGCCGCCGTAGACGGTGATCACCCGGGTGCCGCGGCGGGCGCCGGCCCGCTCGAGGTCGCCGGCGACCTGGACGGCGAGCTCACGGGTCGGGGTGACGACGAGGGCCTGCGGCTTGCCCGGCTTGGGCAGCGACGCATACCCCTCGTCCGTGGGGGAGACCACCCGCTGGAGGATCGGGACCCCGAAGCCCAGCGTCTTGCCGGTGCCGGTCTTGGCCTGTCCGATGATGTCGTGGCCGCCGAGCGCGACCGGCAGGGTCATCGCCTGGATGGGGAACGGGTGGACGATGTCGACGGCGGCGAGCGCCTCGACGATCTCGGGCCGGACGTCGAAGTCCGCGAAGGTGGGCTGGGCGGGGGTCTCGGCAGCGTCGGGCGCGCCGGCCTCGAGGCCATGGGTGATGGACGTGTCGGTCATGACATTCTCTCGATCGAGCCGCAGCCACCCGAGAGGGCGTCGCCGCGGCGGCGTTGCGGGCCGATCGGAGGTCTGTCGTCGCCGTGGCAGGCGGAGGGAGTCACTCCCCCGAGGTCTCGATTCGTGCCGACCGGGCACCGAAGGTATGTGTGAGTCTACCGGTTCACGGGGACGGACTCCGTTCAGCGGTCACCAGCACAGTCGTGTAGGCCATCGTGAAGGCACCCCCGTAGGCGTCGACGACGTCGCGGATCTCGTCGAGGACCACCTGTGCGGTGTCCGGAGAGATCGAGCCGAAGAACCCACTGGTGGGCAGCTGGTCTAGCCAGTCGGCGGTCGTATAGCGCTGTTCCCACGGGTACTCACGGTGCTCGGGCTCCTCGAACGCACCGGCGCCGCGGATCCCGTCCTCGGCGGCACCGACGAAGTTGCCGTAGCCCCGAGCCCCCGACCGGACGGCGAAGAGCTGGGGCAGGTCGGGCAGCAGCCGCTGGTACACCGCGGCGAACGACTCGGCGAGGTCGGGGGGTGCGTCGCCGCCGTTCCAGAACATCGCGAGCCGACCGTGCGGGCGCAGCACCCCGGCCGCCTTGACGGCGCCGGCGAGGGGGTCGACCCAGTGCCAGGTCTGCCCGGCGACGACCGCGTCGAACGTCCGGCCCGCGGCGTCCCAGTCCTCGAACGGCGCGACCTCGACCTCGACGCCCCGCCGGCGAGCGGCCTCCGCCATGCGGGCGTCGACCTCGACGCCGAGCACGCGGCAGCCGGCGGACTTGAACTGCCGGGCGACGATGCCGGTCCCGCACCCGACGTCGAGGACGTCGTGGGGTTCGGAGCCCGGCATAGCGTCGACGAGATCGCGGATCAGGGCCGCGGGGTAGCGCGGCCGGGACCGGTGGTAGCGCTCCGGGTCGGTCCCGAACGACTCGGCCCACTCGCGGTGCTGGTGCGCTTCGCCGGACGGGGTGGACATGCGGCGACTCTAGGACTGGCACCTTCGAGCAATCCGGTCCCGCTGCATGCGTCCCGCTACGGTGTGGCCATGAGCGAGCCGAGCGCCGAGGCCCGGGACGACGCCGCACCGTCCGGTGGTCCGGCGGACTGGTCCGAGGACTTCCGCGCCGCCGTCGTCGACCTGCTCGGCGCCCTCGCCTACGGCGAGCTGATGGCGTTCAGCCAGCTGGCCGCCGACGCCGAGTCGGCGCCGAGCCCGCGGGACAAGGCCGAGGTCGCCCGGCTCGCCGTGACCGAGTTCCTCCATTACGAGCAGATCGTCGCCCGGCTCGAGGAGCTGGGTACCGACCCGCAGGAGGCCATCGCCCCGTTCGTCCGCGCGATCGACGCGTTCCACGAGCGGACCGCGCCCAACGACTGGCTCGAGGGCCTGGTAAAGGCGTACGTCGGCGACGGGATCGCCCAGGACTTCTACCGTGAGATCTCGGCGTACGTCGACGCCGACACGCGGGCCCTCGTCGAGTCGGTCATCGAGGGGATGGGCCGCGACGAGTACATCGTGCGCGCGGTCCGGCAGGCCATCGCCGAGGACCCGCGGATCGGCGGCCGGCTCGCCCTCTGGGGGCGGCGGCTGGTCGGCGAGGCGCTCACCCAGGCCCAGCGGGTCGGAGTCGAGCGGGACGCCCTGGCCTCGTTGCTGGTCGGTGCGCCCGGTCGGCCCGGTGCCGACCTGGCCGAGCTCGGCCGGATGTTCGCCCGGCTCACCGACGAGCACACTCGGCGGATGGCGCGCCTCGGCCTCGCTGCCTGAGCTGCCTGAGCTCCCGTCCCGAGGTGGGTCGACGCGCGCGGTGTGCGCCGCCGGAACTACGCCAATCCGACCGCGGCCATGATCGGGTGGGATTGTTCCGGCGGGGGCCGGGAGAATCCAACCCAATGAGGGTTGCTAGCCGCCGTCTGAGCTCGCTCAGCCGCGGCACCCCGTCCGAACGCGAGAGAGCCCGGCCGCTGGAGCGGCCGGGCCCTGTCGACGGTCAGAGCGTCAGACGCGCGAACCGCGTCCGCTCATCCGGCCGTAGATGACGATGCCGATGGCCGCGAGGATGGCTCCGACGATCCAGAACCACCAAGAGATACCGCCGCCACCGGTGTAGCCGAAGATGGCGCCGAGGATGAGGTTCGCCACGAGCGACGCCACGATGCCGATGATGATGGTCACCAGCAGTGAGATGTTCTGCTTGCCCGGGAGGATCAGCCGGCCCAGCGCACCGATGATGATGCCGGTGATGATGGCCCCGATGATGGTTCCGACCATTGTCCGTACTCCTTCTGGTCGCCGGCGGCGACCGTGTGGCCCGACTCGAGGTTCGGGCGATTCATGGGTGACGCAGGCTCAACGTCTCACTTCGCGCGAGGCGATGGGCGAACTGAGCCGACCGAATTGGTTGCGATGTGGTGACGATCGACCGTCGGATCTCCCGTCCCGCAACGGGAGTATTCCCAGGTCAGACGGTGCCGAAACCGACCCGGCTCTTCTCGGTCTCCCCGATGTGGACGAAACCGAGCGCGGCCACCGGGACGACGTACCGGCGACCCTTCTCGTCGATGAGGGCGAGGGTCCCGCCCTTCTTCAGCGCCTCGTCGACCACCGCCGTGACCTCCTCGACGGTCTGGTTGGACTCGAACGCCAGCTCGCGAGCGACGTTCTGGACGCCGATCCTGACCTCCACGGTGTTGCCTTTCGTTGGGGGAGCCGGCGGGGTGGTGACCTCGCCGGCGGACGTAGGCGACCGCATACGCGGGCCCAGTGCTACCGCACAGTCAACTGCGGGTGAGCGCTGCCTGTTCCGCCTGTTCGCTCTTGGGGAAACCGCCGATGCCGCGCCAGGCGAGCTGCCCGACGACCCTCGCCGCCTCCTCGCGCGGGACCCGGTCGCCACGCGAGAGCCAGTACCGGGCGGACACCTGGGCCATCCCGGTCAGAGCCATGCCGAGTAGGTGCGCGTCGGCGTCCGGCAGGTCGGTGTCGGCGGCGATGACCTCGGCCAGCGCTTCCCCGCAGGTGAGCGCCACGCCCTCGATCCGCTCGGCCACGGCCGGCTCGTTGGTGAGGTCGGACTCGAACAGCAGCCGGAACGGCGCGCCCTGCCGGGCGACGAACTCGAAGTATGCGCCGACGCAGGCGACCACGCGCTGATGGTTGTCGGTGGTGCTGGCCAGGGCAGCCCGAACGGCCTGCTCCAGCAGCCCGCTGTGGTGGTCGAGGAGGGCGAGGTAGAGGTCGAGCTTGCCCGGGAAGTGTTGGTACAGCACGGGTTTGCTCACGCCGGCCCGGTCGGCGATCTCGTCCATCGCTGCGGCGTGGTAGCCGTACTCGACGAACGCGGCCTGCGCCGCCTCGAGCAGCTGCGCGCGGCGGGCCGACCGCGGCAGGCGCTGGCCCCGCGTCGGGCCGTCCGCCGTCGCCGTCATCGTCGTCCTCACCGTCGTGTCGTCCCTGGTCAACCGCCCTCCGTGAGCGGCGCTGGTCATCCTACGCACGAGTAGCAAAGCCGTCCCGGCGTCGGAGGTACCGTCGAGGCGTGCCACTCCCGCCCGTCGCGCCGCCGGGTCGCCCCCTCGACCGTCCGGCCGTCGAGCGGTATGCGCGTCACGTGCTCCTCCCGCAGGTGGGCCGATCCGGCCAGGAGCGGCTGACCGCGGCCCGGGTGCTCGTCGTGGGGGCGGGTGGGCTCGGGTCGCCGGCCCTGCTCTACCTCGCCGCCGCCGGCGTCGGGACGCTGGGCGTCGTCGACGCGGACGTCGTCGAGACGAGCAACCTGCAGCGCCAGATCATCCACTCCGACGCCGACGTCGGCCGGCTCAAGACCGAGTCCGCCGTCGACGCGGTCGCCCGGGTCAACCCGTCGGTCGAGGTCGTGCGGCACGACCTGCGGCTCGACTCGAGCAACGCCCTCGAGGTGCTGCGCGACTACGACGTGGTCGTCGACGGCACCGACAACTTCCCCACGCGGTACCTCCTCAACGACGCCTGCGTCCTGCTGGGCAAGCCGCACGTCTGGGGGTCGATCTACCGGTTCGACGGCCAGGTCGCGGTCTGGTGGGCCGAGCACGGGCCCTGCTACCGCTGCGTCTTCCCGACCCCGCCACCGCCGGGTACCGTGCCGTCCTGCGCGGAAGGTGGCGTGCTGGGCGTGCTGTGCGCCGCGATCGGTTCGGTCCAGGCGACCGAGACGGTGAAGCTGCTGCTCGGGGTGGGTAACCCGCTCGTCGGACGGCTGATGATTCACGACGCGCTGGCGATGACGTGGGACACCCTGTCGGTCCGCAAGGACCCGGCTTGCCCGGTATGCGGCGAGTCACCGACGGTGACGGAGCTCGTCGACTACGACGAGTTCTGCGGAGTGCCGGGCTCGACGCATACCGGCACTGCTGCGGACTTGCCCAGCGTGTCGGCGCCCCAGCTGGCCGCCGAGCTGGCCTCGGACGCTCCGCCCCTGCTGGTCGACGTGCGCGGCGCCGACGAGCGCTCGATCGCGTCAATCCCGGGAGCGGTGGCGATCCACCTGGACGAGTTCCGGGACGGGTCGGCGTTCGCCCACTCCGAGCTGGCCGCCCGCGAGCAGCGAATCGTCATGATGTGCAAGGTCGGCGGCCGGTCCGGAGAGGCGGCCCGCCTGGCCCGGGCGGCGGGGTACACCGACGTCGCCAACCTCGACGGCGGCGTCATCGCCTGGGTGCGCGAGGTCGACCCGACGCAGCCGGTGTACTAGC
>DASTNV010000265.1:0-5887 GCA_035762725.1 Lapillicoccus sp. | reverse complement strand
CGTTCGCCATCTTCCCGTTCCTGTGTGTGTGGAACGACCTGCTCATGGCGCTGCTGTTCCTCGCGCGCCGGTGAGAACACGACGTCGACCGTCGTACTGCCGGGCTTACAGGGGCTGCGGCTCGGCGATGGGGCCGAGCTGATCCCGTCGGCGGGGTTCGTCGCGAACTCGGTGCCGCTGCTGGTCTTTCTGAACCGGCAGCGCTACTTCATTCATCCGCGGCCTGACCGCGGGCGCCGTGGCCGGCTGAGCGTCGACCTAGCGGACCGTGCCGGGCGCCGCGTTGGTGTCGGGGGCCGCCTCGGGGACGGTCTCCGGCGGCGAGGTCGGGACCGGGTCGGGGCTCGGGACCGGTGGCGTGGTCGGCGGCTCCGGCGTCGTCCCCGGAACCGGGTCGGGATCGCCAGGAACGGGTGGTGGGTCGCCCGGAGTCGGCGAGGGTGCGGGCGGCGGCGTCGGCGTGGAGGCGGCTTCGTCGGCCGGCCGGTCGGGATACCCCGTGACGAAGTCCTTCACCTTGTCGAGGAAGCTCTCGTTGCTCATCGCTTCGTCCCTTCTCGGTCCCTCAGCGTCCCTTGCCGGTCCCATCTCTGCCGGTCCTTCGACCCTAGCTCGCGTGGCGGTCCGCGGCCTCCCGGCGACCGCCTACTATCGACGTATGCCCCTGCTCACGTCCGCGGATCAGATGCCGTGGGAGGGGTTCTCGGTCACGAACCTGCTGATCCTCATCGTCATCCTCGCGGTGCTATGGCCCCTCATGCGCTGGTTGCGCCGCCGCGCGTCGGAGGGCCGCCGGGAGCGGTGGGCGCGCGAGGAGGACGCGGAGCACCGCTTCACCGAGGAGAACGACCCCGACCTGCGCCGGAACCACCCGGAGAGCTGACGCCTCAGGCCTTGTGCAGGCGCCGCGCCGCCTCGGCGACCGACCCGGACATCGACGGGTACACCGTGAACGTGCTGGAGAGCTGGTCGACGCTGAGGTGGTTCTGGACCGCCATGGTCAGCGGGTAGATCAGCTCGGAGGCCCGCGGGGCCACGACGACGCCGCCCAGCACCGTGCCGCCGCCCTCCTGCGCGAAGACCTTGACGAAACCGTCGGTGAAGCGGTCCATCTTGGCGCGGGGGTTCGTGGCCAGCGGCAACATCACCGACTTCGCCGAGACCCGGCCCGCGTCCACGTCGTTCTGGGTGATGCCGACGGTGGCGATCTCGGGTGAGGTGAAGACGTTGGCGCTGACGACGTCGAGCCGCAGCGGCGCGACCGCGTCGCCCAGCGCGTGCCACATCGCGATCCGCCCCTGCATGGCCGCCACCGACGCGAGCGGGAGGACCCCCGTGCAGTCTCCCGCCGCATACACCCCGCGAACCGAAGTCCGCGAGACCCCGTCGACCTCGATGTGGCCGGACTCCTTGAGCTCGATCCCGTTCTCCGCCAGCCCGATTCCCGAGGTGCGCGGAACTGAGCCGACCGCGAGCAGGGCGTGCGAGCCGCGCACCGTGCGGCCGTCGGTCAGGGTGACGCATACCCCGTCGGCGGTCCGCTCGACGCCGGCCATCCGCGACTGCCCGAGGACCTGCATCCCGTCGCGGCGGAACACCTCCTCGATGACCGTGGCCGCGTCGGCGTCCTCGCCGGGGAGAACCCGCTCGCGGGACGAGACCAGGGTGACCTGAGCGCCGAGGCCGACGTAGGCGTGGGCCAGCTCGGCGCCGGTCACGCCGGACCCGACGACGACGAGGTGCTCGGGCAGCTCGGTCAGGGAGTAGATCTGCTGCCAGGTGAGGATCCGTTCGCCGTCCGGCTGGGCGGTCGGCATGGTCCGCGGCGTCGACCCGGTGGCGAGGAGAACGACGTGGGCCTCGAGGTCCTCGACCGTGCCGTCCTCCCCCACCGCCCGGACCTTGTCGGCGCCGAGCAGTGTGCCGGTACCGCGGACGATGCGGATGCCGTCGCCGGTCAGCCGGGTGGTGATGTCGGCGCTCTGCGCCTCGGCGAGGTGGAGGATCCGGCGGTTGGCCGCGGCGAGGTCGACGGTCGCGTCGGCCAGCCCCACGCCGAGATCGCCCGCGGACACGCGGTTCTGGACGAACCCGGCCGTCGAGATCAGCGTCTTGCTCGGGACGCAGTCGGTGAGCACGCAGGCCCCGCCGAGACCGTCGCGGTCGATGATCGCCACCGAAGCCCCGAGCCGGACGGCGACGAGCGCAGCCTCGTACCCGCCGGGGCCGCCACCGAGGATGACGACCGACGTGGGGTGCCCGATCACCCCTCCATCCAACCATCGGAGCCGGAAGGGCCCCGGCCACTAAGGTCTTGGCGTGAGCGTGGATCTCCAGGACCCCGGCACCGACCCCTTCGACGTCGCGAAGGCCGCGGCCACGGTCATCGCGGAACGCACCGGCGCCGCCACCCACGACGTCGCCCTCGTCCTCGGGTCCGGCTGGGGCCAGACCGCGGACCTCATCGGGCCGACCCTCGCCACGGTGGACAACGCGGACGTGCCCGGGTTCCACGCCGCGGCGGTCACCGGCCACAGCGGGAGCATGCGGTCGGTCGCGATCGGCGACACCGGCCGACGGGCGCTGGTCTACGGGACGCGGACGCACTTCTACGAGGGTCGCGGCGTTCGTTCCGTGGTCCACGCGGTGCGGACGGCCAGCGCGGCCGGTTGCTCGACCATCGTGCTCACCAACGGCTGCGGCGGTCTCAACCCGGCGTGGGGACCTGGGACGCCGGTACTGATCCGCGACCACATCAACCTGACCGCGACGTCGCCGCTCGAGGGGCCGACCTTCGTCGACCTCACCGACCTGTACTCCCCGCGACTGCGCGCCATCGCGCGTGAGGTCGACCCGACCCTCGACGAGGGCGTGTACGTCCAGTTCCGCGGCCCCCACTACGAGACACCGGCGGAGGTGCAGATGGCCAAGCGGATCGGCGGCGACCTCGTGGGCATGTCCACCACGCTCGAGGCCATCGCCGCGCGGCACGTCGGGCTCGAGGTCCTCGGCATCTCATTGGTCACGAACCTCGCCGCCGGCATCTCCGACGAGCCCCTCTCCCACCAGGAGGTCATCGAGGCGGGTCAGGCGGCGGCCGAGCGGTGCGGCCGGCTGCTCGCGGACGTCGTGCAGCGGGTGGCGTCGTGACCGACGACGACTCGCTCGGCGCGCGCGTCCAGGCCTGGATCGACGACGACCCCGATCCGGCCACCGCCCAGGAGCTGACCAACCTCGTCGCCGCCGCGGACGAGGGTGACCTCGAGGCGTCGATGGACCTCGCCGACCGGTTCGACGGGATGCTCGAGTTCGGGACCGCCGGGTTGCGTGGCGCGCTCGGCGGCGGGCCGAACCGGATGAACCGGGCCGTCGTGCAGCGCGCGGCGGCCGGGCTCGTCGCCTACCTCCAGGCCGAGGCCGGCATCCCCGAACCGATGGTGGTCATCGGGTTCGATGCGCGGTACAACTCCGACGTCTTCGCCCGCGACACGGCCGCGGTCGTGGTCGGGGCGGGCGGCCACGCCGCGGTTCTGCCCCGGCCGCTGCCAACGCCGGTGTTGGCCTTCGCGATCCGCCACCTCGGTGCCGACGCCGGGGTCATGGTCACGGCGAGCCACAACCCGCCGCAGGACAACGGGTACAAGGTCTACCTCGGCGACGGCAGCCAGATCGTCCCGCCCACGGACGCACAGATCGCGTCGCACATCGCCGCCGTGCGGTCGGTGCGCGACCTGTACCTCGCCGAGGACGGCTGGCAGAACCTCGGCGACGAGATCCAGGACGCCTACGTCGACCGGGTCGCGGCGATGCTGCCCAACGGTGCGGCGACCGACGTCAGCGTGGTGCACACCGCACTGCACGGGGTGGGCGATGACACGGTTCGCCGGGTCTTCGCCGCCGCCGGCTTCCCTGAACCGAGAACCGTTGCGACACAGTCTGTTCCGGACCCCGACTTCCCGACGGTGAGCTTCCCGAACCCTGAGGAGACCGGCGCGATCGACGCCGCCCTGGCGGTGGCTCGGGAGGTACATCCCGACGTCGTCATCGCCAACGACCCGGACGCCGACCGGTGCGCCGCGGCCGTGCTCGACCGCGACGGCTGGCGGATGCTCCGCGGCGACGAGCTCGGTGCCCTGTTCTTCGAGGCCTCGCGTCGTCGCGGCCTCGCGCCGGACGCCGTGGTCGCCTGCTCCATCGTGTCGTCGCGCCTGCTGGGGACGATGGCCGAGGCGGCGGGGTTCCGACACGTCGAGACGCTCACCGGGTTCAAGTGGATCGCCCGGGTGCCGGGGCTCGGGTACGGGTACGAGGAGGCGATCGGCTACTGCGTGGCCCCCGACATCGTCCGCGACAAGGACGGCGTCAGCGCGGCCCTGCTGCTCGCCTGGTACACCGCAGTGCTGAAGACCGAGGGGCGCAACCTGCTCACCGTCCTCGACGACATCGCGGTCGAGCACGGCGTGTATGCCACCGACGCGTTCTCGGTCCGGGTCGCCGACCTCGCCCAGATCGCGCCGGTGATGGAGCGGCTGCGATCCGCGCCGCCGCGCGAGCTCGGCACGGTGCTCGTCTCGAAGGTCGACGACCTGGCCCGCGGCGACGGGGGGCTGCCGCCGACCGAGGGGGTGCGCTGGTTCCTCGCCGACGGCTCGCGGGTGATCGTCCGCCCCTCGGGTACCGAGCCGAAGCTCAAGGTGTACCTCGAGGCAGTCGAGTCGGTCGGCACCGCGGAACGTCTCGCCGCCGCCCGTCGGACCGCGGCCGACCGGCTGGCCGCGCTGCATACCGCTATGGAGACCCTGACCCAGCTCTGACCAGGAGGTGCGTGCCGTGTTCGCCGACGAGTTCGACGCACCGTCACTGAACACCGAGGTCTGGGTACCCCACTACCTGCCCGCCTGGAGCTCCCGCGAGCTGAGCGCCGCCGCATACGAGATGGGCGGCTCGACCCTGCGGCTGCGCATCCCGCCGGACCACCCGGTGTGGTGCGCGGGCGACCACGAGCCGCCGATCCGCGTCTCCGGCATCCAGTCCGGCAGCTGGTCCGGGCCGGTCGGCAGCACAGAGGGCCAGCAGCCGTTCCGCGCTGGACAGACCGTGCGCGAGCAGCAGCCGACCCACCGGGGCTGGACACCGCACGAGGGCTGGGTCGAGATGCGGGCCCGGGCGATGATCTCGCCGCGCTCGATGGTGTCGCTCTGGATGGTCGGGCTCGAGCAGGACCCCAAGGAGTGCGCCGAGATCTGTGTCATGGAGGTCTTCGGTGACGCGGTCGTCCCGGGCGAGTCCACGGGCGTCGGGGCCGGCCTGCACACCTTCCGCGACCCGGATGTCCGCGAGGACTTCGCCGTGACCCGGCTGCCGATCGACGTGTCCGACTGGCACACCTACGCCTGCGACTGGCATACCGACTTTGTCGACCACTACATCGACGGAGTGCGGATCCGGCGTACCGAGCGCCCACCGCGATACCCGGTCCAGCTGATGCTGGCCGTCTTCGACTTCCCCGACCGGTCCGTCGGCGGCGACGACCACCTGGTCCCGGAGCTCGAGGTCGACTGGGTCCGGGGGCATCGTGACGCCCCGGGTGGACAATCGGCCGGGTGAGCCTGCTCGAACGTCACCTCCAGCTCGACGCCCTCGTCGCGTATGCGGCCGAGGTCGCCTCGGGCGACGGCCGGCTGGTGCTGGTCGCCGGGGAGGCCGGCGTCGGCAAGTCAAGCCTCGTCGAGGCGGCGGAGACCGCGGTGCCGGCGCGCTGGCTCTGGGGTCGGTGCGACGGACAGTTCACCCCGCGCCCGCTGGGTCCGGTGGTCGAAGTGGCCGAGGAGCTCGGCGGCGGCGCGTGGGACGCGGTTCGCCGGGACGCACCGCGACAGGAGCTGTT
>DASTNV010000264.1:0-8687 GCA_035762725.1 Lapillicoccus sp. | reverse complement strand
TCCTCCGGACGCTCAGGCGGGGGAGTGACGCCCGGGGTGCACTTCGGTGGCTCGGCGGTCAGCCACGTGACCGGCCGGCCGCCGGAGGCGACGGCAGCGAGCGTCGTAGCCACCTCCGGCCGGCGGGCGCGGTCGACGTAGGTCAGCGCCCACGAGCTCATCGCGACGAGATGAGCGTCGTCGGATGCGTCCGCGAGGGCGTCATCCACGACGGCTGGGAGGTCGTCGACCATGTCGCCCGCCACGACGGTCAGGGGGTCGAGCGACCGCTTGTCGACCGCGAAACGGAACCGCTCCACCCGGCCCGGGACGTCCGGCCAGAGGCACGCCTCCAGCCACCGCACCGCCGTCGGGTCAGAGAGCTCGACCGGATGCCGGTCCAGGCCGCGCCGGACGGCCACCGGCGGGAGCATCGGAGTCGGGTTGCGCGCCGCCAGGCGGCGCTCGGACCGGTCCACGCCGGCGCAGCGCACCGTCGACGCCGGGTCGCCGAGGACGAGGTCCGGCGGTCCGGTGAGCTCGGTGCGGTACCGGTCGACGTCGAGCAGAAGGCCCGCGCTGGCGCCCATCTCGACGAGTACCACGGGGCGGTCGGACAGGTCGGCGGCGGCGAGCGCGAGGGCTGGGGCGAGGTAGACGGACCGGTTCACCTCGTTGGTCTGGGTGGACCGGGTCGCGATGACGGCCCGCAGCTCGGTTTCATGGTCGAGCACCGTGTGGCGAACGTCCGGCCACGGGTCGCCGTCCGGGACCTGGTCCCGGCCGACGACGCTGGGGTACCAGCGGGCGGCTGGCACATTTGGGTCACGCAGGACGAGGTCGTGGAGTGCGGCGAGCCAGAGCACCGGGCGGTCCTGGCCCGGCGCGGCTTCGGCCAGCAGGCCGGCGCACTCGGGGTCGCTGGCGACCTGCCGGCACACGGCGCTGTAGAGGGTCAGCTCCGGGTAGGTCGCGGCGAACTCGGCGAACCGGTGCTGCAGCATCGCGACCTGGCCAGCGGACACCGGGCCACGCTAACCGGCGTCAAGATCGCGTCAGGGTTCCGTCCGGCGGTCCGCGGCGGTGCTTGCCTGGAGACATGGACATCAGCGCGAGGCGGTACCGCGGCTGGCTCCTCGTCGCCAGCGTCGTGGCGCCGTTGACGGCGGCGGGGCTGCTCACGCTGGTCCGCGACGATGTCAGCACGGCCTCCGCCGTCCTTGTCCTCGTGCTCGTCGTCGTTGCCGCGTCGTCAACGGGAGTGCGGGCGGCCGGGTTCCTGGCGGCGCTCTCCGCGGGCGTGTTCTTCGACCTGTTCCTCACCCAGCCGTACGGGACGCTGGCGGTGAGCAACCCCGACGACGTCGAGACGCTGGTGCTGCTGCTCGCGGTGGGCCTCGCCGTGACCGAGCTCGCGCTGTGGGGCCGTCGTCAGCAGGCCGGGTCGAGCCGGCGGCGCGGTTATCTGGACGGCGTCCTCAGCGCCGCCGAACAGGTGGCCTCGCGAGAGGCCGACCCCAAGGATCTCGTGGCGCTGGTCGGCGGCGAGCTGACCACCTTGCTGGGCCTGGACGGCTGTCGGTTCGCTCCGGTCGCGCCGCACCTGCGGACCGTCGTCCAGCCGGACGGCGTCGTCCGCAGCGGCGGCCGCGACCTGGACGTCGAGCGGCACGGCCTGCCACCGGACGAGGAGATCCTCCTACCGGTCCGCAGCGGCGGTCGCGCGGTCGGTGGCTTCGTCCTGACCGCGGCCACCCAGGTCCGCCGTCCGACGGCCGAGCAGCTGCGCGTCGCGGTCCTGCTCGCCGACCAGGTTGGGACCGCTGTAGCCCGCTGACGGCTGGAAGGAGAGGTATGCCGCGTCAGCGCGGCATCTGGTGACCCTCGGGCCGGTCGTCGGTGTACGCATACTCGCGGCCGTTGGTGCCGTCCGGCCGCACCCAGCGCACGACGAGCTCGTCGCGGGTGCCGAACCGGACCAGGTGCCGGCCGACGACGTCCTCGATGAGGTCGAGCCGGCCGCCGGCGACGCTCGGGTCGGTACCCGGCTTGAGCACCACGTGGAGCAGCAGCTGGTCGGGGGTGGCCCGCAGCTCGCAGCGGCCCCCGTCGAAGACCACCAGTCCCGTGCCGGTGTGCTCGTCCCACTCGGTGACGACGCGGCGGCCGAGGTGCGAGGCCAGCTGCTTGCCATAGCGCGCCGCCCGCGGCGTGTCGACGGCCGCGGAGCTGGAGAGGGACTCGGTGGTGGTCATGCCGCGATTCTCGGACTTTTCGCTGTGAACGCGGCCCAAATCTCGCAGCGAAACGTGCATCCCCAGGTCCGGCTCGGCGGGAAGTAGGGGAGTACCGCCGTCCGACGACGCCCGGCGGGCTCACATCGATCGGAGGAGTTGTGATGAGACTGCGTCGCTCCATCGCCCTTTCCGTTGCGGCCGGCGCCGCGATCCTCATGGCCGCCCCATCGGCCGCCTCGGCCGCCCCGGCGGCGCCGACCGGGACCCGGAGTCTGGCGGCGGTGCTCACAGCGAACGGGAACGGCCAGTTCGACGGCAACCCGTTCGACTACGACATCGTCACCCAGGCCGTGCTCGCCGTCGTCGCCGCCAAGCCGGCGAGCCCAGTGGTGCTGCTGGCCAACGGCGATGTTGCCCTGACCGCCTTCCTGCCGTCGGACGTGGCATTCCGCGACCTGGTCCGCCAGCTGACCGGTAAGTCGTACGGCAGCGAGAAGCAGGTCTTCGACGCTCTCGTCGCGGCGGCCGGGGTCGACACCATCGAGGCGGTTCTGCTCTACCACGTCGTACCCGGAGCGACGATCGCGTCCTCGGATGCGGTCAAGGCCGACGGCGCGGCGCTCACCACGGCCCAGGGCGGCACGATCACCGTGGACGTCCTGGTCAGCTGGCTCGGCGTGGTCCGGCTCATCGACCAGGACCCGACCGACGCCAATCCCTACCTGAACCCGTTCGCGTTGAACATCAACAAGGGCAACAAGCAGATCGCCCACGGCATCACCGCGGTGTTGCGTCCGATCGACCTGCCCTGAGCCGGATCACTCCGGACTCCCCAGACCGCCCCGGGCGGACGACGGCCCACTCCCCGTCCGCCCGGGGCAACCTCACGCCGACGGCTCGCTGACCTCGCCGAACCGCCCGTCGTCGTGACGTAGGGCCCGCAACGCCATGAGCAAGGCCACGGCGAGCAGGGCGAGCGAGGTGCTGAGGGCGATCCGGAGCGCCGGCCCCGCGCCGGAGTGCTGGGCGGACTCGTAGACGGTCATCAGCACGGCCGCGCCGATCGCCGCCCCGATCCGCTGTCCGGTCTGCAGAGCACCGCCGGCCGCGCCACCCATGCGCGGCGGGACGTCGGCCAGGGTGATCGAGATGTTCGGGGAGACGACGGCGCCGCCACCGAGCCCGGTGACGAACATGACCGGGACCGCGACCCAGGCCAGTCCGGACGGGTCGCGCCCGGCGACGAGGAGGGCGAGCAGGCATACCCCCGTCATCGTCACGGCCAGGGCGATCACGGTGAGCCGGCGCCCGAACCGCGGCACGATCCGGCCGGCCAGCGGCGACGAGATCGCGGAGCCGACCGCGAACGGCATGAGGAGGAGCCCAGCGCCCAGGGGCGAAAACCCCAGACCCTCTTGGAGATACACCGAGAGGACCAGCAGGATCCCGGTGTAGCCGGCGAAGTAGGTCGACCCGACGAGCAGCCCGTTGGTGTAGCCGGGCAGGCTGCGTAAGAGCCCGATGTCGAGCAGCGGCGGGCGGTTCAGCGCGTGGAGACGACGCTCCCATCGCACGAAGGCCCACGCGAACAGCGGGACGCCGGCGAGGAGGAGCAGCGTCCAGCGCTGGCCGGCCTCGACGCTGACGACGGGGTAGAGCAGGCACAGCACGCTGATCCCCAGCAGCAGCGCGCCCACGACGTCGATCCGGCTGTCGACGTGCTCGGCGCCCGGCAGCCGCCGGGGGACCAGCTTGGCGACGGCGACGAGACCGATGAGGCCGAGCGGCACATTGACGAGGAACAGGTAGCGCCACCCGTTGTCCGGTCCGGCCGCCGCGAGGATCAGGCCGCCGACGACCGGCCCGGCGGCCGACGACACCGACACCGTCGCGCCGAACAACCCGAATGCGCGGGCCCGTTCGGACCCGCGGAACAGCTCTTGCACCAGGCCGGAGTTCTGCGGCGTCAGGAGGCCGCCCATGGCGCCCTGGACGAGCCGGGCGACAATGACCAGCGCGACGTTCGGCGCGAACCCGACCGCGGCGCTGGAGAGGATGAACCCGACCAGCCCGATGAGCATCATTCGGCGCCGGCCATAGGCGTCGCCCAGCCGGCCGCCGGCCACGAGGGTCAGGCCGAAGGTCAGCAGATAGCCGGAGACCACCCACTGGATCGCGCTGGCCGAGGTGTCGAGGCCCTGCTGCATCGACGGGATGGCCACGTTGACGATCGAGACGTCGAGCAGCGACATGAACCCGACCAGCAGCGAGACCGAGATGATCCGCCATCGGTGGGGGTGCGGCGACCAGTCGGTGTCGTCGGCGGGGCGGGCGGTCCGCCGCTCGACGTCTTCGGTCACCCGGCCACCCTGCCCCACCTTCCTGGGACCAGCGCGCCGGGGCGGCGTGGGTTGAGGCGGCCAGCCTCCTGATCAGGCGGAGCGGCGGGACCGCGCGACGGTGGTGGCCCGGAGCTGGGGGAGGTCGACGCCACGGTCGCGGAGCAGTCGAACGCCCGCGCCGGTGCCTTCGTCGAGGACACCGAGGAGCAGGTGCTCGGACCCGATGCGCGTGTCGCCGAGCATGATCGCCTGGCGGAGCCCGCGCTCGAGGCACTTCTTGGCTCGGGCGCTGAAGGGGATGTGGTCGCCCAACCACCGGCGCGGTGAGGGCCGGGAAGGTGCCGCGTCGAGGGCGCCCGCACCGAAGGTCTCCTCGACCGAGCGGCGGACGTCGTCGAGGTCGATGCCGAGGCTGCGGAGCGCGTCGGCGTCCAGCCGGCCGCCGCTGTCGTCGACGTCTTCGGCGACTCGGGCCCGACGCAGGTCCTGCGCACTGACACCGGCGGCGCGGAGGACCTCGCCGGCGATCCCTTCGTCCTGGGCCAGGGCGATGACGACGTGCTCAGTACCGACGTGCCCGTCGCCGGCGTCCTGAGCCTCCTGCTGAGCCCGGACCACGGTGCCGCGGGCCGACGCGGTGAATCGCTCGAACATGGTCAGTTGCTCCTCGTGGTGGGGATCCGGCCGCCGTGCTTCTGGTGGACGGCCTGGCGGGAGACGCCGAGCACGCCGGCGATGTCCTGCCAGGACCAGCCCTGCTCGCGGGCCCGGCGGACGTGCAGGTACTCGAGGCGCTCGAGCAGCTCGCGCAGCGCGACGACGGCCCGCAGACCCTCGGCGGGGTCACTGCTCGACGCGGTCGAGGCAAGGTCGGAGGCGGAGGTCATATCTGTCAATCTAGATTGACACATTCGCTATGTCAACCCACCTTGACACTCGGTCCCGTCGCTCAGCGCGCCAACTTCTCCGCACGTGATGAGGAGAAATCGGGACATGTCGGATTCGTCCCACCCCGAACTCATCACGTGCGGAGAAGTCGACTTCTCATCACGTGCGGAGAAATTGGCGGGCGGAAACGTCGTCGGTGGCGCCGACGTGGCGGGTCGTCAGCGGAGGGGGAGTGGCGGTTGCGCCCACCACGGTCCGTCCACGACCTCGACCCGCTCGACCCACTTCACCCAGTGGTACCCGCGGCGTCCCGGCACGACCAGCCGAACCGGCGCACCATGTCCGGGCGTGAGCGGCTGGCCGCCCATCGTCGTCGCCAACAGCACGTCGTCCGAGACAGGAAGGCGACGCGCATACCCCGTGGTGCTCGTCACGAGGACCGTGGCGCCGACGGGTGCCAGCCGCGAGAGCCGCATCCCGCGCCACACCACGTCGGCCCACCAGCCGCCCGTGCAGTCGAGGATCGCGCGGACCTCGTCGTCGGCCGACAGCTCAGCGAGGCCCAGCTGTCGTGCCCCGGAAGGCGTTACCACGGTGAGCCGCCACGAACCCAGGTCCACCTCCGGCACGCTGTCGAGGAACCACTGCGTCACCGGGACCTGGTCCGACGGCACCCGGAACGACCCGGTCGCCTGCCGGTTGCCGGCGCGGTCCACCGCCGAACCGGTGGCCGCCGCGGCCACGCCGAGCCCTGCGGCAGCCGCCGTGACGGCGCCGCCTCGGAGCAGTGCACGGCGCCCCCAGTCGGTCCGCCGGACCCGGACTGGCCGCTGCACGGCGTGGGCGATCGTCAGCACGGTGGCGACGACACCCGCGGTCACGTGCAGCTGCATCACCGTGACCGGCAACGCCGCCGCGGTCAGCCCGACCAGGTGGGCCACCCCCGACAGCACCGTGAAGAGCAGCACCCAGGTCAGCAGGATCGACACGTCGCGTCCGGGCCGTCGCTTCGCCAGGCCCCGTCGGACGACGACGCGCTTCCACGGCACCAGCGCCAGGAACGCCAGCCCGAGTCCGCCGTGCAGCACCGCGACCAGCCAGACCGGACCGCTCCCGACGAGGAACAGCGCGACCCCGGACAGCAGCGACAAGGGCACCAGGACAGCCAGCGCGAGGTTCGCCCATCGGCCGGTCATCCACTCACGGTATGCCGCCGCGTCGGGTTCCGTGGCAGGCTGCCGGGATGGACGACGAGCTCGACGGCGAGCCCCGTCGGGACTCTGGCGACGCAACGGACCCGGACGGCCAGGAGCGCGACGAGACCCCCACCGAGCGCGCCGACCGGAACTGGAACGAGCTGCTCCAGGAGCTCCGGGTCACCCAGACCGGCCTACAGATCCTCACCGGGTTCCTCCTCACGGTGCCGTTCCAGCAGCGCTTCGGAGAGCTGCCCGACCCGTTGCGTCTGGTCTTTCTCATCGCGCTCAGCCTGGCCGTGGTGTCGACGGTGATCGTCGTCGCTCCGGTGGCCTCGCACCGCCTGCTCTTCCGCCGCCGCGCCAAGCGCGAGCTGGTCTCGAGCGCCGACCGGCTGACCAAGGCCGGCCTCGCCACCCTGGCGCTGACCATCGTGGCCGTCGTCGTCCTGGTGTTCGGGTTCGTCGCCGGCCCGACCGCCGCCATCGTCGGTGGGGTCGTCGCCCTGGCCTTCTTCGTCGTCCAGTGGGTCGTGCTGCCCGCCCGGCTGCTCGCCCGGGTCGAGAACCGCTCTCAACGCTAGGTGTCGCGGACCGCGCAGCGGGGTATGCGCCGCTTGAGGAACGTCGGGAGGAGACGGTATGCCAGGCGGCTCGCTGTTGCGGGAGGAGTACCCGGGTGCGCAGCCCTGGGTACCCGAGGACCACAGCATCCCCGCGCTGGAGGCGGCCGCGCCGTCGTGCCGTGGCTGCGAGCTGTTCCGCGACGCCACCCAGGTCGTCATGGGCCGCGGCAACCCGCAGGCCGACCTCATGCTCGTCGGCGAGCAGCCGGGCGACCAGGAGGACCGGCAGGGCAAGCCGTTCGTGGGGCCGGCTGGCCGGCTCCTGGTCGGCGCGTTGCAAGAGGCGGGGATCGACCCGTCGCGCGCCTACGTGACGAACGCGGTCAAGCACTTCCGGTTCACCGTCAAGGGCAAGCAGCGGATCCACGCGACGCCGACGCGGTGGAACGTCACGGCGTGCGGACCCTGGCTGCTCGCGGAGTTCGACGCGGTACGTCCCCAGTTTGTCGTCGTCCTCGGGGCGACCGCGGGGCAGGCGGTGTTCGGGCCGAGCTTCCGCGTCGGGGTCTCCCGCGGCCGCACCCTCGACCCGCCGGCCGGCTGGCGGGGTGAGGGCCCGCCCCCGAGCTTCTTCGCGACGGTCCACCCGTCGTCGGTCCTGCGGTCCCGGAACCGTGACGAGGACCACGCGGCGCTGGTCGCGGATCTCAAGGTGGTGGCCGACCACCTGCCGTGACCCCTTGTCGCGACGCACGTCGCTGCATACCATGATCACGATCATCATGAATGCAAAGGAGCAACGCGGATGAGCACTGACCTGGAGACGCGGGTTGCCCGGTTGGAGGACACGAACGCGATCCAGGCGCTCGGCATCCTCTACGGCTACGTCATGGACGAGCGCGACGAGGACGGCATCCGCCGGATCTTCTGTGAGGACGCCACGTTGCGGTCCCAGGACGGTGTCTTCGGCGCCACGGGGATGGAGGAGATCGTCACGACCTACATGGGCCGGTTCGCCGCGCTCGGTCCGACGAACCACTACAGCCACGGCCACGTCGTCCGGTTCGACGACGACAACCCTGACATCGCCTACGGCCTGCTCGCGTCACATGCCGAGGTGACCCGCAACGGCGTCGGCATGGTCGTGGCGCTGCGCTACAAGGACACCTACCGCCGCGACGGCGGCCAGTGGAAGTTCCAGGACCGGCTGATGTCGTACATGTACTACCTGCCGATCCCGGAGTATGCGGAGGGTCTCGGCGACGGGGCCGGCGCGGTTCGCGCATACGGCGACCACCGATCCGCCGACTGGCCGGAGTCGCTCTACAACGGCGGCAAGCGCAACGACTGGCTCTGGGACTTCCTCGGCTGAGCTACGCCGCTGATTTCACCCAATAGGAGCGCAGCGGTCGGAATTCCGACCGCTGCGCTCCTATTAACCGCTGCGTTCCTATTAGGCAGCAACATGCGGGAGCCGCG
>DASTNV010000263.1:0-14684 GCA_035762725.1 Lapillicoccus sp. | reverse complement strand
CCGGCGTCGAGGAGCTGGGTGATCGCCTCGATCACCGGCCCGTAGGCCCGCTCGCTCATCGCGGCATGCGCACCGGGGCTGAGGGCGTCACCGAGCCCGTGCTTCTGGCGCATCGCCTCGACCAGGTCGGTGGTCCACTCGCGTAGGGCCTCGAGCGGCCTCCGCTCGGCCAGGAGGTCGGGGACCCGACTGACGATGCGCTCCACCTCCTCCTGGTAGATCGCGAGTGACCTGGTCCGGAGCGGCAAGGTCCGCTACCTCGGCGCCTCCTCGATGTTCGCGTGGGAGTTCGCCAAGGCCCTCCATCTCCAGCGCGCGCACGGCTGGGCCCGGTTCGTCAGCATGCAGGACCACTACAACCTGCTCGCCCGGGAGGAGGAGCGCGAGATGATCCCGCTGTGCCTCGACGAGGGCGTCGGCACGATCGTCTGGAGCCCGCTCGCCCGCGGAAGGCTGGCCCGCGGGTGGGACGACGCGCGGTCGACCGCCCGGTCGGAGACCGACGGAGCGTATGCGGACCTGCTCTACACCCCGGCCGAGGAGGCGTCGAACCACGCCATCATCGACGCGGTCGGACAGGTGGCTGAGGCCCACGGCGTCAGCCGCGCGGCGATCGCTCTCGCCTGGCTGCATCGACAGCCCGTCGTCACCGCCCCGCTGGTAGGCGCCGGGTCGATCCGGCAGATCGACGAGGCGATCGCCTCCCTGGACGTCGAGCTCTCCGACGATGACGTCTGCCTCCTGACGGCGCCGTACACCCCGAGGTACGACTGGCAGGGCGTATCGGACGAGGCGACGATGGCCGCGATCCGCGCCCGCGTCCCGGGCATGGCCCTCTCGCCGGCGTGATCCCGTTGCTCAGGAGGTCGAGGCGGCGACGACCACGAAGACGATGAACGCCACGAAGGCGAGAACGCTGAGGATGAGGAACACCGTCCCGATGATCCCCAGCACCTTGCCGGCCATGGCTAGCCCGCGGTTCGCGAACACCCGTCCGTCACGGTCGATCTCGCCGACCACCTTGTTGCCGATGTACCACCCGAACGGTCCGAGGATGGTCAGCCCCAGGATCGAGAGCAGGCCGAGGACGAAGGCCAGCGTCGCCTGGGGGTGCTCGAGAGCCGGTCCGGGCTCGTGGAACTGCACCTGGTCGGAGCCCGGCGCACCGTAGGCCGGCGGGGCATACGGCTGCTGGTACTGCGGATACTGCGGGGCCTGCTCGTACTGCGGGGCCGTCGGCGGCCGTTCCTGCGCCGGCCGGTCCTGCGGATAACCGCCCCCCTCGTTGCTCACCGGTTCAGGGTAACTGCCGCCTCGGCGTCGCTTCGGGCGATGAGCTGGATCCAGTCGTCCCGCTGACCGGCCTGCTGCTCGACGTGCTCGACGCGCCAGCCGTGGGTCTCGAGCATCCGGGTCAGCGGCGCCACGCGCCAGTACGTGAAGTACCGCGGTAGGCCGAGCCGGTGGTCGCTCCAGCCCGAACCGTCGCCCTCCTTGACCGAGATGCCGAGCAGTCCGCCCGGCCGGACGGAGTGGTGGATCCGGTCGAGGGCCCGGCCGAGCTCGGCCGGTGTCAGGTGGAGCAGCATCGCGAACGCCACGACGGCGTCCCACGGCCCGCCCAGGTCGTCGGCGAGGACATCGAGCCGTAGCGCCGGCAACCCGCGGCTCCGCATCGCGTCGACGAACGAGGTCGCCGCGTCGGACGGCTGGACAGCAAGACCGTGGCCGAGCAGGTACCGGGTGTCGTCGCCGGTGCCCGACCCGATCTCCAGCACGTTCGCACCGGAGGGCAGCGCAGCTGCGACCCGGTCGAGGAACCGGATGTGCCAGTCCGGGGCGGGGCTCTGGGAGTCGCGGTAGAGGTCGGCCGCCTGCTCGTAGACGGACAGCGTGGCCGCGTTGGCCGACTGGGACAGGAAGGTGAACAGCCGCTGCGGCCCCAGCCTTCGCCGCGGCGTGGACACGAGGTCGGCGACGCCGACCGCCGCTGACCCGCCGGGGACGGCGATGAACTCCACCTCGCGAAACCCGTTGTCAGTGAACCACGCTCGAACCTGCGGCGTCAGGTCCGGCGCGCGCCGAGTGCGGGTCCAGATCACTCGCGCGTCCGGCGCACAGAGCGCGGGGAGCTCGGCGATGACGTGCGCGATGTCCGCGTCCGAGATGTTCCCGAACACCCCGCAGACGAGGACGAGGTCGGCCGGCGGCTGGTCCGCATACGCCGCTGGGTCGCCGGCGTCGGCGACGCGCACGTCGACGTCGAGTCCGCCGGTCGCGTCGCGAGCGCGGGCCGCGAGGCCCTCGTCGCGCTCGACGAGTGTCGCCGTGACGCGGTGGGCATCGCTCCGTCCGGCGAGCACCTCGAGCAGGTCGCGGCCGTCGCCCGCACAGATGCTGAGCACGCGGACCGGGCGCGGCGCCGTCTCGTCGAGCCACCGGCCGACCTGCTCCTGGACGACGAGGAGTCGGCGGCTCAGTGAGGAGGTCGGGTCGGCGTATGCGCCGTGCCAGCTCTGCCAGTACGTCACGGTCCGTGTGTAGCAGGCGCTTCGTAGGCTGTGCAGATGGACAGCGAGCGACCGGCCGAGCTCCCGCCGGAGAAGCCGAAGCACCGACACGTCAGCCTGCGGCGCGAGGGGACCGGCGTCTACACGATCACTAATGCTCGGGGCGGGACGATGCGGGTCGGGGGGAGCCAGGGGGACTTCACTGCGGTCGAGCTGCTGCTGTCGGCGATCGCCGCGTGCTCGTCGATCGACGTCGACTACGTGACCGGCCGGCGGGCCCAGCCCGACGCCTTCGACGTCGACGTCGACGCCGAGAAGGTCGGCGACGAGAAGGGGAACCACCTCGAGGACATCGTGATGACGTTCCGCGTCGCCTTCCCCGACGGGGCGGCCGGCGACGCCGCACGACGGCTGCTCCCGGACATCGTCCGCAAGTCGCACGAGCGGCTGTGCACGGTGAGCCGAACGATCATGCTGGGTACCGACATCACCACCAAGGTGGAGTGACCCGCATACCGAACCGGCCGCGATCCGCCGTGTTGCGTGGGAAATCGCCGTTGCCACACCTACCCTCGGCACTGTGACCAGTGCGACGAGATCCGGCGGCGTTGACGCGCTGCCGGTCAACGTCTCCAACATCGTGGCCCGAGTCGTCGAGGACTACCTCGACGACCTCGACGCGACGGTGCCCGGCCTGGTCGCCGGCGTCTACCTCACCGGCTCGGTCGCCCTGTCCGACTTCCACCCGGCGTGGAGCGACATCGACTTCGTCACGGTGGTCCACCAGGCTCCCGACGACATGCAGCGGATGTTGCTCGCGGACGTCCACGAGCGGGTCGCGCAGCGGCAGCCGTCGCCGCGGCTGGACGGCTACTACCTGCGGTGGGAGGACCTCGCCGCGCCGCCGGACCGGCGCCACACCTTGGGCCTGCAGGCCAAGGGCGGAGTGCTGCACTACGGGTCCAACTGGGCGCCGTCGATCCTCACCTGGCACGAGCTGTCGGAGCACGGCCTGCACGTCCACGGTCCGGGCCTCGAACAGCGGCGGATCGCCCGCGACGAGCGGATGCTGCGCGACTGGTGCCTGGCCAGCCTCGAGAACCAGTGGACGCCGTGGTGGTACCGCAACGCCAACCTCTGGTCCAGCTCGGGGCTCGGCAGCCTCGGCGGCTGGGCGCCGGCGTCCGGCGTCCTGGGGGTGACGCGCGTGCACTACATGCTGACGACCGGCCGCGTGACGTCGAAGTGCGGGGCCGGCGAATGGGCGCTCACCGTCTGCGAACCCGAGTGGCGGCGGCTGCTCGAGGAGTGCCTGCGGATCCGCAACAAGCCGACCAAACCGTCGCTCTACCGCGACCCGTTCACCCGCCGGCGCCAGGCGCTCGCGTTCATGGACCTCCTGATGACCGCGGACGAGGAGACCTACGGCTACTGAGCCACGGCATACTCACCCCATGCCCGAAGCCCTGTCCGACCTCGTGCCCGACCCGCAGGACGCACCGCCGCTGAAGTGGGGCATCCTCGCCCCCGGCGGCATCGCCAACAAGCTCGCCGAGGCGGTCCGCGACTTCACCGCGGGGACCGTCGTCGCGGTGGGCTCCCGGGACGCCGGGCGGGCCGCGGGCTTCGCCGAACGGCACGGCGTCGCCCGGTCCTACGGCAGCTACGAGGAGCTCGTCGATGACGACGAGGTCGAGGCGGTCTACGTTGCCTCGCCGCACTCCGGCCACCGCGAGCACGCCGTCCTGGCGATGAGCGCCGGCAAGCACGTCCTCATCGAGAAAGCGTTGGCGCGCAACAGTACTGAGGTCGAGGAGATCTTCGGCGCGGCACAGCGCAGCAATGTCTTCGCTATGGAGGCGATGTGGACCCGGCACCTGCCGCACATGGCCGAGGTGCGGCGCCGTATCGAGGACGGAGCCATCGGCGAGATCGTTACCGTGGCCTCCGACCACGGGCAGGCGCTCGACCTGCCGAACGACCACCGGCTCAAGAACCCACAGCTGGCCGGCGGCGCACTGCTCGACCTCGGCGTCTACCCGATCGCGTTCACCGTCGACCTCCTCGGGGTGCCAGAGGACATCGCCGCGACGGGCCGGCTCACCGACACCGAGGTGGACGGTCACGTCTCGCTGGTCCTCGGGTTCGGCCCGAAGACGCTGGCCCAGATCGACACCACATTGTGGACCAAGACGCCGACGACGGCGGTCATCTCGGGGACCGAGGGCAGCATCGAGATCGACGGCGACTTCTACGGTCCGAACGTCGCGCGACTGCGCAAGACCGACCGCGACCGCACCGTCGTCGAGGAGTGGGGAGGCCCGATTCCCAACGGTTTCCAGTTCCAGGTCGCCGAGGTCGCCCGCTGCGTCGCCGAGGGCAAGCAGGAGAGCGAGCGGATGACCTGGGCGTCCTCGCGCACCGTCATGGCGATCATGGACGAGGCGCGCCGCCAGGTCGGGGTCAGGTACCCGGGGGAGTGAGCGGGCGGACGGTCAGCGACTGCTCCGCGCGACCGATCGGCCCCTGGACGTCGTAGAGCGTCGAGCTGGTCACGCCAAGCCCGTCGCTACCGAACACGACGGTCGTGTCGAACCCGACCCAACCGGCGATCGGCTGCCGGTACAGGTGCACGGTGAGGTCGACGTTCGGGAACATCCACTCGCGCGGATCCTCCCGCACCACAATGCCGTTCGCGGTGTCCACTAGCCCGATGTATGCGGCCGTCGGGCTGACGTCGACACCCTCGACCAGCGACACCTGGGGGCGGATCCAGCCGCGGCCCCGGCCGGGGGAGTTCTGCGGATGGCCGCGCATGTCCAGCGACGCGATGTAGCCGCCCCGCCACACCGACCGCCCGTCCCACGGCGCGAACGAGTCCGGCGGCGGGAGCGGCTCGGGCTGGCCGCCGGCGACCTCCGTCGTGTCGCTGGTGGCGATCCGCCAGGCTCGGGCCCGCACCACCGGGCGGTGTCCGGCCACCAACGTCGCCTCGACGAGCTCGATGGTGCGGCCGGGCCGGATCGTCTCCACGGCGACCGAGGTGGGCTCGGCGGGGATGACGCCGAGGATCTCGAACCCGATCCGGGCGAGGGCCATCCCGGCGCGCGGCTCGTGCTGGTCGATCGCGTGCACCATCAGCCCGGAGACCGGACCCATGTGCTGCTCGTGGTCGTTCCAGGCGCCCTGGACGTGGATCGTCGGTTGGTAACGGCCATCCGGGAGCGGGACGTAATAGCTGCGCGCCGGCTCGGGTGGGACCACGTCGGTCACCCTAGGCAGGCGGCCTGAGCAGCGCCTCGAGGAGGTGACGAAGGGCACCCAGCTGCCGCCGCATGTGGCTGGGGTCGCCGGTCGACCGGGCCAGGACGAACGCCCCCTCGAAGGTCCCGAACCTCGACCTGCTCGGCGGCTGCTGCGGGACCGACGTCCGGCACGTTGCTCAGCTGTGGGGCCTTCGCGAGCTCGTGCCGTCTTCGTAGTCGCGGGCCACCTTCTTCGGCACGACGAACCGCCAGGCGTCGAGGACGATCTCGCGCATCTCGTCGAGGTCGAGCGCGGCCATCCGGGCGACCACCCAGTGGTACCTCATGTCCGAGGGGCCGGGCAGGAGGAACGTGTCCGGGGCACTGGCCACCAGTGCGGCCCGCTCCTCCTTGGGGAAGGCGAAGCCCATCGTCGTCTCGTCACGGGAGAACGCGAGCCAGACGATCTGGCCGACGCGGAACTTCACCCGGTCGCGGACGAGCACCTCGTAGGAGCGCGGCAGGGGCTGGGCGACGGCGCGGACGTCGTCGACGGTCACGGGCACGGGGTCAGCGAACCACCGAGCACCGTCAGACCACCGTCACACCGTGCCGCGCACCCGGGCGACGATCTCGGCGGCGCAGAGGTCGGGCATCCGCTCGGGCAGCCAGTGGCCCTCGTCGACCTCGACGAACCGGTAGTCGGCGAGCACCATCGCGCCGGTCCCCTCCGCCGCCTGGCGGCCGAGGTACAGGTCACGGCCGCCCCAGACGAAGGTTGTCGGAACGCGACAGCGATGCACGGAGCCGCGGGAGTAGCGCATGGCGCGGTACCAGCCGAGGGCGCCGCGCAGTGCCCCGGGTTCGCGCATCCGACCGGCGTAGCGGGCCGCCTCCGCCGGCGGCACGTCCTGGGAGAGAAGGGACCGCTCCAGGTTGCGCCGGACGACGCGCTCCGACAGCCCGGGGATCTGGAAGAAGAGCATGTAGCCCGAGTGGGCGAACTGCCACGGTGCGCTCGAGATGGCCTGGCGGACGGCGGCCGGGTGCGGCGTCGAGAGGATCGTCAGGGTCTCCACGCGCTCCGGGTGGGCGCCGGCCAGGGTCCAGGCGATCCCCCCACCCCAGTCGTGGCCGACGATGTGGGCCCGCTCGAGACCCGCAGCGTCGAGCAGCGCGACGACGTCGTCGACCAGCTCAGTGAGGACGTATGCCTGTGGGTACGGCTCGGTCGGGCGTGCCCGCGGGCTGTAGCCGCGCTGGTCCGGCGCCAGGGTGCGCAGCCCGGCGTCGACCAGCCGGTGGCTGATCGGATCCCAGCACTGCCGGTCCTCGGGAAAGCCGTGCAGCAGCACGACCGCTGGCGCCGTCGGGTCGCCTCGGTCGGTGACGTCGAAGGTCAGCCCGTCTCTCGCATACTCCGAGATGTTCGTCGCGATCGTGCCCACGAGGCCCCATCCTGCTGCCATCCTCGGGAGGTCCGCATCCGTGACGAGACGGGGAGTCGAACGATGGCGGTGTTCCTCAAGCTGGACGGCATCGAGGGCGAGTCGCAGGACAGCCGCCACGCCAAGGAGATCGACGTCTCGGCGTGGTCGCTCGGGGTGACGAACCCCGGGTCAAGTCACGTGGGCGGAGGTATGGGCGCAGGGCGGGCCACGTTCAGCGACCTCTCGGTCACCAAGATGCTCGACAAGGCGTCGCCGGCGCTGCTGCTCGCCGTGGCGTCGGGACGGCACATCCGGACCGCGAAGCTCACGGTGACGAGCGGTGGCCCACGTCCCCTCGAGTACCTCACGGTCGACCTCGAGGACGTCCTCGTGACGTCCTGCCTCCTCGCCGACTCGGCCGACCCCGACCGGCCCGTCGAGAACGTGGCGTTCGACTACGGGAAGATCCGCGTGAACTACTCCCAGCAATCGCCGACCGGAGCGATCGGCGTGGCGTCGACGTTCGGCTGGGACGTGGTCCGGAACGCTCCGGCCTGAACCGGTTCGGTCGGCCTCTTGCGGAGTGACCGTCTCTGCCTGGATATTTCCGACATGCGCCGACCCACGACGACGTGGTCCCTCGCCGGTGTCCTCACCGGCCTCGTTGCTCTGCTGCTGACCGGACTGGTCGCCGGGCCGGTGTCTGCCGCGCCCGCCGCCCCGCCCAGCGGTCCGGTCGACCTCGGCCCGAACGTCACGGTGTTCGACCCGTCGATGTCGACCACCGAGATCCAGGCCGCGGCCGACGCCGTCTACGCGAAGCAGGTCGACGACGAGATGGGCAACGGCCGGTATGCGCTGTTGTTCAAGCCCGGCGTCTACGGTTCGCCGGCGGCTCCCTTGGCGATCAAGGTGGGGTACTACACCGAGGTAGCCGGGCTCGGTGCCTTCCCGGGCAGCGTGGTCATCAACGGGCGTGTCGAGGTGTACAACCGGTGCTTCCCGGACGGACAGTGCTTCGCCCTCAACAACTTCTGGCGCTCCTTGTCCAACCTGACCATCAACGTCACCGGTGGGGAGGGCTGCCGGACCGCCACCAACTTCTGGGCGGTGTCCCAGGCGTCGCCGATGCGTCGGGTCGACGTCCAGGGCGGGAACCTCTCCTTGATGGACTACTGCTCCGCCGGGCCCCAGTTCGCCAGTGGTGGGTTCATCGCGGACTCGCGGGCATCGGGAACAGTGATCAACGGTTCGCAACAGCAGTTCCTCGTGCGCAACAGCGCGGTCGGCTTCTGGACCAACGCGGTGTGGAACCAGGTCTTCTCCGGAGTCCAGGGCGCCCCCGTGCAGTCGTTCCCCAACCCGCCCTACACCACGCTCGACCGGAACCCGGTGGGCCGCGAGCGGCCGTACCTCTGGGTCGACAACGCCGGTGCCTGGCAGGTCTTCGTGCCGGCGGCACGGTTCGACACGACCGGCCCGTCGTGGACCGCGGAGCCGGTCCAGGGACGGTCGATCCCGTTGTCGGACTTCACCATCGCGTCGCCGACCTCGAACTGGTCTCTGGTCAACGCGTCACTGGCCCAGGGCCGCAACCTGCTCCTCCTGCCCGGCCGTTACGACGCAGACAAGGCCCTGGTGGTCAAGCGGGCGAACACGGTCGTGCTGGGGCTCGGCCTGCCCTCGATCACGCCGACCAAGGGCAACGCGGCCATCGAGGTCGACAACGTCCCCGGCGTCCTCATAGCGGGCCTCACCGTCGACGCAGGGGCTAACAACTCCTCGGTCCTCATGCGGATCGGTACCGGAAGCCGCGGTCCGGTCCAGGACGCGAGGGCCAGTGATCCGGCCAACCCCACCACGTTGTCGGACGTGTTCTTCCGCATCGGCGGCCCGCAGCTCGGGAAGGCCACGGTCGCGCTCGAGGTGAACAGCAACGACGTCGTGCTCGACGACATCTGGGCCTGGCGCGCTGACCACGGCACCGGCGTGGGATGGACGCTCAACACGTCCGACACCGGGGTCGTCGTCAACGGGAACGACGTGACCGCGACCGGGCTGTTCTCCGAGCACTTCCAGAAGGACAACGTCATCTGGTCCGGTGAGCGCGGGCGGACGATCTTCTTCCAGAACGAGCTGCCGTACGACGCGCCCAACCAGGCCGCCTGGCAGCACGACGGGATCCTCGGGTATGCCGGCTACAAGGTCGCCGACTCCGTCAAGTTCCACGAGCTCTGGGGCGGCGGGTCGTACATCTACACGAACGTCGACCCGACGCTGCACGCGACGCACGGGTTCGAGGTGCCGGTGACACCAGGGGTGAAGCTCCACGACCTCCTCACGGTGTCGCTGAACAACGCGGGCACGATCGACCACATCGTCAACGACGTCGGTGACCCCGTGAGTCCCAGCCCGAACGGGTCCACCGTCAGCTACCTGGTGTCCTACCCGTAGGCGCCTCGGGGCCGTTCGACTTAGGGTCGAGCATGGTGTCGCTCCCGCTGTTCCCGCTGGGCGGCACGCTGATGCCGGGGATGGTCCTGCCGCTGCAGGTGTTCGAGGACCGGTACGTCGCCCTGCTGCAGCACCTCATCGACAGCGAGGGCGAAGAGCTCGGGTTCGGGGTCGTCGCGATCCGGCACGGCTACGAGGTCGGCGACCGCGAGAACGAGCTGTATGCCGTGGGGTGCCTCGCGGTGCTCGACCGGGTCGTGCAGGTGACCACCGGGGTCTACCTCGTCCTGGCCCACGGCACCCGGCGGTTCCAGCTGGACCGGGTCGACGATGCGGCCGGCACGCCATGGACGACTGGTGAGGTGACGTGGCTGGTCGAGGAGCCGGGCGACCAATCACGAGTCCCGTTGCTGGTCAAGCAGGTTCGCGAGGTCGTCCAAGTCCGCGGGGTCGCTCTCGGGGTCGAGCTGCGACCGCCGCCGGAGGAGCCGGAGCTGCTCGCCTACTGGGCCGCCGAAGCCCTGGACCTCGACCGCGACGACCGGCAGCGGCTGCTGGAGGCACCGGACACCAGCACCCGGCTGGCATTGGTGCGGCGGATGGCCCGCCGCGAGTCCGCGCTGGCCACCCAGCTGGGACTCGGAAGCGGCCCCGGCAGCGCGCCGCCCAGTCTCAACTGAGCCGGCAGGGCGTCGTCCAGTCGTCGGCCGGCAACTCGCCGGCGACGGCGGTCACCTCCATCTCCTCGAGGACCAGCTCGGCGCCGTTGTTGGTGAGGAACGCCGTGTCCGCGGCGTCGCGGCCGGTGGCGATGCGGACCAGCGTCTGCCGCGGTGCCAGCCAGGTGGCGTCGACGACCTGCCACACCCCGTCCACCCAAGCCTCGCAGACGGCGTGGAAGTCCATCGGGTCCAGGCCGGGCGCATACACGGACACCAGCCGGGCCGGCACGTCGCGAGCCCGAAGCAGCGCGATCGTGAGGTGCGCGAAGTCGCGGCACACCCCCTGCCGGGCGAGCAGGGTCCGGACCGCCCCGTCGGTGGGCAGGCTGGAACCCGAGACGTAGTCGAGTGTGTCGTGCACCCAGCCGGCCACGGCGGCGAGGAGGTCACCTCCGCTGAGGCCGCCGAACTGTGCCTGGGCCGTGGGCGTCAGGGTGTCCGACTCGCAGTAGCGGCTCGGCCGGAGAAACGTCGCGAGGTCGATCGGCTCGGCCCCAGGCGACTGGGCACGCCCGAGAACCGTTGCGGCGTAGTCGAGCTCGACGTGGCCGGGGCCACCGACGTACTGATGCAGCCGGCTGCCGTAGTGGTCGGTGAACTCGGTGGGCTCCACGCGCCGGCCCGCGACCCGCAGGGTGAACCGCTCGTCGACCGTCCATCCCCTTCCCGAGACGGCCGTACTGAACAGCAGCGTGGCCGGGCCGGCCAC
Organism: Lapillicoccus sp.; assembly: GCA_035762725.1. Lineage (GTDB taxonomy): Bacteria > Actinomycetota > Actinomycetes > Actinomycetales > Dermatophilaceae > Lapillicoccus. The sequence goes on along the minus strand of DASTNV010000263.1, from coordinate 3,614 downwards.
CCGGCAGGTCAGCCGGGCGGAGACGTCGCGGCGCATGGGCCCATTCGACCAGAGGCTCAGCCGGTGCGCGCGACGCAGAGGTACCGCTCGTCCTCGACCGGCGCGCCCCAGAGCAGCGGGTCGGTGAGCGGGACGATCCGGATGTCCGACGCATACGGACGGGCGAGCCGTTCGGTCTCCGCGGCGGTGAGCCCACCCCCGGTCCACCACCAGCCCTCGACGAGGACCAGCCGCCCGCTCGGACGCAGCAACCGGGCCCACCGGCCCAGCGCCGCTGACGGGTCGGGCAGGGCCCACAGCACGTGCCGGGTGAGGACGACGTCGTATGCGCCGGGCCGGCCGGGCGGGTCGGCGGCGTCTCCGACCTCGACACTCGCGGTCGCGCCGGATGCGGCAACCTTGGCGCGGGCGGCGGCAACCATGTTGGGGGCGAGATCGACCCCGTGCACCCGGTGGCCCGCCTCGGCGAGCAGGACGGTGAGGCTGCCCGTGCCGCAGCCCAGGTCGAGCACGTCGGCCGGCGGTTCGGGGAGGTGCTCACGGAGCAGCTGCCCCCAGGTGGCGCGCACGGCGGGGTCACGCAGCCCGTGGTCCGGTTCCTCGTCGAACCGCTCGGCCTCCGCGTCCCAGAATGCCCGGACGTCCTCAGTCACCGACGGTTGCGGGCCACGCGGACGATGAGGACCACGCCGACCAGGGCGACGATCGGCCCGACGATGGCCCAGAAGGTCACGCCGGACATGACGCTGCCGGGCAGGTACCCGAGGCCCTGCAGGGTCCACACGGCACCGACGGCGATCAGCAGCCCGCCGAGGATCAGCAGCGCGGTCCGGGTCATAGGACGAGCCTAAGTCTCCGTGAGCCGTCCGTCGTCCACGTGCCACTTCCGGTTCAGGCGCACGTTCTCGAGCATCCGGCGGTCGTGGGTGACGAGCAGGAGGGTGCCGGTATAGGCGTCCAGGGCGGCCTCGAGCTGCTCGATGGCGGCCAGGTCGAGGTGGTTGGTCGGTTCGTCGAGCACCAGGACGTTCACCCCACGCGCCTGGAGCAGAGCCATCGCGGCCCGGGTGCGCTCGCCGGGCGTGAGTGTGTCGCTCGGCCGTGTGACGTGTTCGGCAGTCAGCCCGAACTTGGCCAGCAGCGTGCGAATGTCGGCCTCGGCGTAGTCCGGCAGCTGTTCGCCGAACGCCTGCATCAGCGGCATGCGTCCCCCGAACATCCGGCGGGCCTGGTCCACCTCGCCGATGGCGACCGACGACCCCAGGCTGGCGCGGCCGGAGTCGGGCCGTTGACGACCCAACAGGACCGAGAGCAGCGTGGTCTTCCCGGAGCCGTTCGGACCGGTGATGCCGATCCGGTCGCCCGCGTCGACCTGGACCGTGATCGGACCGAGGATGAAGTGGCCGCGGCGGACGACCGCCTCGTGCGCTACGGCGACCACCGAGCCGGACCGCGGCGCCGCCGAGATGGCATACCTCAGCTGCCACTCCTTGCGCGGCTCGGCGACCTCGGGCAGTCGTTCGATCAGCCGCTCGGTCTGGCGCGCCTTGGCCGCCTGCTTCTCGGTCTGCTCGACCCGCTTCTTCCGCCCGATCTTGTCGTTGTCCCGGGCCTTCAGCGTGGCGTTACGGATCCCGGCGTCCATCCAGCTGCGTTGGGTGCGCGCCCGATCCTCCAGTCCCGCCCGGGTCCGGGCGTACTCGTCGTACTCCTCGCGGGCGTGCCGCCGGACGACCTCGCGCTCGGTCAGGTAGGCCTCGTACCCGCCCCCGAACACCCCGACCCGCTGCTGGGCCAGGTCCAGCTCCACGATGCCGGTCACCGTCCGGCCGAGGAACTCGCGGTCGTGGGAGACCAGCACGATGCCGGACCGTTGCTCGTCGACGAACCGCTCCAGCCGGTCCAGCCCGTCCAGGTCGAGGTCGTTGGTCGGCTCGTCGAGCAGGAGGACGTCATACCGGGACAGCAGGAGGGCGGCGAGCCCGACCCGGGCGGCCTGCCCGCCGGACAGGCTGGTCATCGGAATCGCCGTGTCCACGGCCAGTCCGAGGTCAGCCAGGACCGCGCCGGTCCGGTCGGCGAGATCGGCCGCGCCCAGGGACACGAACCGGGCCAGGGCGATCTCGTACGCCTCGTTGGCCGCCGTCCCGCCCTCGGCTAGGGCGGCGGAGGCCTGCTCCAGGTCGTGCTCCGCCTGCGCGACGCCGGTGCGCCGTGCGAGGAAGGCGGCGACATCCTCGCCGTCGCGTCGCCCGATCTCCTGGGCCAGGTAGGCCACCGTGGCGTGGGGCGGGTTCAGGCGCACGCGGCCGGAGTCGGGCACTCGAAGACCGGCCAGGATCCTCAGCAGGGTGGACTTGCCGGCGCCATTCACGCCGACCAGCCCCACGACATCGCTGGGCGCGACGACCAGGTCGAGCCCGGCGAACAACGGTCGGGCTCCGTAGGAGGCCGCCAGTCCGCGGGCCACCAGTGTCGCGCTCACGACGGGCGATTCTTCCCGAAACCGCGTGGGGCGCGACCGCTGTCCCCGACCATGGAGGCCTTGCCCACGTCTCCAGGAGCCTCGATGGCCCGGTTCCTCGTTGCGACCCATCCGATCACCGGTCACGTGCTGCCCGGGATGCCGATCGTCGCCGAGCTGGTCCGGCGCGGTCACGAGGTGCGCTGGTACGTCGGCGCGAAGTTCCAGGACAGGGCCGAGCAGGTGGGGGCGACCTTCGAGCCGTTGGTGCGGGCCCAGGACTACGACGACGCCGACTACGACGCGGCGTTTCCCGAGCGGCGGGCGCTGAAGGGGTTACGCCAGCTGCGGTACGACTTCCGCACCATTTTCATCGAGCAGATCGAGGGACAGCACCGCGATCTCACCGCGATTCTCGAACGGTTTCCCGCCGACGTCGTTCTCGGCGACACGGCGATGGTCGGGCCGTTCACGATCAGCGAGACGGGCGGCCCGCCCAACGCCGTCTACAACATCACCTGCCTCGGGATCCCCGGGCGGGGGATTGCCCCCTTCGGGCTGGGGCTGCTGCCCGACGCGTCCCGAAAGGGATTGGCGCGCAACGGGATCCTCGGGCTCGCTGCCTCCAACGTCATCTTCGGGACAGTCTCGCGGGAGCTGGAACGACAGTGCCGGCTGGTCGGCGCCAGACCCCGCAAGTTCACCGGTCCCACCGTCTCGGACTACCTCTACCTCCAGCCGTCCGTCCCGTCGTTCGAGTACCCGCGTCCGGACCTTCCGGCCCAGGTTCACTACGTCGGGGCACTGCTGCCGCCACCGGCGGCCGACCCGCAGCTGCCGGACTGGTGGCCGGACGTGGTGTCCTCCACCCGCCCGGTCGTCCTCGTCACCCAAGGCACCGTCGCGACCGAGGTTCGCGACCTGGTGGCGCCGACCCTGCTCGGACTCGCCGACGAGGACGTCCTCGTTGTCGCGGCCGGCGTCCCAGACCTGGCCAGCCTCGGCATCCCTCGGATCCCCACGAACGCGCGGATCGCCGCATACCTGCCCTTCTCCCGGCCGCAACCTGCGGACGGCGACCCCGACGCCGCAGCAGGTGCGTGAGGCGGTCCGGGCCCTCCTCGACGAGCCGGCCTACCGCGCGGCGGCG
>DASTNV010000262.1:0-4297 GCA_035762725.1 Lapillicoccus sp. | reverse complement strand
GCACGATCTGATCGGCCTTGCGGGGGTCGACGCCCAGGCGCACGACCAGCTCGACCGTCTCGTCGAAGTTGGCCTTGGCCAGGGAGGTCACGAGGTCGAGGGCCTCGGACGGGGGGTGGAGACGCTCGCGGTCGAACCGCTTGAGAGCGTCGCTGTATCGCTTGCCTTGCGCCATGGTGGCTCCCTCGGTGGTCGTGGCCGCCGGGCGAGGTCCTCCCGGTCGGGCCGTGGGTGGATGGGTGGTCAGCCGACCTCGATGCCCATCGACCGGGCGGTGCCGGCCACCTGGGCCTTGGCGCCCTCGAGGTCGTAGGCGTTGAGGTCGGGCATCTTGATCTTGGCGATCTCCTCGACCTGGGCGTCGGTGACCCGGCCGGCGGTCTCCTTGCCGGGGTCGGTGGCGCCCTTCTCGAGCCCGGCGGCCTCGCGCAGCAGCACGGGGGTCGGCGGGGTCTTGAGGATGAAGCTGAACGTGCGGTCCTCGAAGACCGTGATCTCGACGGGGACGATCGTGCCCCGCTGGGACTCGGTCGCCGCGTTGTAGGCCTTGCAGAAGTCCATGATGGCGACGCCGTGGGGGCCCAGGGCGGTGCCGACCGGCGGCGCGGGCGTGGCCTGGCCGGCGGGGATCTGGATCTTGACGACGGCCAGGACCTTCTTCTTGGCCATGGGATTTCCTCTCGAACGGAACGGGGGCGGACGCGATAGGGCGTCAAACGCGACCGACAAGTCTGGCCTGCGGCCCGGGGGCCGCGCCAGTCGTCAGAGCTTGGCGACCTTGCTGAACTCGAGCTCGACCGGGGTCTCCCGGCCGAAGATGTTGACCAGCACCTTGAGCTTGAGCTGGTCCTCGTTGATCTCGATGACCTCGCCGGAGAAGTCGGCGAACGGGCCCTCGCGGACCCGCACGGTCTCGCCGATCTCGTACTCGAGGCGGGGCTTGGCCCGGTTGGCGACCTGCTCCTCGGTGCCCTTGGGCATGAGGAAGGCCTCCACGTCGCGGCGGGGCAGCGGGGAGGGCTTGGCGCCCTGGCCCACGAACCCGGTCACGCCCGGGGTGTTGCGGATGACGAACCAGGCGGTGTCGTCCAGCTCGGCCCGGACCAGCAGGTAGCCGGGGAACATCTTGCGCTGGGCGACGACCCGCTTGCCGTTCTTGAAGTCGACGTAATCCTCCATCGGGATCACGACCTCGTAGACGGCCTCCTCGGCGTTCATCGAGTGGATGCGGGCCTCGAGGTTCTGCTTGACCTTCTTCTCGTAGCCCGACTGGGTGTGGACGACGAACCAGCGGCCCGGGCGGGTGAACGGGTTGTCGATCACCGGCGGCTCGGCCAGCAGCTGCTCGTCGGTCACGACCTCGACGTCGGCGCCAGCCTCGTCGGCCGCAGCCTCCGCCACCTCCGCAACAGGCTCGTCGGCCGCAGCCTCCGCCACCTCGGCAACGGGCTCGTCGGCCGCAGTCTCCACAACCTCAACGCCGGGTTCGTCCTCCGCGACCTCAGCAATGGGCTCGTCGGCCGCAGTCTCCACAACCTCAACGCCGGGTTCGTCCTCCGCGACCTCAGCCTCAGCTTCGGCCTCGACGCCTTCGTCGGCCTCGGCCTCGACCACGTCACCCTCGGAGGCGACGTCCGACTCGCCGACCGCCTCCTCGACCTCGACGCCGGGGTCCGCGGTCGCCACGTCGCCGGGCTCGTCGGCGCCGTTGCCGGCGACGTCGGCCGCGCCGTTGGCGCCCGCGTCCGTGGTCGTCTCGTCGGTGGTGGTGTCGGTAGGCATGTCGGAGGGATCACTCATCGTTCGAACAGCTTGAAGATTGCTTCGCCAAAAACGAAGTCGAGGGTAGCGATGTAGGTGGTCAACACGACCACCGTGATCAGCACGATGATCGAGTAGTTGACGACCTCGGGCCGGGTCGGCCACGCGACCTTGCGCAGCTCGGACCGCACCTCCCGCAGGAACTGCACCGGACCGGTGCGCGGCTCCTTGGTCGGGCGCGGAGCAGCGGGCGCGGGGCGCTTGCGGGCGGCCGGCGCGCCGTCCGCGCCGATCTGGCCCTGCCGCTGCAGCATGCGCTTGGTCTGTCGGTTCATGGCCATGACATGACCCTCGGAGAGAGTGGACGACGGGCGTGAGGAGAGCAGGGCAGGAGGGACTCGAACCCCCAACCTGCGGTTTTGGAGACCGCTGCTCTGCCAGTTGAGCTACTGCCCTTAGGGGGTGAACTGCGACAGCCTATCCCCTCCCTGGCGCGGCAGGACAAGGCGACATGGCCTCCCGGGGAGGGTCATGCTACGCCGGTCTCCCCCATCCCGGCCCGCCAGGCCGCGTTCGCCTCGGCGAACTGGCGCCGCGCCTCGTCCATGTCGTAGGGGCGCTCCTCCTCCGGTCCCGGCCCCCACTGGCTGCGGGGCCGGTTGACGAAGTCGCCGCCGTACACGTGGATGGCGCCGGTCAGCTCCCGGCGGGGGTTGGAGACCGCGTGGATGGTGTCGTCGCCGAGGAGGACCACGTCGCCGGTGGCGAACTCCTTGCCGCTCGTGCGGTCGAGGAACCGGTTGCCGGGTCCGGTGCGCCGGTAGAAGTCGTTGTCCTCCTGGCCCGCGTAGATGCCGATGGCCGCCCACATGCGATGGTCGTGGGGGTAGAGCCGCATGCCCGGTGCCCACACGACGTGGAGCACGGTGAGCTCGTCCGTGCAGTGCAGCAGCTGGAGCCCGCCCTCGGTGGCGGCGAACGCGTCGGCCACCGGTCCCGGGTCGGACATCGTCCGGTCCAGCAGCTCCCGCACGGCCCGCCGGGGCTCGGCTTCCGCCCGCGCCTCGATGCAGTCGGCGACGAACTGGTCGATGTCGAACATGCCCCCAGCCTCGCGCCACCGTCCGCGTTTGTCGCCGGTCACCACGCCATCGCGCGGTGATCGACGCCGGATGCGGTCGCGTCAGCCCGCGAGGCGGGCGCGGCGGGTGCGGGAGGCGAAGACGATGGCGCCGGCCGCGCCGGCGGCGGTGGCGGCGGCCAGGCCGCCGAGGTACGCCATGCGCCGGCCCGAGAGGATCGAGCGGACGGCGTGGCGCTCGCCGGCCTCCTCGAGGTTGGCGAGGATGTCGGCCAGCAGCCCGGGAGCGGGCTCGAGCACCTCGGTGCGGAGCGAGCGCATGGCCCGGAGCAGCTTGCGGTACTGGACGATCTCGGCCTGGCACCGGAGGCAGCGCTCGACGTGGCGCCGCTCGGCCCGGCCGAGCTCCGTGACGCCGTCGGCGGCGCCGGCCAGGGTCTCCGTCAGGTCAGCACATTGCACGGGTGACCACCTCCTGTGGCCCGGGCGTCAACCGGCACGGCTTTCGCCCTCGCGACGACCGAACAGCTGGTCGCGCAGCTTGTTGCGAGCTCGGTGCAGGCGCACCTTCGCCGCCGACTCCGAGATGCCGAGCTCGGCGGCGATGGCTTCGTGAGGCAGGTCGTAGACGTCCCGGAGCACGACGACGGCCCGCAGCCGGGGCGGCAGCGCGTCGAGCGCCACCTTGAGGCGGCTGCGGAGGTCGTCGGCGTCGGCCCGCAGCTGCGGGTCGTGGTCGGGGTGAGGGTCGACGACGGGCACGCTGTCGTCGAGCTCGTCGTGGCGGTGCCGGGACCGCCGGCCGAGGTGCGTGGCGGCGCAGTTGGCCGTGATCCGGTACAGCCAGGTCGAGAACTGCGCGTCGCCGCGAAAGCGCCGCAGACCTCGATAGGCCCGGAGATAGGCCTCCTGCACCACGTCCCTCGCATCTTCCTCATTACCCGTCAGACGGTGGGCAAGCGTGTACGTGTCCGCGTACGTCAGGCGTACGAGCTCATCGAACGCTTCCCTGTCGCCGTCCTTGGCGGCGGCGACCACGTCGGCCACCTCACGTGGCATCGGTGGATTCGACTCCCCGCGTGCGGATCGCGTTACGCGACCGTTTCGTGACGGTCAGAGGAGGGGGATCGCACTGCGCTAGCGCGTCTCCTTGTGCATGGTGTGCTGGCGCTCCCACCGGCAGTACTTCTTCATCTCGATGCGCTCGCGGTCGTTCACCTTGTTCTTGGTGGTGATGTAGTTGCGGCGCTTGCACGAGGTGCACTCGAGGGTCACGTGCACCCGCTTCTCGTTGGCCTTGGCCATGAGGACTCCCTACTTGAGGATTTTGGTGACGCGGCCGGAGCCGACGGTGCGGCCGCCTTCGCGGATGGCGAAGAGGAGGCCTTCGTCCATGGCGATGGGGGCGATGAGCTCGACGGTCATCTCGGTGTTGTCGCCGGGCATGCACATCTC
>DASTNV010000261.1:0-8005 GCA_035762725.1 Lapillicoccus sp. | reverse complement strand
CTACCTCGCCGAGGTGGTCGGCGAGCAGGTCGACGAGGCGCTGCTCGTGCGTGCCCTCACGCACCGCTCGTATGCGTACGAGCACGGCGGCCTGCCCAACAACGAGCGCCTCGAGTTCCTCGGCGACTCGGTGCTCGGCGTGGTCGTCACCGACACCCTCTACCGCACCCATCCCGACCTCCCCGAGGGCCAGCTGGCCAAGCTGCGCGCCGCGGTGGTCAACATGCGGGCGCTCGCCGACGTGGCCCGCACCATCGGCCTCGGCGACTACGTGTTCCTCGGCCGCGGCGAGGAGGCCACCGGCGGCCGCAACAAAGCCTCGATCCTCGCCGACACCATGGAGGCCCTCATCGGGACCATCCACCTGTCCTGCGGGATGACCAGCGCCAGCGTCTTTGTCCACCACCTCTTCGACCCGCTGATGACCCAGTCCGCCTCGCTCGGCGCCGGTCTGGACTGGAAGACCAGCCTCCAGGAGCTGGCCGCCGCGGCCGCCCTGGGCACCCCCGAGTACCACGTCGACGAGTCCGGTCCGGACCACGAGAAGCAGTTCGTCGCGAGCGCTGTCGTCGGCGCCGAGGTGCTCGGTCACGGCACCGGGCGGTCGAAGAAAGAGGCCGAGCAGCGCGCCGCCGAGCAGGCGTGGGCCACGCTCGACGAGCGCCGTCGGCCCACCCCGGCGCTCGAGCCGCCCACCCGCTGACGGTATGCCGGAGCTTCCCGAGGTCGAGACCGTCCGGCGCGGCCTCGAGGCCTACGTCGTGGGCCGCGAGATCGTCAGCGCGGAGTTCCTGGGCGCACGCGTGGTGCGCCGGCACGTGCCGGGGGCAGCCGACCTCAGTGATCGGATCGAGGGCAACCTCATCGTCGGCGCCCGCCGTCGCGGCAAGTACATGTGGCTGGTGCTTCGGGCGCCGGACGGGCACGACCAGGGGCTGCTGCTCCACCTCGGGATGAGCGGCCAGCTGCTCGTCCAGCCGCCCGACGCCACCGACGAGCGGCACCTGCACGCGCGGTTCCGCTTCGCCGACCCCCAGACCGAGCTGCGGTTCGTCGACCAGCGCACGTTCGGCGGGGTGGCCCTGGCCGAGCTCGACGACGACGGGATCCCCGAGCCGATCGCCCACATCGCCCCGGACCCGCTCGAGGAGGCCTATGACGACGCGGCCGTGGTCGCCCGGATGAAGGTCCGCAGCAGCGCCGTCAAGCGCTGTCTCCTCGACCAGTCGCTGGTCAGCGGGATCGGCAACATCTACGCCGACGAGGCCCTCTGGCGGGCCGCCATCCACGGCGAGCGCCCGGCGAACCGGCTCACCAAGCCCGCCCTCCACCGGCTGCTCGGCCACGCCAAGGACGTCATGGTCGAGGCGCTGGGCCAGGGCGGGACGAGCTTCGACTCTCTTTACGTCAACGTCAACGGGTCGTCGGGGTACTTCGACCGGTCCCTCGACGCCTATGGCCAGGAGGGTCGACCCTGCCGCCGATGCGGGACGCCGATCCGTCGCGAGGCGTTCATGAACCGGTCGTCCTTCTCGTGTCCGCACTGCCAGCCGCGGCCCCGGCTGGCCACCCTCACGAGGTCAGGTCCTCCGGCACGGCCGTGAGCGGGCCGCCCGCGTCGCCGGTGTTGACGGTGCCCTCTGGCTCGATGAGCACGACGCTCACGTCGCCCTCGGCGACCGGCCGGTGCTCGACCCCTTGGGGAACGACGTAGAGCTGGCCCGGCCCGAGGGTCACGTCGCCGTCACGCAGCTGGATGACCAGCGTTCCTTCGACGACGAGGAACAGCTCGTCAGTCTCCGCGTGGCTGTGCCAGACGAACTCGCCCTTGAGCTTGACGACCTTCACGGCGTAGTCGTTGAGCCGGGCCACCACCTTGGGACTCCAGTGCTCCGAGAACAGCGACAGCCGCTCGTGCAGGTCGACCACGCCCGACATCACCGCACCACCCGGAAGCGGCCCACGAAGATGCCGCTCGGGAAGGCCTGCGAGGACAACGGCTCTAGCTTGGTATGCGTGTCGCCGAACAACCGGGTGCCCGCGCCGAGGACGACCGGCAGGACGGTCAGCTGGTAGACGTCGACCAGCCCGGCCGCCGCCAGCTGCCGGACCAGGTCGCCGCTGCCGAGGACGACGAGCTCGCCGTCGCCTTCCGCCTTGAGGGCGCGGACCGCCTCGACGGCGTCGCCCTCGAGCCGCACCGAGTTCGGGTGCGGGAGCGGGTCGGTGATGGTGCGCGTCGCGACGTACTTCGTCGTCGTGCGGAGGATCTCGGTGAACGGGTTGGGGTCCGGCGTCGTCAACCAGTGGCCGACGAGGTCGAGGTAGGTCACTCTCCCGAAGAGCATCTCGGTTGACCCGCCGGGCGAACCCATGCTGGCCTGGACCGCTGCCGGGTCGCGAGCGAGGAGCTCGCCCGCCCAGCCGCCGTACCGGAAGCCGCCACGTTCGTCCTCATCGGGCCGGCCCGGAGCCTGCATGACCCCGTCGAGCGACACGTTCTCCACCACCACGAGTGACCGCATCGACGCAGCCTAGGAGCGGCCCGGACACGCCGCATACCCGGCAGTTAGCATCAACGCCGTGACGGCGACGTTGACCCCTCTGACCCTGCCCGAACCCGACGCCGCCGAGGAGTGGTTGGACGCCCGCACCCGCGGTGACCTGGACCGGGCTCGCGAGCTCGTCGCGGCGATCAAGGCCGACCGGCCGACCGACGCCGCGGACTTGCTGGCTCGCTGGAACGACGTCAGCATCGCGATCGGCAACGTCGCGTCCGTCGCGTCGCTGTTCAGCGAGGTCCACCCGATCGAGGCGGTTCGCTCGCGCGGCGAGGCGGCGATGCAGGAGGTACAGAAGCTCGACACCGACCTCAGCCTGGACCGAGAGCTGTACGAGGTGTTCGCCGCCGTCGACGGCGCGGACCTGGACCCGACGGCCACCCGGCTGCTCGACAAGACCCTGCTCGACTTCCACCGCGGCGGCGTCGACAAGGACGACGCGACGCGGTCGCGGGTCAAGGAGCTGTCCGAGCGGGCGATCGTCGTCGGCCAGGAGTTCAGCAAGAACATCCGCGACGACGTCCGGAGCATCAAGGTCACGCCGGACAAGCTCGACGGGATGCCGCAGGACTGGATCGACGCGCACGTCGTCGACGAGGACGGCCTCGTCACATTGACCACCGACTACCCCGACGTCGTCCCGTTCTCGACCTACGGCCGCGACCGCGACACCCGGCGAGCGCTGCGGATGGAGTTCCTCAACCGGGCCTGGCCGGCCAACGACGCCTTGCTCACCGAGCTCTTCGAGCTCCGCCGCGAGCACGCCGGGATCCTCGGCTACGCGGACTGGGCGGAGTACGACGCCGAGGTCAAGATGATCAAGCACGGCACCGCGATCCCCGAGTTCATCGACCGGATCGCCGACGCCGCGCTCGAGTCCGGCGAGCGCGACCGGCGGGTCGTTCTCAACCGGATGCGGCAGGACTACCCCGACGCCGAGACGATCGACGCGTCCGATCTGGCCTTCTACGCCGAGGCGGTCCGCCGCGAGCAGCTCGACGTCGACGCACAGCTGGTGCGCCGGTACTTCGACTTCACCGCCGTCCGCAAGGGTCTCCTCGAGGTGACCGGGCGGCTGTTCGGGCTGACCTACCGACCGGCCGAGGACGCGGTCCTCTGGGACGAGGCGGTGGCCGCCTACGACGTCCACCTCACCGAGACCGACGAGCGACTCGGCCGCATCTACCTCGACCTGCACCCCCGCGAGGGCAAGTTCAAGCACGCGGCCCAGTTCGACCTCGTCCGCGGCATCCGCGACCGACAGCTCGCCGAGGGCGTACTCGTCTGCAACTTCCCGCGCGGGCTGATGGAGCACTCCGACGTCACGACCCTGTTCCACGAGTTCGGCCACCTGGTGCACCACGTCCTCGCCGGACGCGGCGAGTGGGTGCGCTTCTCCGGGGTGGCCACCGAGTGGGACTTCGTCGAGGCGCCCAGCCAGATGCTCGAGGAGTGGGCCTGGGACGCCGACGTCCTGCGCACCTTCGCCCGCGACGCCGCCGGCGAGCAGATCCCGGCCGATCTGGTCGCCAAGATGCGGCGGGCCGACGACTTCGGCAAGGGCTACAACGCGCGGACCCAGATGTTCTACGCGTCGATGTCCTACTGGTTCCACGTCGACATCCCCGCCGACCTGACCGAGCGGACCAGGGAGCTGCAGACCCGCTACAGCCTGTTCCCCTACATCGAGGGCACCCACATGCCCGCCTCGTTCGGGCACCTCGAGGGGTACGGCTCGGGCTACTACACGTACATGTGGTCGCTGGTCATCGCCAAGGACATGTTCAGCGCCTTCGACCGCGCGAACATGTTCGACCCGGCGGTGGCCGGCCGGTACCGCGACCAGATCCTCGCTCAGGGCGGACAGCGTGACGCGGCCGACCTCGTCGAAGCGTTCCTCGGCCGGCCCTACACGTTCGACGCGTATGCGGCCTGGCTCGCCGAGTAGGTAGCGTCGGAACGAAGAACGTCGTCGGCTGACTCAATCATTCGGGGTCCCCGCGAAGTATCGGAGCGGAGCGGAGAGCTTCGTGGGGTGAGTCAGGGCGCCTTGAGCTCCTTGAGCACGACGGCCTGGCCGGTATGCCGGGTGCTCAGCTCGGCCATGGCCGCGCGAACGGTCTTGGCGAAGAGATGTGCGCCGGTGATCCCCGGGTGCACCTTGTCGGACTGGAGCAGGCCCAGGTTCGCCTTGATCGCCGCGTTCCAGTCGGCGACGACCACGTTCGGCCGGGTCGAGGCGACCCGCGCGAGCGTCGCGTTGGACTCGTCGATCCACGTCGACCTCGGGTTGTAGAGGTTCACCAGGACGACCATCCGGTCCGGACCGAGCCGGTCGAGGGTCTGCACGACGGTCTCCTCGGTGACGCCGGCGTTGGTCCCGAAGGCCAGCACGACCGCGCGCCGGATGTCCTGGCCTCGCGCCGTGACGGCGGCCAGACCGTCGCTCCACCGCCGGTTGGACTTCGCGTCCTGGCGCACGCCGGGGAAGTAGTAGTCGATGGCTCCCTTGGTCGTCGCGATGAGGGAGTCGCCGAAGACGTCGATCTGGTCGCCGGTCGGCATCGACCAGTCCTGCGGTGGCCCGGTCGGCGCGGTGGTCGCGCTCGGCGCCGGGGTCGGGACCGAGGCCGCCGGAACCGCGTTGTCGGCGATCGCCTCCTCGGTGTCGCTGTGGGCGGGAGCGGTCGCCACGACCACGAGGCACGCGGCGACGAGGACGACCGCAAGGCCGGCCGCCACCCGTGGCGCCCACGACGGCGAGAACCGCAGCGCACCCCAGACCATCCGCCCGCACTCGCGGAACCCCCACACCCGCACCGGCGCCTCGACGAACCGGTACGACAGGTCGGCCAGCGCGATCGTCACGACGACGCACCAGATCGCGCTGACGACGTGCTGGAAGGTGCCGGGCGCGGTCCGCATGTCCTGGCCGAGGATGACGATGACCGGCCAGTGCCAGAGGTAGATCCCGTAGGACCGGCGGCCGACCCAGGCAACCGGTTCGGCGCTGAGAAGGCTTCGCCACCGGGACTCGGACTCGGAGAGGAGCGCTGCCACGAGGACGACCGTCGCGACGCACGCGAGGGCGATCCCGCCGCGGTACGTCAGCGTCAGGTCCTCGCGGAGCACGACGAGCAGGACGGCGAGGGTGAGCAGGGCCGCCCCCAGCACCGGCCGGCGCGCCGCGAGCCAGACCGGCGCATACCGGGTCCACCACGAGGAGGACCACGCGAAGGCGAGTGCCGCTCCGAGCATCAGCCCCATGAGGTGGGTGTCGGTGCCGTAGTAGACCCGGGTGGCGTCCTCGCCCGGGACGAACAGCACGGCCATGAGCACCGTCGAGAGGGCCGCGACGCCCAGGGGGATGCCCAGCCCGAGGGCGCGCCGGTGGCGGGGAAGCAGCGCCATCGTCATCAGCGCGGCAACGACGAGCGGCCAGAACAGGTAGAACTGCTCCTCGACGGCCAGCGACCAGAAGTTCATGAACAGCTGCGGCGAGGTCTGGTCGAAGTAGCTCGACCCCGCGGCGATCTCGACCCAGTTCGTCGAGAAGGTCAGCGCCCCGAACAGCTGTCGCCCGATGTGGACGACGAGGTCGTGGTGGGCGATCCGCGCGGCCACGGTGCTGATGACGACGCAGACGACGAGCGCCGGGACCAGCCGACGGGCCCGGCGCGTCCAGAACCGGCCGAACCGGATCCGGCCGTATGCCGCGGCCTCGCGCTGCAGCAGCGTCGTGATGAGGAAACCCGAGACGACGAAGAAGACGTCCACCCCGAGGAATCCGCCCGGCAGCCAGGACGGGTCGAGGTGGTAGACGACGACGGCCACGATGGCCAGCGCGCGCAGGCCGTCCAGCCCGTCGAAATGACCGGCGGTGCGCGTCCGCTGCACCGCTGGCGACGTGGGGGCAAGCCGCTCGAGCGTCGACATTCTGCCGCCGCCTCCTCCCGTCCAGCCCCCCGCTGGCGAGCGTAGGTCCGGCGGGTCACTGCGCTGGGGAGCCACGCGGTGTCGGCGACATGAGCCTCCTAGGGTGGTCGGATGGGATCGGATGACGAGCGCGCGACGGTCTTCATCCGCGGCGACGTGCAGGGGGTCGGGTTCCGGTTCTGGGCCCGGAGGCAGGCCCGGGCGCTCGGCCTGGTCGGCCACGCGAAGAACCTGCCCGACGGCCGGGTCGAGGTGGTCGCTCAGGGGTCCGGTGACGCGGTCGACCGGCTCATCGCGCTGCTCGAGGAGGACCCCACGTCGGCCGACCGCCCCGGGACCGTCCGTGGCGTCGTGACGCAGTGGGGTCGCGCCCTGCCGGGTGTCGGGTCGTTCGAGGCCAAGTAGCGCTCCGGGGGGTGAGACGACCCCTGAGGGAGCCGCGCGGACCGGCATACCCTGAACGGCGTGTCGACGACATCCGACCCGCCCCCGGAGATTCCGGAGGAGCTGCTGCGGCTGCGGGCCAGCATCGACAACATCGACGCGGCGCTGATCCACCTGTTGGCCGAGCGGTTCAAGGCGACGCAGGCCGTCGGGGTGCTCAAGGCCGAGCGGCACATGCCGCCCGCCGATCCGGCGCGCGAGGAGCGGCAGATCGCCCGGCTGCGCGAGCACGCCGAGGCGTCGGGGCTCGACCCGGTCTTCGCGGAGAAGTTCTTGAACTTCGTCATCGCGGAGGTCATTCACCACCACGAGCAGATCGCCGAGGCCGCCCAGGCCTGAACCTTCAGTCACACCAGTCCCATCCGTCCCTCGAACCACCGAGGGACGATGTCCCCGGGCCGGACCGGCCGCGCTTGTAGGGTGGCCGCGATGTACGTCAAGAGCCTGACGATGAAGGGTTTCAAGTCCTTCGCGTCGTCGACCCACCTCCGCCTGGAACCCGGGATCACCTGCATCGTCGGGCCCAATGGGTCGGGCAAGTCCAACGTCGTCGACGCCCTCGCCTGGGTGATGGGCGAGCAGGGCGCGAAGTCCCTCCGCGGTGGGTCGATGGAGGACGTCATCTTCGCCGGCACCGCCGGCCGGCCACCGCTCGGCCGCGCCGAGGTCAGTCTCACCATCGACAACACCGACGGCGCGCTGCCAATCGACTACACCGAGGTGACGATCTCGCGGACGATGTTCCGCAGCGGCGGTTCGGAGTATGCGATCAACGGCACCTCCTGCCGGTTGCTCGACATCCAGGAGCTGCTCTCCGACAGCGGCATCGGCCGCGAGATGCACGTCATCGTCGGGCAGGGCCAGCTCGACGCGGTCCTCCGCGCGACGCCGGAGGAGCGGCGCGGGTTCATCGAGGAGGCCGCCGGAGTCCTCAAGCACCGCAAGCGCAAGGAGCGCGCGCTCCGCAAGCTCGACGCCATGGAGGCCAACCTCACCCGGATCACCGACCTCACCGGCGAGATCCGCCGCCAGCTCGGGCCGCTGGGACGCCAGGCCGAGACCGC
>DASTNV010000260.1:0-5948 GCA_035762725.1 Lapillicoccus sp. | reverse complement strand
GGTCCACCCCGAGGTGCTCGGGAAGGACGGGTGGGACGTCATCTCGCTCAAGGACGGCGACGAGGTCATCGGGGCGGTCGAGCTCGCGAGCGGCGACGAGTCGCTCTGCTTCATCACCTCCGACGCGCAGCTGCTCCACTTCGGGGCCGAGGGCGTCCGCCCGCAGGGCCGGTCCGGCGGCGGCATCGCCGGCATCCGCGTCACGGGTGGCCAGTACGCCGTGTTCTTCGGCGCGCTCGACCCGGCCACGTCCGTGGCGGTCACCGTGTCCGGCTCGTCCACCGCGCTGCCCGGCACCGAGCCAGGCGCGGTCAAGGTCAGCCCGTTCACCGAGTACCCCGCCAAGGGCCGGGCCACCGGCGGTGTGCGCTGCCACCGCTTCCTCAAGGGCGAGGACACCCTCGTCCTCGCCTGGGCCGGCGGGACCCCCGCCCGGGCCGCGGCCGGGAACGGCGTGGCCGTCGAGCTGCCACCGCCCACCGGCCGCCGGGACGGCTCCGGCTCCCCCGCCGGCACGGTGATCGCCCGGATCGCGGGGCCGCTCTGACCGGACACCACATCGTGGCGGCCCACGGCCGCAGCCGGCCCGACGCCTGCTCCATGGAGTGGGACCAGGCCTCCGACGAGACCCTCTACGGCACCGCCGCCCCGGCTCGGTTCTGGGTGGCCGTCGAGCAGAACGGCCCGTGGGGACGTACGGCCGCGACCCAGTCCTACCTGCCCGCGGATGTCGGAGACGAGCTGACCCGCGCGTGTCGCGCGGCCGGCGGACGGCTCGGACTGATCCGCCGTCCCGGAGAACATGCCGACCCGCGGACCGGTCCCCGGCTCTGCTACCTGGCGTGGACCGGTCCGGACGCCTTCCTGCTCGTCGGCCGGGTCGACTCCCCCGACGACCTGCTCCGGCTCCCGCTCGCCGCGCTGGCCGTCGGCGACCGGGACGCCGTCCACGCCGCCCTCCCCCAGTTCCGGCCCAGCGAGCCGATCTTCCTCGTCTGCACCAACGGGCGCCACGACGTCTGCTGCGCCATCCGCGGCCGCCCGGTCGCCCTGGCCGGCCACGAGCGGTATCCCGGACGGGTCTGGGAGTGCTCGCATACCGGCGGCCACCGGTTCTCCCCCACCGGCGTCCTGCTGCCCTGGGGACGCACCCTCGGCCGGCTCGACGTCGACGCCGTCGGCGAGGTCCTCGAGTCGGCCGACCTCGGCGACCTCCCGTTCGGGATGCTCGGACCGCGCCACGACCGGGGCAGCAGCGCCTACTCCCCGCGGGTACAGGTCGGCGAGTCAGCCGTCCGCGACGAGATCGGCGAGACCGACCTGGACGCGCTGACGGCGGTCGAGTCGGGGCGGCTCGAGGTGCAGGTGTCGCACCGCGACGGGCGCCAGTGGACCGTCGCGCTCTCCGTCGTCGAGGGACCGCCTCGTCGCAACTCCTGCGGCGAGCCGGAAGAGGTCGCCCGCACCTGGACCGCCGCCGTCAGCGAACGTCCTAGGGTTGACCGCCATGGCCTCGCTACCTCCTGAGCTGCGCGAGCTGGTCGAGTCCGGGCCGATGGCCCACGTGACGACCCTCAACCGAGACGGTTCGCCGCAGGTGTCGGTCGTCTGGGTCGGCCTCGACGGTGACGATCTCGTCACCGGGCACCTTCATCTCGGGGCCAAGGTTCGCAACGCCGAACGCGACCCGCGCACCGTGATCTCGATGGATGCCCCGCGCGAGCCGGGTGTGCTCCTCAACCCGTATGCCGTGCTCCACACCCACGCCACCGTCGAGCCGAGCGACCAGGCCTGGGACCTGCTGGACCGCCTGGCGAAGGTCTACGTGTCACCGGACACGACGTTTCCGGCTCCACGTCGCCCCGGCGTCATCATCCGGTACCGCGTCGACCGGATCGGCGGCGTCGGCCCCTGGGTCGCGAACTAGCTCCGCGCGTCGACGAAGGCGAGCATCTGGCGCCACGCGTCGGTGCAGGCGTCCTCCCACTGCCCGAACGACCGGTCGAAGAACGAGTGCGGCGCCCCCTCGTACTCGACGAAGACGTAGTCCACCCCCGCGTCCGACAGCGCACTGGCAAAGGCGGCGTTCTCCTCCGGCGTCGTCGCCGCATCAGCCCCGGCGGCCAGGACCAGGACCGGCGAGGTCATCGACGGCACCAGGTCGATGACCCCTCCCGGGCGACCGTAGAAGCCCATGCAGCCGGCCGCGCCGAGGTCGGTGGCCGACAGCGCCCACGACTCCCCGCCGAACTTGCAGAACCCCAGCGTGAAGACCGGATCGCTGCTGCGCTCGGCCAGCCGGTCCTTGGCGGCCCGGGCGTCGGCGAGCACCGACGCGCGGTCGAGGGCCTTGGCGTGTGGCTGGTAGTCGAAGTCCTCACCACGGTCGGTGAGTCCGGCCGTGCGCGCATACGGGTCGATGGCGACGGTGTCGATCCCGGCCTGCGCGAACGCGATCGCGAGGTCGGTGTAGTAGGGGTGCATCCCCCGGATGTCCGGCAGCAGCACCAGTGAGGCGCCACGTCGGGTGGTCGGGACGGCGTCGTATGCGGCGAACCGGGTGCCGTCCGCGGAGGTCAGCTCGGTGGGCCCGTGCTCTCCGACGTCGCTGGAGCGGGGCGGCAGGGGCGGATGCTGGTCGCTGGAGAAGCACATGGTTGCAGTCTGCACCCTTCCTGGTTTCGACTAGGCCGCGAAGGCCTGGGACGTGGCCGAGAGCCGAGCGAGCTCGTCGGGGGTCAGGTCGACGTCCGCCGACGACAGCAGCGTGGCGACCTGCTCCGGCGTACGGGCGCTGGCGATCGGCGCCCCGACCGTCGGCTGCGCTCGCAACCAGGCCAGCGCTACGGCGGTGACCGTCGTGGCGTGCGCCGCCGCGATTTCGTCGAGGGACGAGAGGAGGTCGGCACTGCCCGGCCGCTCCAGGTACCGTCCCGCGGTCGCTGCCCGTGCCGAGTCGACGACCTGGCCCGGGCGGTACTTGCCGCTGAGGAACCCGGCGGCCAGCGACGCATACGGAAGCTGGACGATGCCGCGCTCGACGAGAGTGGGGAGCAGCTCGGTCTCGATGTCGCGCTCGACCAGGCTCCAACGGTCCTGGGCCACGGTGAAGCCGGTCAGCCCCTGCTCGCTGGCGAGGTCGAGGGCCGAACGCAGCCGGGCGGACGAGAAGTTGGAGGCACCCACCTCGCGGACCTTGCCGGACTGGACGAGCGAGTCGAAGGCCACGACGTACTCCTCCTGCGGCACGTCGGGGTCGTCCTGGTGCGCGTAGTAGAGGTCGATGTGGTCGGTGCGCAGCCGTCGCAGCGAGTCCTCAGCGGCGAGAACGATGTTCGCGGCGCGTAGCCCAGCGCGGTCGTTCTTGCTGGACACCTTGGTGTGGATCTCGATCCGGTCGCGGCACCCGCGCGCGGCCAGCCAGTCGCCTATCTGCAACTCCGACTCACCACCGACGTTGCCGGGCAGCCGCTGCATGTAGGAGTCCGCGGTGTCGATGGCCACGCCGCCGCCGTCGAGGAACGCGTCGAGAACGGCGAACCCGTGGTCGCGGTCCACGGTCCAGCCGAAGACATTGCCGCCCAGTACCACCGGTCCGAAGTTGAGTGACGTCACGGGATCACCATGTCACCCGAACCTCGCGCTCGTGCTACCAGGGTTTGTCGACCGGCGGTTTGGTGACCGCGCCGTTCTGCTCGTCGCCCTGCTGGCGCTGGTTGAGGTTGTCCTTGGTCTTGTCGTCGAGCTGCTGCTGCTTGTCCTGGCTCGGTTGGTCCTGCTGCTGGTTCTGTTGCTGGTTCTGCTGGTCCTGCTGCTGGTTCTGTTCCTGGGCACGCTGCTGGGCGTCGCGCAGCTCCTGTCCCTCCTCGTCCTGGGCGTCGCCCTCGAAGCAGCCGGGCGGAGCCTCGTTGACCACCTGCTGCACCCGGTCGAAGTACTGCTTCGCCTGGTCGGCGTGCCCGGCGTTCTGAGCGGCCTGCCCGAGCTTTTCCAGGCTGAGCGCGAGGTTGACCCGGATCTGGCAGGACTCCCGAGAGTCCTTGGGCGCCAATGCCAGTGACTCCTCGAACGCGGCCCGGGCGCCCTCGTAGTCGCCGGCCAGCACCCGGGCGTCACCCCGGGCGAAGGGGGCCTTGTGCGGCTCGATGTAGTTGAGGAAGCCCAGCCGGTCGGCGGCACTCTCGGTGCCCGTGACGTTCCCCGAAGAGTATGCGCGTAGAGCCTCGTCGCCCAACGCGACCATGGTGAGCAACTTGGTCGCGAGAAGCGCCAGCAGAACGACGAACAGCAGCGACCACACGACCAGGCGCCTGCGAAGCCGCAACCGCGACGCCTTGGCTTCGGCGGTCTCCGGGTCGGTGCCGAACCGGCGCCACCACGGTTGGTCCGGTCGGTCCTCCCCGCGCCGGTCGGGGCCGCCGGAGCCGGAGCGGAGCGGGGTGATCGTCGTCATCGCCGGCCTCCGGTGGGTTCGGCCTCACGCGACGGGTCAAGAGGTGGGGCGAGCGGGGCCGCCGGCGTCGACCCAGCGTCGGGGCGAGACCGCCGAATCCGGTTGGGAGCCAATGCAGACAGCCGCGAACCGGTGCGGGAGGGCGTCGGTGCGGCTGCTGGTCGCACGGGGCGGCGCGCTCTCGACGCCGCGGCGACCAGCGAGCCGATCTCCCACGCGGCCAGCAACGCGACCAGCAGCAGGGCGATCCACCCGAGCTCGGAGCGGCCCCCCACGATCTCGGCCGAGTCGGTGGCCCGCAGTGGAGCCAGCTCCTTGAGCTGGACCGCGTCGACGATCCCGGCGCCGCCGTCGTTCGCGATGCGATGCTGGTAGGACACGCCGAGCTGCTTCGCGATCGCGGTCAGCTCCTGCTCGTCGATGACCGAAAGGGCCGGTTGTCCGGTCGACGGGTCGACGATGTCGCCGGTCTCGAAGGCGGCGGTGATGGCCATCCGCCCGCCGGCGGCCGTGCCGTAGCCGAGGACGCCGCCGCCGTTGATCAGCTCGCCCTCGATGTCGAACGGCCGCGGGTCCTGGGCCGCTGTCTGCTCGCCGTCGCCGAAGTAGAAGACCAGCCGAGCCCGCTCGGGGCGGCTGTCGCGGCCGCGCTCCAACGCCGTCCGGAGCTGGTCGCGGGCGATGGTGACGCTCGACCCGCGCGACCACACCGAGGTCTCGGGGCGCAGCGTGTCGGCGGCGGCCGAGACGGCGGCGCCGTCGCTGGTGAGCGGGAGCCGGATCGTCGTGTCGATGTCGAACGTCATCAACGAGAACCGCGCACCGGACAGCTGGTTCGTCAACGCCTTGATGTCGCTGCGGACCCCTTCGAGCCGCGGCTGGGCGTCGCTGCCGTAGTCCCGCGCCATCACCGACGACGTGGTGTCGACCACGAGGTAGACATCCACCGCGCTGGCATCGACGCGGACGTCGCTGCCGGGGATCGCCGGGCGCAAGGCGGCGACCAGCAGCAGCAGGACGATGGCCGAACGCCGGCCGCGTGCCACGGCGGACTCGGCCCGCTCGCGCGGACCGGCCGGCCACCAGACCAGGGCCAGGGCGATCGCGGCGAGCACGAACAGCACCGGCCACGGCGCCACCGGAAGGAACGAGAGGCCCGAGAGAAGGTTCATCGGCCCCACCTGATCCGGCGGAGGGCGAGGAAGCCGATCACCGCGAGCGCAGCGAGCGCGATCGGCACGCCGGGCACATCGTGGATCACCGTGCGCGGAGCGCTGGGGATGCGCGTGGCCTCACGGGATGTGACCGCCTCGAGGGTGCGGCGGACGGCGCTGACGTCGTTGAGGGCGAAGTAGATTCCTCCCGTCGACTCGACGACGTTGCGCATCTCGACGGCCGCGCTGGACGACGGGTTGTCGGATGGGTTCATCCCGTAGACCTGGATGCCGGCGGTCTTGGCCAGCTGGCCGCCCTCGGGCAGCGTGAACAGCGACTT
>DASTNV010000259.1:0-11013 GCA_035762725.1 Lapillicoccus sp. | reverse complement strand
GACCTCGGTCCGGGCGCTGGCCACGACGGTGGTCGGGTCGTGTTCGAGGGCACTCCCGCGGACCTCGTCGCCGCGAAGGCGACCCTGACGGGGAAGCACCTCGCCGCATACGTCGTGCATTGATCGGGGTCCCCGCGAAGTATCGGAGCGAAGCGTAGAACGTCGTGGGGTGATGGTTAGCTCTGGTAGCCGCGGTAGAGGCCGGTCCGGAGCTCGACCGCATACTCCTCGGCCTCCGGCATGCCGCTCGCCTCGGCGAGGGCGATCTCGCGCTCGGTATCGAACGGGACGCGGACGAACTGGATCCCGAACGGTGCGGGGTCCGGCGAGCCGGCGACGCCCTCGAGGATCACGTAGGACGAGGTGGTGGCGTCGAGCGGGTTCCCGACGCTCCCGACGTTGACGAGGGTCTGGTTGTCGTCGCCCTGGAGGTACGTGCCGTGGATGTCGCCATAGAGGACGCAGGACGGTGCCGGGCCGTCGCCGGTGAAGTCCGTATTGAGGAACATCCGCTCGTAGTCGACCTGGGAGTGAACGTAGGACACGCGGCTGAACACACCCTGCGGTGACGCGTGGAGCATCCGCACCCGACGGCCGCTGAGGACCAGGTCGTGGCAGAACGGCAGGTCGGCGAGCCAGTCGGCCTGGCCCGGCTCGAGCTCGTCGCGCCACCACATAGCCGTGCCGCGGTCGAAGTCGCCGGTGAGGAACGCCTCCCAGTTGCCTTGCACGGTAGGGATCCCCCGGTCGCGGGTCAGCCGAACGCACGCGGCGCCCTGCGGCCCCTTACCGACCAGGTCGCCGAGGTTGACGACGCGCGTGATACCGCGTGTGTCGATGTCGGCGAGGACCGACTCGTAGGCCGTCAGGTTGCCGTGGACGTCGGAGACGACGGCCACGCGGTCGAGTGCGCCCATCAGTCCTTCGCGGTCTCACCGGGCAGGGCGAGCATCTGGTCGAGCGCGATGCGGGACCAGTGCGCGACGTCGGGGTCGACGCGGATCGGGTTGACCACGCGACCGTCGACGAGGGACTCCAGCGCCCAGACGAGGTGCGGCAGGTCGATCCGGTTCATCGTCGTGCAGTAGCAGACGTTCTTCTCGAGGAAGGCGATCCTCTGCTTCGGGAACTGCTGGCGGAGCCGGTTGACCAGGTTGAGCTCGGTGCCGACGACCCAGGACGTGCCGTCCGGAGCGGCGGCGATCGTCTTGATGATCTTCTCGGTGGACCCGATCTCGTCGGCCAGCTCGCACACTTCGAACTTGCATTCCGGGTGGACGATGACCTTGACGCCGGGGATGTCGCGGCGGGCCTGCTCGACGGCCTCGACGCTGAACCGACCGTGCACTGAGCAGTGGCCGCGCCAGAGGATCATCCGGGCGTTCTTGAGCTGCTCGGCGGTTACGCCGCCATGTGGCTTGTGCGGGTCCCAGAGCACGCACTCGTCGAGGCTCATGCCGAGCTCGCGCACGGCGGTGTTGCGACCGAGGTGCTGGTCAGGGAGGAAGAGCACCTTGCCCTGGCCGTTGACGCCGCCGGTCTGGTCGAAGGCCCACCGGAGCGCGGTCTTCGCGTTGGACGACGTGCAGATCGTGCCGCCGTGGCGCCCGGTGAACGCCTTGATCGCGGCGGAGGAGTTCATGTAGGTGACGGGGCGCACGACGTCGGCGATGTCGTCGCCGAAGACGTCGAGCAGCTCGTCCCAGGCGTCCTCGACCTGCCCGATCGCGGCCATGTCGGCCATCGAGCAGCCGGCCGCGAGGTCGGGGAGGATCACCGTCTGCTCGTCCGAGGTGAGGATGTCGGCCGACTCGGCCATGAAGTGGACGCCGCAGAAGACGATGTAGGGCGAGTCGGGTCGGGCGGCCGCCTGCTGGGCGAGCTTGAAGCTGTCGCCGGTGACGTCGGCGAACTCGATGACCTCGTCCCGCTGGTAGTGGTGACCGAGCACGAAGACCGAGTCGCCTAGCGCCGCCTTTGCCTTGCGGGCGCGGGCCACCAGGTCGGGGTCGGACGGGGCCGGCAGGTCGCCAGGGCACTCCACCCCGCGCTCGGTGGCCAGGTCGCGGCCCTGTCCGAGTACGAGGAGCGGCATCAGCGAGGGGCGCGGGTGGGCCTCTTCGCGGGCAATCGTCGTCACCCGTCGATCGTATGCCGGGGTGTCCTACCGGTTCGCGATGCCGTCCAGCCGGAGCATGTTCGACTCGTCACGGTGGGTACCGGACGTGCCGACGTGCTTGTCGCCGATCTGGGGGCCGTTGCGGATGACGTGGCTCATCGCCTGGGCGTGGCCGTGACCGATCCCGTAGGCCGTCTTCAGCCAGGTAACGACTTCGCTCGCTTTGGTGTCGGGGCCGATGCCCGCGGCGGTCGCCTCTGCCACGATCTGCTGCGGGGTCTTGCCGGTCTGCTTCTCGACCGCGTCGAGGTATGCCTGGAAGGACATCGCTGGTCTCCTCACCGAAGGGGCTGTCGAGCGTACTGACCCGTCCCGCGCCCTCAGATCATCGGCTGGCCCCCGGCCACAACCCGGACATGTCAGCGTTGTTTCCCGACATTTCGGACGCCGACGTTCCACAACTCAGACATGTCGGAGGACTAGCGGGGCGTCGTGGTCGGTCGGGAGGGAGCCTGACACGATGGCGGTATGCGGGTTGTGCTGGCTCCCACACGGTTCGCCGGGACCCTGACCGCGCTCGAGGCCGCCGAGGCGATGGCCCGGGGCTGGGCCACGTCAGCGCCGCACGACGACCTGGTCCTCGCGCCGATGTCGGACGGCGGCCCTGGCTTCCTCGACGTCCTGGCCGACGCGCTCGGCGGCGAGACCCTCGCTGCCACCGTCAGCGGCCCCATCGGCGCCCCCGTACCCGCCGCCGTCCTCGTCGTCGACCAGGACGGAACCCGTACCGCCTACGTCGAGGCCGCCCAGGCCAGCGGCCCGGACCTCATGCCGCCCGACCGGCGCGACCCCGCGCATACCTCGTCGTTCGGCGTCGGCGAGCTGCTCGAGCTGGCGCTGTCGACCGGCGCCGCTCGGATCGTCGTCGGGCTCACCGGGTCGGCCGTCCACGACGGCGGCGCTGGGCTGCTGTCGGCGCTCGGCGCAGGGGAGCGGTCGGTGCTGGGCGCGGGTGGGTTGGGGCTGACCGCGGTCACGACGGGCGACCTGCCCGGCCTGTCCTCGGTGGTGCACCGGTACCGCGCCGTGGAGCTGGTCCTCGCGACGCCGGCCACCCTGCCCCTGCTGGGCTTCCAGGGGGCCAGCGCGGTCGAGGCGGAGGAGCGCGGCGCGAGTAGGGAGGACGCGCAGGAGCTCGAGGGGGCGTTCGGCCACTGGGTCGACGTCGTGACGCGGGTCCTGCCGCAGCCGCGTGACCTGCTCGGCGGTGGCTCCCGCCGGCTCGACAAAGAGCCGGGCGCCGGGGCGGCGGGCGGCATAGGGCACGCACTATTGCTGCTCGGTGCCCACCGAGTGGACGGCGGAAGGTTCGTCGCGGACCAGATCGGCCTCCCCGCTCTCGTCGCGGGCGCCGACCTCGTCGTCACCGGCGAGGGCACCTACGACTGGCGCAGCCTTCGCGACTCGGCCACCGCAGCGGTGTCGGAGCTGGCCATGACCACCGGCATACCGGCCGTCGCCCTCGCCGGACAGGTGCGGGTCGGGCGCCGCGAGGCGATGACCGCCGGCCTCTCGGGGACGTATGCGGTCAGCGAGCGCCCGGAGGAGGTCGCCGCCGCTCTGGCCGACCCGGTGGGCACCCTGGAGGCCCGCGCCGCGCGCGTCGCGGCCACCTGGTCACCGGCACCGGAGAGTGCGCCGTAGACTGGAACCGTTCTCGGGAACACATCCGAGGACTCCGCGGTTGAGGCTGTTACGCCCGACTTCGCCCGCACACCCGAAGGACTTTGACGGATGAGCGTTCAGGACCAGACCACCCAGAGCACGGCCACCCATGGCGTCGTCCTCACCGACGTCGCCGCCAGCAAGGTCAAGAGCCTGCTCGAGCAGGAAGGTCGCGACGACCTGCGGCTGCGCCTCGGCGTTCAGCCCGGCGGCTGTTCCGGCCTGATCTACCAGCTGTACTTCGACGAGCGCACCCTCGACGGCGACCTGCTGGCCGAGTTCGGTGGCGTCGAGGTCGTCGTCGACCGGATGAGCGCGCCGTACCTCACCGGCGCCACCATCGACTTCGCCGACACGATCGAGAAGCAGGGCTTCACCATCGACAACCCCAACGCCGGCAGCTCGTGCGCCTGCGGTGACAGCTTCAGCTGACCAACCTGTTGTGAGCCCCGTCGGGGTGGTGTCGGAGTCGCCGATGCCACCCCGACGCTCATGTCCGGGTAGGTTCTGCGCGTGAAGATCGCGGTCACCGGGTCCATCGCGACCGACCACCTCATGACCTTCCGGGGTCGCTTTCGCGACTCCCTCGTCGTCGAGCAGCTCGACAAGATCTCGCTGTCCTTCCTGGCGGACGAGCTGGAGATCCGCCGGGGCGGCGTCGCGGCGAACATCGCCTTCGGCATGGCGAACCTCGGCCAGCGGCCGATCCTCGTCGGGTCGGTGGGGGAGGACTTCGCCGACTACCGGTCCTGGCTGGAGAGGCACGGAGTCGACTGTCAGTCGGTCCACGTCAGCGACACGAAGCACACGGCCCGGTTCGTCTGTACGACGGACGACGACATGGCCCAGATCGCCACGTTCTACGCCGGCGCGATGTCGGACGCCCGGCTCATCGAGCTGAGCCCGATCGCGCAACGGGTGGACGGGCTCGACCTGGTCCTCATCGGCGCGAACGACCCCGAGGCGATGCTGCGGCACACCCAGGAGTGCCGGACCCGCGGGATCCCGTTCATCGCCGACCCGTCGCAGCAGCTGGCCTTCGCCGACGGCCCGGAGATCCGCCGCCTTGTCGACGGGGCCGCCTACCTGTTCACCAACGAGTACGAGGCGCACCTCACCGAGCAGAAGACCGGTTGGTCGGCGGACGAGATCATGGGTCGGGTCGACGTGCGGATCGTCACGCGCGGCAGCGACGGCGTGACCATCCACCGCAAGGGCGAGGACGTCATCTCCGTGCCGGTGGCCCGCGAGGTGCGCAAGGCCGACCCGACCGGCGTCGGCGACGCGTTCCGGGCGGGGTTCCTCACCGGACTGTCCGGCGGCCTCGACCTGCGCCGGTGCGCCGAGCTGGGCTCGATGCTCGCGACCTACGTCATCGAGACGGTGGGCACCCAGGAGTACCGGCTCGGCCAGGAGCACTTCCTCTCCCGGCTTGCCGACGCGTACGGTCCCGACTCGGCCGACGAGATCCGGCCGGTCATCGCCTGCCGGCACGGCTGACTGTGCCGGTCGTCCCCCCGCCCTCGCGGTACGTCTTCGACGCGACCGGAACCGAGCCGGGGGAGGATCTGGTCGGGGTCGGAGCCGACCTCGCGCCGGGGACGGTGCTCGAGGCCTACGCCAAGGGCCTGTTCCCCATGGGGCTCGGCCGCGACGGCGCGCCGCCGATCGGCTGGTGGTCGCCGGACCCGCGGGGCATCCTGCGGCCCGCCGACCTGCACGTCAGCCGGTCGCTGCGGCGGTCGCTGAAGGGCTTCGAGGTATGCATCGACACCGACTTCGCCGGAGTGGTCGCCGGGTGCGCCGAGCCGTCCCGGACGGGACGCTGGATCACGGCGGACATCGTGGCGGCCTACACCGAGCTGCACCGGATGGGGTGGGCGCACTCGATCGAGGTCGTGCGGGACGGTCGGCTGGTCGGGGGGCTCTACGGCATCGCCGTCGGCGGGCTGTTCGCGGGGGAGTCGATGTTCCATCGGGAGACCGACGCGTCCAAGGCGGCGGTCGCCGGCCTCGTCGACGTCGTGATGGCGGACGGCGACCCGCGCCGCCTCATCGACGTCCAGTGGCGCACGCCGCACCTGGCCACGCTGGGCGTGACCGAGGTCCCGAGGTCGGAGTACCTGCGCCTCCTGGCCGCCGCGCTCACGGCCCCGCTGCCGACACCCTTCCGCTGACGCCGCCGCCCCCGCCAACTTCTCCGCACGTGATGAGTAATGGCCCGGGCAGATCCGACTTGTCCGATTAGTCCTCAGCACGTGCGGAGAAGACGGCGGAGGGGTCAGGCGCGGCGGACCAGATATGCGGTCACATCGCTCTCGCCGTCGTCGACCGCCTCGACCAGCTCGTGGCCGCGCATCCGGCAGAAGGCAGCCACGTCAGACCGCGCCGCCGGGTCGGTGGCCAGCAGCCGGACCAACGAACCGGGCTCGAGGTCGCGGATCACGGCCCCCAGCCGGATCACCGGAACCGGGCACCGCAGCCCGCGGGCGTCCACCTCCACGACCTCCGAGGTCGGGCTCACAGCCGGTCCGTCCCCAGCTGGGCCCGGACCGCAGCCACGGCCTCGGGCAGCGCCGCGCAGAAGGCCTCGACCCCCGCCCGCCGCGCCGGGTCCCCGCCCGGTTCGGCCGCCGCCAACGGCAGGGTCACCCGGACGTTGCCGTGGGTCAGCACGCCCATCGCCGCCAGGACGTGGCTGGGTTCCAGCGTCGACGCTGTGCACGCCGAACCGGAGGCGACCGCGAAGCCGCGCCGGTCGAGCTCGTGGACCAGCGCCTCGCCGTCGACGAAGAGGCAGGAGAAGGTCACGACATGCGGCAGCCGCTCGATCGGGTCGCCCACCACCACGGTGTCGGGAACCTGGGCCGCCGCCGACCGGATCTCGTCGACCAGTTCCCACGCCCGCAGCGCCTCCTCAGCCCGCCCCGCTGACGCGGCCAGCCACGCCTCCGCCGCCGCCAGCACCAACGGGACGACCGGCTCGGCGTCGGTCCGCCCGAACTCGGCCTCGCTCACCGTGCCGGGCCGGCGCCACCGGGTCCGCTCCGGAACCACCAGCAGCCCGACGCCGGCGGGACCACCCCACGACCTCGCGTCCCCGGCGAGCACGTCGAACGCCTCGGGAACCGGATCCCGTCCCAGCCCCGCCTGGGAGTCCACGACGAGGGGTATGCCGCGGGTCCGGCACGCGTCCCACGCCGCGTCCAGCGGCTGGCGGGTGCCGACCTCGCCATTCGCGCTCTGCAGGGCCGCGACGACCGTGCCTGGAACGTCGAGAGCAGCGGTCCACGCGTCGAGCGCCACCCGTCCCATCGAGTCCACCGGCACCTCGGCCAGCAGCTCCGCCGACTCGGCGGCCGCCGCAACCGCCCGGCCGGGAACGAGCACCGCCGAGTGCTCGACCGCCGAGGCGACCGTCCGCATACCCCGTCGACGGGACGCATACCGGATGCCCTCGACGGCCGCTGTGAGCGCGACCGGACCGCTCGGCAGGAAGCTGACCTCGGGCGGTCGGACCCCGAGGCCGGACGCAACCGCCTCGCGGGCGTCGTCGAGGAGGCGCCGGGCCTGGCGGCCCTCCGCGTAGAGCCGCCGCGGGTCGGCCCAGCCGGCGTCCAGCGCGGCCAGGAGGACCTCGCGAGCGGCCGGGACCATCGGTGCCGCCGCCCCGTCGAGGAGCACGCGTCCGGGGTCCGCCACGCCCGTCACGGTAGCCCCATCCGTCAGCCCCACCCACCAGCGATTTCGGGGGGTCACCCAGTAGGGTGACGACGTACGCTGAAGTTCTCCCCGAGGTTCCGCTGACCCGGAAGGTTCCCTGTTGCGCACGCACCTACGACCGACCGCGCGCCTGGCGCGTCGGGGGATCACCGTCACCGGCCTGATCGTCACCGCCGGCCTGCTCCTGAGCGGCTGCGCGAGCAACGGCACCGCCGCGAGCGGCTGGCTGCCGCAGGGGACCGACGGCGGCGAGATCACCAACCAGACCGGCCGGGTCACGACCCTCTGGGTCGGCACCTGGATCGCCGCCTGGGCGGTCGGCATCCTCGTCTGGGGTCTCACCGTCTGGGTGATGGTCGCCTACCGGCGCAAGAAGACCGACGTGGGACTGCCGCCGCAGCTGCGCTACAACGTGCCGATCGAGATGCTCTACACGATCGTCCCGGTCTTCATGGTCGCGGTGCTCTTCTACTACACGGCCCGCGACGAGTCAGCGCTCCTCGACGTCTCCCAGAAGCCCGACGTGACGATCAACGTCGTCGCGAAACAGTGGAGCTGGGACTTCAACTACGTCGAGGCCGACGTCTACGAGTCGGGTGTCCAGGTCGAGCTCGACAAGAGCACCGGCGAGCCGCTGAACCAGCAGCCGGTCCTCTTCCTGCCGGTCAACAAGCGGGTCGAGTTCGTCCTCAACGCCCGCGACGTCATCCACTCGTTCTGGGTGCCGGCGTTCCTCCAGAAGCTCGACATGCTCCCGGGCAAGACCAACCGGTTCCAGGTGGTCCCGACCCAGGAGGGCACCTTCCAGGGCAAGTGCGCCGAGCTCTGCGGCGCCTACCACTCGCAGATGCTCTTCCAGGTGAAGGTCGTCTCCCAGGCGGACTACGACGCCGAGATCGCCCGGCTGAAGTCGATCGGCCAGACCGGCCAGCTGCCCATCAGCCTCAACCGCGAGCCGGTGCTGCCCGCGGACCAGAAACTCGTCCCCTCCGCCTCCGGGAGCTAAGCGATGGCCGCCACGACGACGACACCCACGACCGGCGGGTCGACGCTCGAGTACTCCACCGGCGAGCGGGTCCACACACGAACGAAGCTGCTGCCCGGCCAGACGGTGATCAAGTGGATCACGACGACCGACCACAAGGTCATCGGCAACCTCTACTTCATCACCTCGTTCGTCTGGTTCCTCCTCGGCGGGATCATGGCGCTGCTGATCCGCACCGAGCTGGCGGCGCCGGGGCTACAGGTCGTCGACAACCCGGAGCAGTACAACCAGCTCTTCACCATGCACGGCACGATCATGCTGCTGCTCTTCGCGACCCCGTTGTTCGCCGGGTTCGCCAACGCCGTGATGCCGCTGCAGATCGGTGCTCCGGACGTCGCGTTCCCGCGCCTCAACATGCTCGCGTACTGGCTGTACCTCTTCGGCGGTGCGATCGCCGGCGCCGGGTTCCTCACCCCGCAGGGCGCCGCGGCGTTCGGCTGGTTCGCGTATGCGCCGCTGTCGGACAAC
Source organism: Lapillicoccus sp. (assembly GCA_035762725.1). Taxonomy (GTDB): domain Bacteria; phylum Actinomycetota; class Actinomycetes; order Actinomycetales; family Dermatophilaceae; genus Lapillicoccus. Next base: position 1,933 of record DASTNV010000259.1, on the reverse strand, counting down.
AGCTACAGCCCGGGACTCGGTGGTGACCTCTGGGTCTTCGGCCTGGCCCTGTCCGGGTTCGGGACGATCCTCGGCGCGGTCAACTTCATCACGACGATCATCTGCATGCGCGCACCCGGCATGACGATGTTCCGGATGCCGATGTTCACGTGGACGATCCTCGTGACGTCGATCCTCGTGCTCATCGCGTTCCCGGTGCTCGCCGCCGCGCTGCTGGCGCTCGGCGCCGACCGACGGTTCGGGGCCCACGTCTTCGACGCCGAGAGCGGCGGAGCGATGCTCTGGCAGCACCTCTTCTGGTTCTTCGGCCATCCGGAGGTCTACATCATCGCGTTGCCGTTCTTCGGCATCATCAGCGAGGTCTTACCCGTCTTCTCCCGAAAACCCTTGTTCGGGTACAAGACCATGGTCTTCGCGCTGATCGCCATCTCGGCCCTCTCGGCGGCGGTCTGGGCGCACCACATGTACGCGACCGGACAAGTGCTCTTGCCGTTCTTCGCGATCATGACGATGTTGATAGCCATCCCCACAGGGGTGAAGTTCTTCAACTGGATCGGCACGATGTGGGGCGGGTCCATCACGTTCTCCGCGTCGCTGATCTGGGCGATCGGCTTCATCGTGACGTTCCTCTTCGGCGGCCTGACCGGCGTCATCCTCAGCAGCCCGGCGCTGGACTTCCACCTGTCCGACAGCTACTTCATCGTCGCGCACTTCCACTACACGGTTTTCGGCACGGTGGTCTTCGCGATGTTCTCCGGCTTCTACTTCTGGTGGCCCAAGCTCACCGGCCGGATGCTCGACGAGCGCCTCGGGAAGATCCACTTCTGGATGCTGTTCATCGGGTTCCACACGACGTTTCTCATCCAGCACCTGCTCGGCATCGAGGGGATGGCCCGCCGGTATGCGGACTACCTCCCCGAGGAGGGGTTCCAGACCGCGAACGTCATCTCCACCGCGGGGGCGTTCCTCCTCGGTGCGTCGACCCTGCCGTTCCTCTACAACGTCTGGAAGACGTGGCGCTACGCGCCGCTCGTCGAGACCGACGACCCCTGGGGCTACGGCGGATCGCTCGAGTGGGCGACCTCGTGCCCGCCGCCGCGGCACAACTTCGACAGCATCCCGCGGATCCGGTCAGAGCGGCCGGCGTTCGACCTGCACCATCCCGAGGTCGCGCCCTCCACGGTGCTGGCGCCGGAGGCTCCAGTTTTGGTCAAGGCGATGGGACCCCCCGATCTGGGGGAGATGCCTCAGCACGAGCCGAGTGAGTCCGGCGACGCCGACGGGCCCGGACACGGGACGGTCACCCGATGAGGGTCGAAGCGAAGATGTTCCTCGTCCTGGCGCTCTTCTTCGTGCCGGTGGGTTTTCTCTACGGCTTCTGGAGCGGCTGGCACGAGCTGGTCGGCCCGTTCGGGCTCTTCCTCACCGCCGCGCTGTGCGGGCTGATTGCCTTCTACCTCACGGTGACCGGCCGCCGGTTCGGCACCCGTCCCGAGGACAACCCCAACGCGCTGATCTCCGAGCAGGAGGGCGACTACGGGTTCTTCACGCCGTACTCCTGGTGGCCGCTCTGGCTGGGCCTCACCGCCGCGATCTGCTTCCTCGGCCTGGCCGTCGGCTGGTGGCTGTTCATCATCGGAGCCTTCTTCGGCATCGTCTCGGTCGTGGGCTGGACCTTCGAGCACTACAAGGGCGAGTACGCCAACTAGCCCCTTTGGTTTGCCTGGTCGGGGTCCCGCGAAGTATCGGCGCGGAGTGCGGGCCACACAACGTTCGAAGCGAGCAGCGTTGTGGGGAGAAACTTCTTCGGCGTTACGCGCTGATCGTGGGAGGTTTCCGGGGCCAGTACACGAGAAGGTTCCCACGATGTCCGTTGGCGGCGGCGCGCCTCGGCGGTGCGCGCTGATCGTGTGGACTATCCAACCTCAGGGGA
>DASTNV010000258.1:0-6924 GCA_035762725.1 Lapillicoccus sp. | reverse complement strand
TCCGTCCCGCCGTACCCTTGGAGCATGGCCGCCGAGACGATCGACCCCGCCGCGGTCGAGCAGGTGAACGCGCTCGCCGAGGTAGCCCGCCGCGCCGCCCGACAGCTGGCCCTGCTCCCGCGCACGGCCAAGGACGATGCGCTGCTCGCGATCGCCGATGCGCTCATCGCCGCTACGGACGAGATCGTCACGGCCAACGCCGAGGACCTGCAGCGCGGCCGCGACAACGGACTCTCCGAGGGGCTTCTCGACCGGCTCACGCTCGACGAGCGACGGATCGCCGCGATCGCCCAGGCGGTCCGCGACATCGCGGCGCTGCCCGACCCCGTCGGCGAGGTGGTGCGCGGGTCGACGCTCGCCAACGGCCTGCAGATCCGCCAGCTCCGGGTGCCCATGGGCGTGGTCGGGATGATCTACGAGGCCCGCCCGAATGTCACGGTCGATGCCGCGACCCTCGGCCTCAAGAGCGGCAACGCCGTGATCCTCCGCGGCGGGTCGGCGGCCGCCTCGAGCAACCGCGCCCTGGTCGGCGTGATGCGCAAAGCACTGGCAGAGCAGGGGATTGACGAGAACGCGATCTGCCTGCTCGACGGCGGCGGGCACGACGCCGCCCGGGCGCTGATGACCGCCCGCGGCCTGGTGGACCTCGTCATCCCGCGCGGCGGTGCGAACCTCATCCAGACCGTCGTCACCGAGTCGACCGTGCCGGTCATCGAGACCGGCATCGGCATCAACCACGTCTACGTCGACGCCGGTGCCAACCTCGACCTCGCCGAGCGAATCGTCGTCAACGCCAAGGCCCAGCGGCCCAGCGTCTGCAACGCGGCCGAGACGCTCCTCGTCCACGAGGCGGTCGCCGAGGCGTTCCTGCCCAAGGTGATGGCCGCGCTCGGCTCGGCCGGCGTCGTCGTCCACGCGGGTCCCGAGCTGGCTGAGTTCGCGGAGGCGGCCGGGGCCGCCTACGCCACGGCGACCGACGACGACTACCGGACCGAGTGGTACTCGCTCGACCTCAGCGTGCGTACGGTTCCCGACCTCGATGCGGCCCTGGACCACATCCGCACCTTCGGCACCCAGCACACCGAGGTGATCGTCACCGAGGACCGGTCCGCGGCGCGGCGGTTCACCGCCGAGGTGGACGCCGCGGTCGTCATGGTCAACGCGTCCAGCCGGTTCACCGACGGCGGCGAGTTCGGGTTCGGCGCGGAGATCGGCATCTCCACGCAGAAGCTGCACGCCCGCGGCCCGATGGCCCTGACCGAGCTGACGACGACCAAGTGGATCGTCGAAGGCGACGGCCAGATCCGCACCTGAGCGCGAGGCGTCGGCTCCTCCGGTGCCGCCACCCGCTCCATCCGCCACTCGACGCAGCGTCGAGGCACTCGACGCCCGGTGCACCATGCGTCAACCGGCTCGACGCTGCGTCAAGCCCGCACAGCCGGTCCGGCGAGACGCTGACAAAGGGGAGCCCGGACGGATTCGTGGTGCCGGCACATCCGCTCCATCCGTCACTCGACGCAGCGTCGAGGCACTCGACGCCCGGTGCACCATGCGTCAACCGGCTCGACGCTGCGTCAAGCCGGCAGAGCCGGTCCGGCGAGACGCCGACAAAGGGGAGCCCGGACGGATTCGTGGTGCCGGCGGCCGCGCTGGCATGATGACCGACCGTGGAGGGCACGGAAGTTCGGAAGCTGGCTGCGCTCGAGGACACCCATTGGTGGTACCGCGAGCGTCGTCACCTTCTCGCGAAGGCGCTCGAGGGCGTCACGCCCGGACTGGCCCTTGACATCGGCGCCGCCGGCGGCGGCAACACCCGAGTGCTCCGCGAGCTCGGCTGGACGCCGGTGGCCATGGAGTACGGCGAGGAGGGCGCTGAGGTCGCCCACGAGCGCGGCCTGTCGACCGTGCGCGCGGACGCGCGGTACCTGCCGCTCGGGGACGCCTCGCTGAGCCTCGTGGTGGCGTTCGACATCCTCGAGCACATCGAGGAGGACGAGCAGGCGGTCGCCGAGATCAAGCGGGTCCTGCGGCCGGATGGGACGTTCCTCGTCGCGGTGCCGGCCGATCCCAAGCTGTGGTCCGACCACGACGTCGCCGTCGACCACGTCCGCCGTTACACCCGCGAGACGCTCTCGTCAGTGCTGCACCGCGGCGGGTTCGACATCGCGGAGATGACGTCGTGGAACGTCCTGCTGCGCCCCGTCGTCGCGATGCGCCGGAAGAAGGCCAGCGGTAGCGACCTCGACGACCTGCACCCGGTCGTCAACGGCGCGCTCACCGCGATCATCACCGCGGAGCGCTACCTACCGGTCAAGCAGCTCCCCGGCGTGAGCCTCCTCGTCACGGCGCACCCGCACCACTGACGCCGGCGCCGACTCCGGCACGGGCTGGACCACCGGCTGGGTCTCTTCCGGCGCATACCCGTTGTCGGGGGTGCGCGCGACCGGGGTATGCGTGCCGGCCACGAGCCGCGCGTCGGGAGGGAGCGGGGTGTCGGTCGGGCCGTGCCGCCCTTTCGTGGCGGTCAACGAGTCGTAGGCGATGAAGTAGGTCGGCCGGCCCTGCATCTGCGTGTACATCCGCCCGATGTACTCGCCGAGCAGGCCCAGGCAGAGCAGCTGCGCCGCGCCGACCGACGACACGATGAGCACGGTGGACGTCCACCCGGCGACGGTGTGCCCGCTGGCCCCGGCGACGATCGCGTACAGGGCGAGCAGGACGGCGAGGACGCCACCGCCGAGGCCGAGGAACGTGGCGAGGCGCAGTGGCGCCATCGAGAAGCCGGTGACCGCATCCAGCGAGAGCTTGAGCATCTTGAGGAACGGGTACTTCGACTGGCCCGCGGCCCGCTCGTCCCGGCGGTACTCGACGACGTCGGAGGGGAAGCCCAGCGCGGGAACGATGAACCGCAGCACCCGGTTGTGCTCCGGGAGGTCGTTGATCGCGTCCACCGTCGCCCGCGACATCAGCCGGAAGTCACCGGCGTCGCTCATCGCCTCGCTGCCGGAGATGGTCCGGATCGTCGTGTAGAAGGCCCGGGCCGTCGTGCGCTTGAACCACGAGTCGGTGGATCGGTCGGCGCGGACGCCGTAGACGACGTCGACGCCCTCGCCGCGGGCCTTGGCCAGCATCTGGGCGATGACCTCGGGCGGGTCCTGGAGGTCGGCGTCGATGGTGACGATGAAGTCACCCCGGGCCCGTTGCAGGCCGGCGGAGATGGCCGCCTGGTGGCCGGCGTTCGCGCGCAGCCGCACGACGCGCAGCCGGTCCCAGTCGCGGTGCATCCGCTGGAGGATCGCAGGGGTCAGGTCGGTGCTGCCGTCGTCGACCGCGACGACCTCGTAGGTTCCGTCCAGGCTCTCCAGCACGGGGCGCAGCCGGTCCACGAGGAGGGGCAGGACGTCCTCCTCGTTGTACATGGGGATGACCACGGACAGCACCGGATGCATGCCCTCAAGGTTACGGCGGCCTCACTCGGTCCGCTGTGCGCCGGTTGTCCAGCGGCCATGAACGTGACCGATACGTTGTCACTATGGGGGCCACCATGGAGCGCGGGGACGTCGTACCGGTCCGGTTCGGCAAGTGGGGCGGGCAGCCGCACTGGGAGATGGACATGCGCTACCTCGGCTCCGACAAGTTCGGCGACTGGCTCGGCTCGCCGGCGGGTATGCCGATGCGTCGCCCCGGGATGTCGGCGTGGACCGACGCCGAGTGCGCCTTCCTCGTGCCCCGGGATGCGGACTTCGTCGCCTCGTTCAACGGGCGCGGCGTCCCGACGGCGATCTACGTCGACGTGACCGACCGCCCGCGGTGGGACGGCGACACGGTCCGCGCGGTCGACCTCGACCTCGACGTCATCAAGAAGTGGGAGGGGACGGTCCTCGTCGACGACGAGGACGAGTTCGCCGAGCACCAGGTCGAGCTGGGGTACCCCGCCGAGGTCGTCGACGCCGCGCAGCGCTCGTGTGACGCCCTGGTGGCGGCCATCGCCGGCGGTGCAGAGCCGTGGGCCAGCGTCGGGCACCGGTGGTGCGCCGAGGCCGTCGACCTCGAGCTGGCGCCGCTGCCGGCCTGGGCCGACCGGGGCTGACCGCCGCTGTGGGAGGTGCGGCGTCGCATACCCCGGGTATGCGTGTCCGCGCGGGTTAGGCTGTGCGCATGCCCGCGACCGCCCTGCCTGTCGTCGTCACCGGACTCGTCAGCGCCGAGGAGCAGCACAGCTCGCTGCCGATGCCGCCGATCGCCTACGGCGTCATCGCCTTCGTCGCATTCCTCATCGGGCTGGGCGTCCTCTGGACCTTCCGCAACACCGCGGCGAAGGTGCCGAACCGCGGCAAGCACAACGACGCGGACATCCACGGGTGACGCACTGAGCCGCCGCTTGGGGGTGATGGGCGGGACGTTCGACCCCATCCACCACGGCCACCTCGTCGCGGCCAGCGAGGTGCAGGCGCGGTTCGCGCTGGACGAGGTCGTGTTCGTGCCGACCGGCCGGCCGTGGCAGAAGGCTGACACGGAGGTCAGTGCGGCCGAGCACCGGTACCTCATGACGGTGATCGCCACGGCGTCGAACCCTCGGTTCACGGTGAGCCGCGTCGACGTCGAGCGGGACGGCCCGACGTACACGATCGACACCCTCCGCGAGCTGCGCGACCTGAACCCAGACGCCGAGCTGTTCTTCATCACCGGAGCCGACGCCCTGGAGCAGATCCTCACCTGGAAGGACGTCGACGAGCTGTGGGAGCTCGCGCATTTCGTCGGAGTGACCCGGCCGGGTCACGAGCTGTCGGACACGGGTCTGCCGACCGACCGGATCACCCTCATGGAGATCCCGGCCATGGCGATCAGCTCCACCGACTGCCGCGCCCGCGTCGAGAACGGCCGACCCGTCTGGTACCTCGTCCCGGACGGGGTCGTCCAGTACATCAACAAGTACCGTCTTTACGCCTGACACCAGTAGGAGTTCCGTGCCCGCATCACCCCGAGCGCTGCAGCTGGCCCGCGTGGCCGCGATTGCCGCGGAGGACAAGATCGCCCAGGACGTCATGGCCATCGACGTGAGCGACCAGCTGGCGCTCACCGACGTGTTCGTCATCGCCTCGGCGAGCAACGAGCGACAGGTCGGCGCCATCGTCGACGATATCGAGGACAAGCTGCGCGAGGTCGGCGTCAAGCCGATCCGCCGCGAAGGGGCCCGTGAGGGGCGCTGGGTTCTCATCGACTTCGGCGACATCGTCGTCCACGTGCAGCACGCCGAGGAGCGGGAGTTCTACCAGCTCGAACGGCTCTGGAAGGACTGCCCCGAGGTCGACCTCGCAACCGTGCCGGCTCCGTGACAGACGCGGGGACGCGTCGCCTCGTCGTCATCCGGCACGGCGAGACCCTGGACAACGCGAGCGGCGTCTGGCAGGGACATCGCGACTCCGAACTGTCGCCGATCGGGTTGGCGCAGGCCGAGAAGGCGGCGCCGGTCGTCGCGGCGTATGACCCGCAGCTGGTCGTGACGTCGGACCTGCGGCGGGCGGCGGTGACGGCCGAGCAGATCGGCCGGTCTTCCGGCCTCCCGGTGCGCGTCGACGCGCGGCTGCGTGAGGTGGACGTGGGGGAGTGGCAGGGGCTCACCTCCGCGGCGGTCCGCACTCGTGACCCTGAGCTGCTGGCCCGGATGGGACGCGGCGAGGACGTCCGGCGTGGCCGGACGGGGGAGACGGTGGCGGAGCTGGCGTCGCGGGTACGGGCAGCCCTGAACGACGTCATTGCCTCGCTCGAGCCCGGGCGGGTGGCGGTCGTCGTCTGTCACGGCGTCGCGGCCCGCGCGGGCGTCGCGTCGCTCGTGGGGGTCGACCAGATGCAGGCGCAGCAGGTGCTCTGGGGGCTGGACAACTGTCACTGGGCCGTGCTGGCCGAGGCGTCGCTGGTCTCCGGCGCACCGGTTCCACCACGCTGGCGCATCGACGCCTGGAACCTCGGCGCTTAGCCCGTTCGTGCTCTGAACCGCACCGAATTCCGTACTCCAGCCGCACGAATCGGAGCGTGGAGCGGGCGATTTGGGGCGTCCGAACGCTGACCGCTAGACTTCCGCAGTTCCCGATTCGGGGCTGTGGCGCAGCTGGTAGCGCACCTCCATGGCATGGAGGGGGTCAGGGGTTCGAGTCCCCTCAGCTCCACCAAGGTTCAGAGGCCGGACCGCCTATGCGGTCCGGCCGTTGCTGTGTCCGGGGACCGGCGCGGGCCGATCGACAGGCACGAGGGGCTGATGTGGCGCGGTACGCGTCAGAAGGCGGGTGAGTTCCTGTCGATCGGTGCCAGCCGCTTGACAGCGGCGTCGTCGTGGCCTTTAATCAACTTATTAGTTGATCAAAGGAAAGGTTGATTACGAGATGGACGAGGAGCGGCTGGATCGGGCGTTCACCGCCCTGGGCGATCCCGTCCGCCGGGCGATCGTCGCGCGGCTCAGCTCCGGTCCCGTCACCGTCAACGACCTCGCCGAACCGTTCGCCATGTCGAAGCAGGCCGTCTCCAAGCACATCCAGGTCCTGGAGCACGCCGACCTCGTCACCCGCAGCCGCGACGCGCAGCGCCGGCCCGTGCACCTCAACCCCGCCGCCCTCGAGCAGCTCACCTCGTGGATCGACCACTACCGCCTCCTTCACGAGCGGCGGTTCCGGGCCCTCGACGCGCTGCTCGACGAGCTCCCCGACGAGTAACACCCACACCAACCAGGAGAGAAACCGTCATGAGCACCTCACGCACCACCAACCCCCTCACCGTCACCGTGCCCGAGGGCCTGCCGTTCATCGACTTCGAGCGCGAGTTCGACCACCCGGTGGAGAAGGTGTTCCGGGCGCACCGCGACCCCGAGCTCTTCCGCCGGTGGATCGGCGCCAGCGACAACGTCCAACTGCCGATCCACGAGTTCCGCAC
>DASTNV010000257.1:0-8475 GCA_035762725.1 Lapillicoccus sp. | reverse complement strand
ATGGCCGCCGTGGCCAACCTGGTCGGCGCGTTCTTCGGCACCAAGGTCGCCCAGACCGTCGGCAGCGGCATCATCACCGCCCCGGACGGCATCGACGGCCTGTGGCTGGTCGGCGCCGCCCTCATCGGGGCGATCGGGTGGAACCTGCTGACCTGGTGGAAGGGCCTGCCCTCGTCCTCATCACACGCGCTCATCGGTGGCCTCGTCGGTGCCGCGCTGGCGGCGGGCGCGGTCGTCATGTGGGACGGCGTGCTCGAGAAGGTCGTCATCCCGATGGTGCTCTCGCCGATCGCGGGCGTCCTCCTCGGCTACCTCGTCATGCTGGCGATCGTCTGGATCTTCCGCCGCGCGAATCCGCACAAGGTGTCACGCGGCTTCCGGTATGCGCAGACGCTCTCCGCCGCGGCGATGGCGTTCGGGCACGGGCTCCAGGACGCCGCCAAGACGGCCGGCGTTGTCGTCCTCGCGTTGAACGTGGCCGGGGTCCACAGCGGTCCGTCGATCCCGCTGTGGGTGCTGGTCATGTCCGCGGTCGTCATCAGCCTCGGCACGTATGCCGGTGGCTGGCGGATCATGCGGACGCTCGGCCGCCGGATCATCCACCTCGACCCGCCGCAGGGGTTCGCCGCCGAGTCGACGGCCGCGTCGATCCTCTACGTGGCTGGGCTCTCGTTCGGGGCACCGATCTCCACCACCCACACGATCACCTCCGCGATCATGGGCGTCGGCGCTGTGAAGCGACTTTCCGCGGTTCGCTGGAGCGTGGCGGGCAACATCGTCGGCGCGTGGGTGCTGACCTTCCCGGGCGCCGGCCTCATGGCCGCCTCCGTCTACTGGCTCTCCCTGCTCTTCCACTGACCGACGGGTGGGACCCTGAGGCCGTGCGCCTGCCCGTTCTCGTTCCGGTCGAGTGGTCGGTGCTCGTGGCCGACGCCGATTCCGGGGTGACGCTGGCCGCATACGACGAGCACCGGATGCTGCGAACCGCCAGCGTCGGCAAGGTCTTTCTGCTCGTCCACATCGCCCGGCTCGCCGAAGCCGGCCAGCTCGACCTGGGCCAACGCGTCGCCTGGCTCGACGACGAGCGGGTCGAGGACTCGGGCCTCTGGTACCGGCTCGACCAGCGCGACCTCACGCTTCGCGACCTGTGCCTTCTGGTGGGCGCGGTCAGCGACAACCTGGCCACCAACGCCCTGATTCGTCTGGCGGGCACTGGAATCACGGCAACGACTGAGGCATTGGGCTACTCGCGGTCCGCCTTGCTCGACCGGGTTCGGGACCATCGTGGTCCCGGCGACGCGCCGACACTCTCGGTCGGCACCGCCGCCGAGCTCGCCGACCTCATGGGTCGGCTGCATCGCGGCGAGGTGTTCAGCGCCACCGTGTCGGCCACCGTGGTGGGCTGGCTGCGCGGCAACACCGACATGTCGATGGTGGCCTCGGCGTTCGACCTCGACCCGCTGGCGCACCTCACGCCCGACCGCGGTATCAGCCTGGCCAACAAGACCGGCACCATCAGCACGGTGCGGGCCGACATCGGCCTCGCCGAAGGCCCGATGAGCACAGTGGCCTACGCGGTCCTCGCCTCGTGGGGCGACACTGCGGACCATCGGGACGCGGTGCTGCGTGACATGAACCGGATCGGAAGGCTCATCCGCGAGCACGTCGGCGGCTGACCGCCCTCAGACCCGCAGCAGGAAGTCGTCCAGCACCCGTGCGCCCCAGAGCAACGAGGCCACGGGAACCCGCTCGTCGACCCCGTGGACCCCTTCGCGAGTCCGGCCCTCAGGATCCTCGCCGAGGGGCGCGAACCCGTACCCGGCGATGCCCAACCGGGCGAACGCCTTGGCGTCCGTCCCGCCGCCCATGCAGTAGGGGATGACCACCGCCTCCGGGTCGGCGCGGTGGACGGCGTCCTGGATCGCCTCGAACCACGGACCGTCCATCGGCGCCGAGATCGGCAGGGAGTGCGAGGTGAACTCCAGCTCGACCTGGTCGCCGACCAGCTGGGGGAGCGTCGCCTCGAGCTCCTCGGCGAACCCCGGCGGACACCGGACATCGACCTCCGCCGTCGCCACCCCAGGGATGACGTTGACCTTGTACCCCGCGTCGAGCATCGTCGGCGTCGACGAAGCCCGCACCGTGAACCGCGCCACGTCGGCGGCGTGGCCGAGCTGTTCAAGGCACGCCTCCACCCCGGCCTCGCTGTCGAGGTCGACCACCAGGCCCAGTGCCTCAGCCGTCCCGGCCAGCTGCGCCCGGACCGGAGGCGACAGGTGCATCGGCCACCGATGATGGGCCAGCCGGTACAGCGCGTCGATCAGCAAGCTGACCGCGGTTGTCCGTCCAGGCCGGGACGCGTGCCCGGCCGCTCCTCGCGCGGTGAGGCGCAGGTGCATGGAGCCCCGCTCCGCCGTCCCGACCGGGTAGGCGCGCGCGCTCCGGTCGCCGTGTCGGAGCCATCGGAACATGCCGCCGCTCTCACTGATCCCGGCGGCCACGCCGGCGAACAGCTCGGGATGGGCCCGGACCAGCCACTGCGCGCCGTAGCGGCCGCCGGCCTCCTCGTCGGCGAGGAAGGCGACGACGATGTCGCGCTGCGGCCGGACCCCGGTCCGGGCCCACCGCTCCACGGCCGTGAGGGTCATCGCGCACATGTCCTTCATGTCCGCGGCGCCACGGCCCCAGACGTACCCGTCCGCGACCAGTCCACCGAACGGATCGACCGTCCAGTCGTCCGCGGCGGCCGGGACGACGTCGAGGTGGCCGTGCGCGAGCAGGGCGGGCAGGTCAGGACGCATACCCGGGATGCGGAGGACCACGTTGGCTCGCTTCGGCGCGTCGTCCCGAGTCAGCAGCTGGGGGGTCCAGCCGCAGGAGGCCAGCCGCTCGACCACCCACTCCGCCGCTGCCCGCTCGCCGGTGCTGCGGCCCCGGCCCCAGTTCGTCGTGTCGAACCGGATCAGCTGGGTGAGGGCCTCGACAACCGGGGGTCGGTCGCGAGCCGGTTCCGTATGCGTCATGGCGCCTTCCGCGGTCTCGGCGGCGCGCCACGCGGTGCACCGCTTATCAGATAGTGACCGCGATCTTCCCGCGCACGCCACCGTTCTGCAGGTGCCGGACCGCGGCCGCCACTTCTGCAAGGGGGTACACCGTGTCGACGGCGGGTCGAACCTGCCCCGCCTCGACCATCCGGCGGAGCTCGTCGAGGTCGGCGGCGTTCTCCCCGGACACGAACGTCCCGAGGCGCTGCCGCGAGAATATCGACGCCAGGTGAGCGCCGAACGCCTTGTCGAGCCCGCCCAGCAAGCGTCCGCTGGTCTCGCTGCCCACGAGGACGAGGGTGCCGCACTCGGCGAGCACGCCACGCAGCTCGCGGAGAGGGCGATGCCGCGCCGTCTGGATGATGGCGTCGAACGGCCCGGTCGGCAGGTCCTCGTCGACGTGGTCGGCACCGAGTGACCTCACGAAACCGGCCCGGGCGGCCCGGCACACTCCGGTGACCTCGGCTCCGGCCGCCTTCGCCACCTGGACCGTGAACGAGCCGACGCCACCGGCCGCCCCGATGACCAGGACGCGTTGACCGGGCTGTACCCGCGCTTGGTCGCGGATGGCCTGCAGCGCGGTGAGGCCCGAGACGGGGATGGTGGAGACGGCGGAGACCTCGAGCCCCGCGGGGGCGGCGGCGAGCCGGGTGGCCTTGGCCACCGCATACTCGGCGAACGCGCTGGGCGCGGTGCCGAAGACGGCGTCGCCCACGGCGAACCCGGTGACACCGTCGCCCAGGGCGGCGACCGTGCCGGCGACGTTGAGTCCGGGGTTGAGCCGGGTCGGTCGGCGCAGGCCGAGGGCGAGCCGAGCCACCGTCGGAACCCCGGCCATGAGGTGCCAGGTGCCGCGGTCGACGCTCGACGCGCCCACCTGGACCAGTACCTCCCCGGGTCCCGGTGTCGGAATCGGCGCCGAGCCGACGCCGAGAACGGCTTCGGGGTCGTCGCCGTAGGTGTGCTGGAGCACGCTGGTCATGGTGTTGACGGCCACGGACACGGTTCCTCCTGACTGAGCCTTACGTTGTAAGACAGACTAGACTTACACCGTAAGGTCGTCAAGGAGGCCCGTATGCCCACTCGCTCCGGCAACGTCGCGCCGCTGACGCGGGAACGGATTCTCGAGGTGGCCGTGGATCTGGCCGACCGCGATGGGATCGAGTCCTTGACGATGCGCCGGCTCGGCGAGGCCGTGGGGGTGGAGGCGATGTCGCTGTACCACCACGTTCCGAACAAGTCGGCGCTGCTCGACGGGATGGTCGACGCCGTATTCGCCCAGATCGAGGTGCCTCTCGACGAGCCGGACTGGCGGGAGGCGATGCGCCGTCGGGGTGCCTCGGCGCGTGTGCTGCTTGGTCGACACCGGTGGGCCATTGCCCTGATGGACTCCCGCACGTCGCCCGGGTGGGCGACGCTCCGCCACCACGACGCGGTCCTCGGTGTCCTACGCCGGGCCGGCTTCTCCGTGGCGCTCGCGGCGCACGCGTTCTCGGCGATCGACGGCTACGTCTACGGCTTTGCCCTCGAGGAGGCGATGCTCCCCTTCGACGAGAACACCGGTGCCGAGGTCGCGACGCAGATGCTCGAGCTGCTCCCGGAGGGAGAGTTTCCCTACCTCGTCGAGATGGCGACCGACCACGTGCTCCAGCCCGGCTACGACTACGCCGCCGAGTTCGACTACGGCTTGGAGCTGCTGCTGGACGGGCTCGAGCGAGCTCGTTTAGCCCAATAGGCTCAGCCGAACCGGCCGCTGATGTAGTCCTCGGTCGCCTGTTCCTTGGGGTTGCTGAAGATTCGCTGCGTCGTGTCGATCTCGATGAGGCGGCCCGGCTTGCCGGTCGCGGCAAGGTTGAAGAACGCGGTCCGGTCCGAGACCCGCGACGCCTGCTGCATGTTGTGGGTGACGATGACGATCGTGTAGTCCGACTTCAGCTCGCTGACGAGGTCCTCGATCGCGAGTGTCGAGATCGGGTCGAGCGCGGAGCACGGCTCGTCCATGAGCAGCACCTGCGGCTTCACGGCGATGGCTCGCGCGATGCAGAGCCGCTGCTGCTGGCCACCGGACAGCCCGGCGCCGGGCTTCTTCAACCGGTCCTTGACCTCGTTCCAGAGGTTGGCACCCACGAGGGACTTCTCCGCGGCCTCGTCGAGCGCTTTCTTGTCCTTCATCCCGCCGAGCCGCAGACCCGCCACGACGTTGTCGTAGATCGACATCGTCGGGAAGGGGTTCGGACGCTGGAAGACCATGCCGACCGTGCGGCGGACCGCGACCGGGTCGACCGACGTGGCATACAGGTCCTTGTCGTCGAGCATGACCTGACCCTCGACCCGGCCACCGGGCACGACCTCGTGCATCCGGTTCAGGGTGCGCAGGAACGTCGATTTGCCGCAGCCTGACGGGCCGATGAACGCGGTCACCGATCGCGGTTCGATGGTGAGGGACACGCCCTCGACTGCCTTGAAGTCGCCGTAGTAGACGTTGAGATCCTTGACGTCGATGCGCTTGGCCATAGTCGTTCTTCCGTGTTCGTATGCGGGTCAGCTGCGGACCGCGCCGAGGCGGGCCACCAGTCGGCCGATGAGGTTGAGCAGCAGGACAATGAGGATGAGCGTGAGGGCGGTGGCCCACATCCGCTCGACGGCGGGGGCGATGCCGAGTTCGGTCCGGTCCTGGTTGATCATCGTCGGGAGGGTCGGCATCGGGCCGGAGAAGAGGTTCGTCGCGATGCTCTTCGTGTAGGGACCGAGGATGAGGAGCGGGGCGGTCTCGCCGATGATTCGGGCCAGTCCCAACAGGATTCCCGTGACGATGCCCGAGAAGGCGGTGGGGATGACGATCCGGAGGATGGTCACCCACTTCGGCACGCCGAGGGCGTAGGACGCCTCGCGCAGCTCGCTCGGGACGAGCTTGAGCATCTCCTCGGTCGACCGTACGACGACCGGCAGCATGAGCATGACGAGCGCCAGGCAGACGGCGAAGCCCACCCGCTGGAAGCCGAAGGTCGTGACCCACACGGCGTAGATGAAGAGGGCCGCGACGATGGACGGCACCCCGGTGAGGATGTCGACCATGAACGAGACCGCACGAGCGACCTTTCCGCGGCCGTACTCGACGAGGTAGATCGCGGTCAGCACGCCGATCGGGACGGCGATGAGCATGGTGACGCCGGCCTGGAGGAGCGTGCCCTGGATGGCGTGGATCGCGCCGCCGCCGACGTCGGTCGAGTTGATGTTGCGCTGGCTGTTGGTCCACCACTGCGACTCGAGCAGCAGGCTGATGCCCTTGGTGACGACGGTGACGAGGATCCACACCAGGGGGACCATGGCCAGGACGAACGAGCCCCACATGACGATGCGGGCGATGACGTCCTTGACGGCGCGGCCCCGTGAGCGGTGGCCGAGGTCCAGCGGCGTGGACGGCCGCGGTGCGGAGTCCTGCGGGGCAGAACTGGTGGCGGCGCGCACTTCGAACTTGCGGATCGTAGGCGCGCTCTCACGGTCACCGACCGGCGACTCCGTGGCGGACACGGGCTGGGTCGTCATTCGCTGAAGGCCTTCCTGCGCTCGATGACGATCCGGGCGATCGCGTTGACGACGAAGGTGAGGACGAAGAGGACCAGGCCGGCGGCGATGTAGGCGCCGGTCTTCGCCGGCGAGTCGAACTCGGCGGCGTTGTTGGCGATTCGCGATGCGAAGGTCTCTCCGCCGTTGAACAGCGACCAGCTCCAGTTGGTGCCGTCGGCGAGCTTCGACACGAGGAAGGTCACGGCGATGGTCTCCCCGAGCGCCCGGCCGAGAGCCAGCATCGACGCGGAGATGACGCCGGGCTGACCGAACGGCAGGACCGCGGTGCGGATCATCTCCCAGCGGGTCGCGCCGAGGGCGAGGGCGCCCTCCTTGTGGGTCACCGGCGTCTGGTCGAAGACCTCACGGGAGAGCGCCGTGACGATGGGCAGCACCATGATCGCGAGAACGATGCCGATGAAGAAGATGGTGCCGCCGCTGATCCCGGCGTTGGAGAACAGCGGGAACCAGCCGAGCACGTCCTGCAGGCCGCCCTCGACGGGGGAGATGAGGCTGCGGAACGAGAGCGCCGCCCAGAGCCCGTAGACGATCGAGGGGACCGCTGCGAGCAGGTCGACGAGGCTGGCCGCAGTGCGCTTGAGCCAGCGCGGCGCATACTGCGTGATGAACAGGGCGACAGCGACGCCGACGGGCACCGCGAGCAGCATCGCGATGGCCGACGACGCCACCGTCGTCCACAGGAGTTCGACGATGCCGAAGCGGGGGGTGTCGCCGCCAGGAGCCCACTCACGCGAGGTGAGGAAGTTGGCCTGGTCCTTCAGGAGCGCCGGAATGGCTTGAGCCAGAAGGAACACACCGATGAGGGTGACCAGCGCGATGATGATGATCCCCGCGCCGCGTGTTGCGCCTGCGAACAGCCGATCCCCCAGCCGGCTGGTCGAGGCGCTGTCGCCCTCGAGGTTCGGTCGCCCGGTGGGTCCGTCGCCTGGGAACTGCGAGGCGACGGACGCACCGGTGATGGACGACACGATGGGTTACCGGGGTCGACCGTCAGCTGACGGCGTTGACGGCGGCGATGACCTTGGCCTGGACCTGCTTGGGCAGCGGCGCGTAGCCGAGCTCCTCGAGACCGGACTGGGTAGCGTCCGACGCGAAGCTGCTGAAGAAGCCCTTGACCGCCGTGCCCTTGGCCGAGTCGGCGTACTTGCTGCAGACGATGTTGTAGGTGACCAGGACGATCGGGTAGGTCCCGGGGGCCTTGGTCGCGTAGTCGAGCTTGAGCGACAGGTCGTTGCCGGTGCCCACCTGCGTCGCGGTGGCGACCATCTGGCCCGCTGTCGTTCCGTTCAGCTCGACCGGGGTGCCGCTGCCGGTGTCGATCTTGGCCATCGCCAGCTTGTTCTGCGTGGCGTAGGACCACTCGGTGTAGGTGATTCCACCGTCCGTCGAGGCAACGGCGCTCGAGACACCGGCCGACTTCTCCTTGCCCTCACCCTTGCCGGTCCACTTCTTGCCGGGGGCGGCGGTCCACGCGGAGGGCGCGGCGGCCTTGAGGTAGTTGGTGAAGTTCTCCGTCGTGCCCGACTCGTCAGAGCGGAAGAAGATCTTGATCGGCGTGGCCGGGAGAGTGGCGCCGGAATTGAGGGCGGTGATCGCCGGGTCGTTCCAGGTCGTGACGACGCCGTTGAAGATCTTGGCGATGACGTCGGCGTTGAGGACCAGGTTGCTGACACCCTTGACGTTGTAGGCCACGGCGATCGGGCCGGCCACCATGGGCAGGTTCCACGCGTCGGAGCCGCAGGAGGTCTTGGCGGCGGCCGCCTCGTCGGTCTTGAGCGCGGAGTCGGAGCCGGCGAAGTCGACCTGCTTGCCGGTGAACTGCTTGATGCCGGCTCCGGAGCCG
>DASTNV010000256.1:0-12460 GCA_035762725.1 Lapillicoccus sp. | reverse complement strand
AGGTCGTCATGGGCGTCGCGAGTGTCGGCGTCCTCTACGCGACGGTACGGAAGAACTTCGGGGTCCAGGCCGGGCTGATCACCGGCGCGGTCCTCGCCCTGACGCCGGTGGCCGTCCGGATGTTCCGGTTCAACAACCCGGACGCCCTGCTGACCCTCCTCATGGTGCTGGCCGCGTGGGCGACGATGAAGTCGATCGAGAAGACCTCCCCGAAGTGGTTCATGCTCGTCGGCGTCTTCATCGGGTTCGCCTTCCTCACCAAGACGCTCCAGGCCTTCCTTGTCGTCCCGGGCTTCGCTCTGGCCTACCTCGTCGCTGCAAAGACCACCCTGCCGAAGCGGATCTGGCACACCGTCCTCGGCGGTCTCGCCATCGTCGTGTCGGCCGGCTGGTGGGTTGCCATCGTCGAGCTGCTCCCGGCCAGCATGCGGCCCTACATCGGCGGCTCCCAGACCAACTCGTTCCTCGAGCTGACCTTCGGCTACAACGGTCTGGGCCGGATCACCGGTGACGAGACCGGGTCGGTCGGCGGTGGCGGCGGTGGCGGCGGCAACTGGGGCGCCACCGGCCTGGGCCGGATGTTCAACGCCGAGATCGGCGGTCAGATCTCCTGGCTCATCCCGGCCGCCCTGATCCTCCTCGTGGCGGGCCTCTGGTTCCGCGGCCGGCGGCCGCGCACCGACACCCGGCGCGCCGCATACCTCGTCTGGGGCGCCTGGCTGGTCGTCACCGGGCTGACCTTCTCGCTGATGGCCGGCATCTTCCACGCGTACTACACCGTCGCCCTTGCGCCCGCCATCGCGGCCCTGGTCGGGATGGGCGCCTGGGAGGCGTGGGAGCGGCGCGAGACCGCGCTCGGGGCAATCACCCTGTCGGTGGCGACCGCGGCAACGGCGGTGTGGGCGTTCGTCCTCCTCTCCCGCACCGTCGAGTGGAACGCGTGGCTGCGGGTGGTGGTCCTCGCCGTCGGGCTCGGGGCTGCCCTCGGGTTCCTCGTGCTCAGTCGGGTCCACCGCCGGGCCGTGCCGGTCATCGTCGGGGCGGCGCTGTTCGCCTCACTTCTCGGGCCGGCGGCCTACGCGGTGCAGACCGTGTCTACCGGGCACTCCGGCTCGATCGTCGACGCCGGCCCGTCGGTCGCCGGAGGGTCCGGCGGACCAGGCGGCGGTATGCGTGGCGGCCAGGCGCCGGGCGGCGCGACTCAGGGCCAGGCTCCAGGCACCGCTCAGGGCCAGGGTGCTCGCGGTGGTGGTGGCGGCATGGGCGGACTTCTCAACGCCTCGACACCGAGTACCGCGGTCGTCTCCGCCCTGGCGGCAAACGCCGACCAGTACACCTGGGTCGCGGCCGCCATCGGCTCACAGAACGCGGCCGGGCTTCAGCTCGGAACTCAGCTGCCAGTGATGGCCATCGGCGGGTTCAACGGCAGCGACCCGTCGCCGACGCTGGAGCAGTTCCAGGCCTACGTGCGGGAGGGGAAGATCCACTACTTCCTCGCCGGCGGCGGCTTCGGTGGCGGCCAGAACGGCGGCACCAATACCGCGGCGCAGATTTCCAGCTGGGTCCAGGAGACCTTCACGGCCGTGACCATCGGTGGGACGACGTTCTACGACCTCACCCAGCCGGTCTCGGGGTCGTGACGTGGCCGCCACGACGGTGACCTCGCCCGTGGAGCCGGCGGTCCGCCATCGGCTCCGCGGGCAGGTCGCCCGGTTCGCGGTGATCGGGGCTGGAAGCACTGCCCTGCACCTCGGCATCCTGGCGCTGCTCACGGCCCCGCTCGGCGCCCAGGTGGCCAACCTCGTGGGGCTGCTCGTCTCCACCGTGGCCAACACCGCGGCCAACCGGGCCTGGACGTTCCAGGTGCGGGGTACCGAGCGGCTGGCGCGGCAGCATCTCCAGGCCCTGGTCGTCTTCGCGATCACCTGGGCGACGAGCAGCGCAGCGCTCGAGCTGCTGGCGCTCCTGTGGCCGGGGGCCTCGACCGTGACGACCGTCGCCGTCGTGGCCGCGGCCAACGCGATCTCGACGGTGGCCCGGTTCACGGCGATGCGCTCGTGGATCTTCCGCTCGTAACCGGCCGGAGGTGTATCCGAGCGCTCTCGCGCTCGGATATACCTCCACTTCCGAGAGCGGAGGCGGCGGGATTTGAACCCGCGAGGGGTGTTATCCCCAACCCGCTTAGCAGGCGGGCGCACTAGGCCACTATGCGACGCCTCCCGGTGAGCCAGCACAGGCTACCGGGGGCGGCAGGCTGGTCCCAAACGAGGCTCGGGCTGTCGCATACCTCCCGGTTCCTCCCAGGGAACCTTTCCGCGCGCCGAAGCGTAGGTGACCAAGGGGCCAAGTTCTGACGGGTATGCTCGCCCGCCGAGAGACGAGATCGTGCGGGAAGGTGTGAATGGCCGAGCAGACTGACGTCCGCCCGGTCGGGGCGCGCACGCGTCGCCGCCGGCACGTTCGTCGTCAGACCCGCCGGTCGGTCATCCACACGGCGCTGGCGATCATTCCCGGCGCCGGGCTCCTCGGCACGCGCTACCGGCGACTGGGCTGGATCATGCTCGGCGTTCTCGCCGCGACCGTGGTCATCCTGGCCCTGTTCGTCCTGGCCAAGGGAGCGGTCAGCGCCGCGCTGAACGTCGCCGTGCGACCCGACGCGCTGCTGGCCATCGCCGGCCTCGTGACCGTCGGTGCCCTGGTCTGGGTCTTCTCGATCATCCTCACGCACTACGGCACCGCGCCCGACCGCGTCGACGGCAGCAGCCCCTGGTGGCTGCGGCTCTTCACGGCCTTCGTATGCCTGCTCGTGCTCATCCCGTCGTTCCAGGTGGTCCGCTACGCGCTCATCCAGCGCGATCTCGTCAGCACGGTGTTCACCGGTCCGGCCCTGGGCGGCCTGACCCCCTCGGCGGGGTCGACGGCCACCCCGGAGACGCAGGCCCAGGACCCCTGGGCCGACGTCGACCGGGTCAATCTGCTGCTGCTCGGCTCCGACGCGGGCAACGACCGCGAGGGCACCCGCACCGACTCGATGGTCGAGGTGAGCATCGACCCACAGACCGGCGCGGCCGTGCTCATCAGCATCCCGCGGAGCCTCGAGCGGGCGCCGTTCCCGACGAGCAACCCGCTGCACAAGCAGTACCCCAACGGGTACTACTGCCCCAACGCCAAGGCCGGCGAGGAGTGCCTCATCAACGCCGTCTGGTCGGTGGCCGAGCAGAACAAGGACCTGTTCAAGAACGACCCGAACCCCGGCCTGACGACCATCCGCGACGTCATCGGCGAGGTCACCGGGCTGCACGTGGACTACTCCACCGTCATCGACCTCAAGGGGTTCCAGGACCTCGTCGACGCCATGGGCGGGGTGACCGTCAACGTCACCGAGCGGCTGCCGATCGAGGGGTACCACACCGCCAGTGGCGGCATCGCCAGTGTCGCCGGGTGGATCGAGCCTGGGGTTCAGAAGCTTGATGGGTACCACGCCCTCTGGTACGCGCGGTCGCGCCTCCTGTCCGACGACTTCTCCCGGATGCGTCGCCAGCGGTGCCTCATCGGTGCCTTGCTCGACCAGGTCAACCCGGTGAACATGCTGGCGTCCTACCCCGCCCTCGCCCAGACCGCGAAGCAGAACATCTCGACCGACATCCCCGTCGCCCAGCTGCCGGCCTGGGTCGACCTCGTGCAGCGGATCCAGAAGGGCTCGATCACGTCGCTGACCTTCACGTCCGACAACATCAGCCCGGCGAACCCGAACTACACGAAGATGCGGGAGATGGTCCAGGCGGCGATCAACCCGCCGGAGGTCTCGACCCCCTCGACGACCACCACCACGGCGCCGCCGACCTCGACCAAGTCGACGTCCAAGGCGCCGAGCAAGAGCACGACGTCCAGCCCGACGACGACGCCGACCGGCGCCGGCGGTGTGGTCGACGTGCGTACCTCCTGCTGACCCAGCGGTCTCAGGGACGCGAACGGGCCCCGGACACGAGGTCCGGGGCCCGTCGCTGCGGTGGGATTATGACCCGCCGCTAGGGGTTCAGAGAGGACGAACGGCGTCAGCCTGGGGACCCTTGGGTCCCTGGGTGACCTCGAACTCCACCCGCTGCGCCTCGTCGAGGGAGCGGTAGCCGTTGGTCTGGATCGCGGAGTAGTGCACGAAGACGTCGGGACCGCCGCCATCCTGCGCAATGAAACCGAAACCCTTTTCGGCGTTGAACCACTTAACGGTGCCCTGAGCCATGGGGTAACTACTTCTTTCTGTCTGGCCAAGGACGTGCGCACTTCGCACACGTCCGGCTGCCGTCGTGTCCTGACGGACAACCCGACCCTCCGACACAAGCAAGACCCGCCACATCTCTGCAGCGGGCCGACTTCTTCGACGAGCGAGGAACTGCAACTGCAACCGGCGCAAACCTAGCAGAGACGATGCGGTTGTGGCGTTTCGCGATCCGCGACTTTTCAGCCGTGGCGAGGGACGCCGCGCACTGCCAGCCGTGGAGCCCGGTCGCCCCGGATGGTGGCCACCATGTCGACCACCCGGCGCGTCGCGCGCACGTCGTGCGCACGGAACACCGTCGCCCCCAGCCAGCCGGCCACCGCGGTCGCCGCGAGGCTGCCCTCGAGTCGTTCGTCGGCCGGCAGGTCGAGGCTCTCGCCGACGAAATCCTTGCGGGACAAGGCCTGCAGCACCGGAAATCCGAGCGTCACGACGTCTGCGGTGTGGCGAAGTACGCGCAGCGAGTGCTCCGTCGTCTTGCCGAAGTCGAGGGTCGGATCGACGAGGATCCGGTCCCGCGGGATGCCGGCGGCCAGCGCGGCGTCGGCGCCACGGCTCAGGGTGGCCAGGACGTCGCGGACGACGTCGAGCGCGTCGGGCCCGTAGCTCACGTCGACCGGGTCGGTACGCGGCGGCAGCCCTCCAGTATGCGAGACGACGACGCCCGCTCCGAGCTCACCGGCCACCTGAACCAGCTCCGGGTCGTGTCCCGCCCAGGTGTCGTTGACGAGGTCGACGCCGGCCGACGCCGCCGCTCGGGCCACCTCCGACCGCCAGGTGTCGAGACTCAGAACGAGATCGGGGTATGCGTCCCGGGCCCGTTCCAGGAACGGCACCACCCGGTCGACCTCCTCAGCGGCCGAGACTGTGGCGCCCTCCTGCCCGGCGCGAACGCCACCAACGTCGACGATGTCGGCGCCCTCGGCCACCGCGAGGTCCAGCGTCCGCAACGCGGAGTCGAGGTCGACGTGCCGGTTCCCCGCGAAGAACGAGTCGGCGGTCCGGTTGACGATGGCCATCTCCGCCGGTCGGCCGGCGTCGAAGACACGACCGCGCAGCACCAGCCGGGCCGGCTGCGGGAGTCTCACGTCGGAGATCGGGCCGGCCACCACGCCATGCTGCCACCACGCATACCGACTCGTTCTGAGGGCCGCGCCTGGTCCTTACCGACTGACCGCGTAGCTCAGCGCGACGAACCCGCTGGCGAACCGGTGCTCGTCGAGCAGCTCCAGCCGCAGCTCGACCCCGGCGGGAAGGGCGGCCGTTCCGCCGCCGACAACGGCGGGGACGACGATGAGAGACACCCGGTCGACGAGGCCGGCGCGGAACGCGTGGGCCGCCAGTCCCGGCCCGCCGACGAGGACGTCGCCCTCAAGACTCCGGACCGCGTCCGGGTCGAACGAGCGCTCCAGCCGGGTTCGGGGCGTCGACACATCCTCGAGCGTCGTCGAGTAGACGACCTTGTCGGCGGCGCGCCACTGGTCGCCGAAGTCGCGGATCACCTCGGGCTCGTCCGGCGTCGTGCCCATCGTCTGCCAGGCGGCCATCACCTCGTAGAGGCGCCGGCCGTAGAGGTGCGACCTGATCGGCCGCATGAGGTCGTTGACGTAGGCGTGCACGTCCTCGTCGGGCATCGCCCACCCGAAATCGCCCTGCTCGTTGTTGACGTACCCGTCGAGCGACGCGATGGCGCTGTAGATGACCCGACCCATGCGGAGGGCGTGGGATTCGAACCCACGATGGGAGTTACCCATAGCGGTTTTCAAGACCGCCGCACTAGGCCACTATGCGAGCCCTCCCGGCTGACCGGAAGTCTCGCACGACCACCGACCCTCAGCCGCCGGCGAGGTGCTTCTTCAGGGCCTCGAGCATCTGCCCCCAGGTCTCGCTGTTGCGGTCCGCCTCGGCCTGGTCGCCGTTGTTGTCCTGGGTGATGGTGACCTTCGTGCCTTCCTCGTCACCGTCGAGGGCGTAGACGAGCGTGTGGTAGTTCTCCGGCGTGTCGTCCTGACCGGTGAGCGGGCTGAAGTGGGTCACCTCGAGCCGGTTCGGCTCGTCGACGGCGACGACCTCACCCTTGTCCTCGTAGGGCTTGCCCTCGTACTCACCGCTCCACGTGATGGAGCTGCCCGGCTGCCAGGTGGTCTCGAGGTCGGTGCCGAAGAACCACTGCTTGACCTCGGCCGGGTCGGTGATCGCAGCCCAGACGCGTGGCTTGTCGGCGTCGACGACGGTGCTGGCGGTGGCGGTGAGTCCAGTCATGCCACTCATCCTGCCCCTCCTGCGCCTGGCGCGTCGTGGACGGATCGGACGTCTGCGGCTCAGCCGCCGATGAAGGCACCCCCCGTACCGGGACCGAAGATGTCGGACGGCCCGTTGGTGAAACTCCCCGGGTCGTCCTTGCCGCACTTGGCGCAGCGGCGGTACCAGTCGCCACCCGGCGATCGCTCGGGCACCCACTTGTGATGGAGGTTGAGCCGGCAGAGCAGCGGCTTGCGGGGCTTCGTCGTGATGATCGTCATGTCTCTCTCCTGAACAACGGCCTGGCGCAGGGCCCACGCGGTGGTGAGGGCGCCCATGGCGTAGCGGACCTGATGGTCGACGGCGAGCGCGCTGAGCTCGCCGTCGTGTTCGCGGCGATAGCGGTCGCGCACGTCACCCGCCGGCAGCACTGAGGTGCTGACGCGGATGAGCACGCGGGCGGTGCCGCTGACGGTGGTCATGCCTGACCGGGCAATGGTCGGGGGGCCAACCGGCCGGGCTGGGGAGCGCGGACTCGCGCCAGCTCGGCTCGGGCCTGCTCGGCGCCGGCGCCGGTGATCCGGTAGTACCGCCGGGCCGGACGGCCGACGACCTGCGGGTCGACGTCCTCCCAGCGCGACTCGACCCAGCCGATCGCCTCGAGCCTGGCGAGGATCGGGTGGACTGTGCCGCTCATCAACCCGGCCGCCTCGCCGATCTCGCTCCCATAGAGCTCGGCGGTGGGGTCGGCAAGGAGTGCGCGGAGCACCAGCTGGGTGGGCATCGTCATCCGCGGCGTCGGAGGCATGGTTTAACTCTACCTAGACCCTAGGTAGAGAACAACCCACTAAGGGAACGGCTTCTGGCGCTCGGCGACAAGGTCGGACGGTGTGGCGCGGGCGATCGCCCGGGTGTCGCGCGCGAGGTGCTGCTGGTCCGCATACCCCGCCTCGTGGGCGAGCTCGGCGATGCTCGGCACACGACCATCGGTATGCGTCTCGCCGGCCAGCTCGAGGAACCTCTGCAGCCGCAGGATCCGGCGCAACGTCGCCGGGCCGTACCCGAAAGCGACGGTGCAGCGCCGCAGCAGCTGCCGCTCGCTGAGGTCGAGGTCCCGGCGCAGGCTCTGGACCCGTTGCGTCGGGTCGTCACCGAGGCTCGCGGCGACGCGGTCGACAGCTGGGTCGACGTCCCCGCCGTCCGCGACCCACCGCCGGATGTGCTCCTCCACGACGGCGATCCGCCGCTCCGGTCGGGTGCCCTCCGGGAGGTCGCCGAGCTCCTCGACGAGCCGCCGGCCGTCGGCGCCCAAGAGGTCCTCCACGAGGACGCGCTGGTCCCGGATCTCGTCCATCGCCGTCCCCAGCACCGGGGCCGCGTGCCCGGGCCGGAACCGGACCCCGACCGCCTCTGGGCCATCGAACGGGCGGAAGGTCCACCCCTCGACCTCCGGCCCGCAGACCTGGACGCTGCCGTCGGGCAGCCAGACGACATCGACGTGGGCGTCAGGGACCAGGTCGTGTGCGACGTCGGTGTCGACCACCCAGGCCAGCGCCAGCCGGTCACTGAGGTCGTCGGCCACCGCGACCGCCCGGAACCACGGCCGCTGCGGCTCGTGAGCGCTCATCCCCACGTTCTACAGAAGAGACCGGCGGCCCCGCACCTTCGCGAAGGTGGTCGGTTGTCGGACCGCCGGTCTCTCGTGCCCCTGTCATAACGTCGCCCCCTGCGACGCAGGGCATCCGCTCGGGCCCCGATCCGCGCGGATGTCCGTGAAGAGGGCCGTGCTGGACGTCTGATACCTGCTCGCGAAATCATTCTGGGACGAGATTCAGCGCCGTCGCAGGTCGCCGATGTATCAGGAACGAGCCTCGAGGCTCCGAGCGCCTGAGAACTGCCTGCCCTGCCCCCAACCGGACCCAACATCCATCCACAGCGACCCCGAGGAACCGACACCATGGCCTACCCGCAGCACCCGGTCGAACGGGGTCCGGTCCCCCGTGTTCCTCGCTCCAGCCTGCAGCGTTACCGGGGAACGATCCTCGACCCGGACTCCGTCGCCGCCGGCAGCCGACCGCTGCAGCCGACCGCCTTCGTCCACGACCAGCTGCTGGTGCAGGGCTCGGGCAGCACGGACTCCATCGCGGCCCTCGTCGAGGCCGCCAAGGCGACCGGGCAGGAGATCGGGACCTCCGCCACAGCGAAGACGAAGCGGGACAGCTACATCGACCAGCTGAGCGGAGACGCGCTCGAGCAGATCACCAAGCGTTGGGTGACGCGGTTCCGCCTCCGAACGACCGACCGCAGCAGCGCCGCCCTGCCCGATGCCTTCGGAGCGCTGCGCAAGTACCGCGAGATCCTCGGCGAGGACACGCCGGGCGTCCGGGTCGGCCTGAACCACCTGGTCAAGCTGGCCGGCGTCGGCATCGACGGCGCGCCGTACTTCGACGGTCCGAGCCTGCAGGGCTCGCCATACTTCGACGGGCCGGCCTACGGGGCGCCCTACTTCGACGGGCCCGCCTACGGCACTCCCTACTTCGACGGTCCCAGCCGGGACGGCCGCGTTCCCGTCACCTGGCTGGGCCTGCCCCCTGCTCTCACTCCCGGAGCCACGGGCAGCCGGCGCCCCGTCGTCGCGGTCCTCGACACCGGACTCGGCGAGCACTCGTGGCTGGGACCGGACGACGCGACCTTGGGCGCGACCGTCGCCGGGCAGCCGATCGGCGTGGGGTCCGACGTTCCCGACCCCGAGGTCACCGGCATCGTGCTCCAGCCGCAGCTGGGCCTGCTCGACCGCGACTCGGGTCATGGCACGTTCATCGCCGGCATCATCCGGCAGACCTGCCCCGATGCCAAGATCCTCGCCATACGCGTGATGCCCAGTGACGGGGTCGTCGACGAGCACCAGCTGGTCATCGCCCTCAACAAGCTGCTGGTGCGCCAGGCCCAGGCGCAGGCCGCGGGTCGACCGGACGACTTGGTCGACGTCATGTCGCTCTCACTCGGGTACTACCACGAGGACCCCGACGACGCTCAGTACAGCAGCGTCCTCGCCGGCACCCTCCACTCGTTCGCCGAGCTCGGCGTGGCGGTCGTGGCCGCGGCTGGTAACGACCACACCACCGTCCCGTTCTTCCCCGCCGGCTTCGCCTCTCGTGACCAGGGCTCCGACCAACGTCGAGACCGTGTCCCGCTGGTCAGCGTCGGCGCCCTCAACCCCAACGGCAGCCAGGCCGTTTACTCCAACTCCGGTGGGTGGGTCAGCTGTTTCCGGCCCGGCACCAACGTTGTCAGCACCCTGCCGCCGACCTTCGACGGCAGCTCCCAGGCGGCGACGGCGGTCGCCGGTGGGGGTGAGTCGGTCGACCCGGACGACTTCAAGGGCGGCTTCGCCACGTGGAGCGGCACCTCGTTCTCGGCCCCGGTCCTCGCCGGCGAGATCGCCGCCGACCTCGTCCGCCAGGGCGGGCTGGACACCATCACTCCGACAGCAATGGTCGACCGCGGGTGGGCCGCGGTGGAAACAATCCTGGACTGGAGGCGACCACAACAATGACGTCGTTCGAAAGCCCCACCGAGACCCTGGCGAGCCGGGCTGGTGCCGCGTTCGCCGCATACCAGAACGGCGACCGGCACCGGCTCGGCGAGCTCGTCGAGCTGCTGACCCCGTTGCTGTGGCACACCGTCCGCGCGCAGCGGGTCGGACACGACCAGGCTGAGGACGTCGTCCAGACCACCTGGCTGCGGCTGGTCCACCACGCCGACTCCATCCAGGACCCCCGCGCCGTCCTGGCGTGGCTCATCGTCACCGCCAAGCGGGAGAGCTGGCGGGTGGTCAAGGACGGCCGCCGCTCCCAGCCGATGGCCGAGGCCGACGACGACAACGACCTGCCCGACACGACGATGGACGGTCCGGAGAGTGCGGCGCTCGCCTCCGCCGAGGGTCGGGTCCTGTGGCGGCACATCGAGTCGCTCTCCGAGCGGTGTCGCAGCCTGCTGCGGGTCGTCGCCTTCTCCGACCGCCCCGACTACGCGTCGGTGGCGCAAGCCCTGGGTATGCCGGTGGGGAGCATCGGTCCTACGCGCGGCCGCTGCCTGGCCAAGCTCCGTCTCTTGCTCGACGCCGACCCGTCCTGGGGGATCTCATGACCGACGACCAGTCCCACCTCGAAGCCCTCGAGGCCATGCCGATCGATGCCGAGGACGGCCGAGCGCTGGCGACGCTGCGCCGGATCTACGAGGTCGGGGACCCCGTGCCGCCAAGCCTGCTGGAGCGCGTGAAGTTCGCCATCACACTCGACGACCTCGAGGCTGAAGTGGCTCGGCTCCAACGCGAGGCGGTCACGGACCTAGCGGCCGCCCGTTCCGAGGACGTGCTCAAGGCCCAGACCGTGACGTTCACCAGCGAGACGTTGACGACGATGGTGACGATCACCCCGCACGCATCCGGAGGCGTGCGGATCGACGGGTGGGCGTCGCCCGGTGCCGGACTGGGCGTCGAGCTGCGGGTCGGTGACACCACGTTGCACGCCACGGCGGACGAGGACGGCCGGTTCGTCTTCGAGGAGGTCGCCAACGGGCTCGCCCAGTTCGTGCTGCGACCGTCTGGTGAGGGTGGGGGGAACCCGGTGGTGACTCCGGCCATCGAGCTCTGAAGGTGCTGTACTGAGGGGGCAGGGCCGGGGCCGTGTCCTGCGTCGGACCGGACCGCAGGAGGCGTCACGACTGCACCTCACGCCGTCCTGGACCGAGTCGAACGGCTACGCCGGGACGCCAAGTACGTCAACGCCTCGGGCCACCCCGCTCGGGGCGCCCGGTTGGTCCAGCGCGGCCTGGTCCTGCTCGAACGGCATCCGGACACCTCCGAGGAGTGGCTCCACGCCCGAGCCCGGCTGCTGATCACCCGGGCGTTCTCCGAGTTCGAGGTGCACGGCCTCGACCGCGGTGACGCGGCCCTGGTCGAGGCGGCGGCCGCCGCAGCCGTCTGCGAGAGCCGTGATGTCGACGCGCTCGTTCACGAGCTGCGGGGACTGATCGCCGTGCGTAGCGGCCGTCTCGAGGACTCCCTGGCGGAGTTCGACGGCTCCGTCGCGCTCCTGCCCCATCTCGAGCCCGAGGACCGCCCCACGGTCCTGCTCAACCGGGGGGCGGTTCAGCTGCTGAGGAAGGACCTGCGGGCCGCCCGGTCAGACCTGGCTGACTGCGCCCGGCTGGCCGCCGAGCAGGGCATGTCCCACCTGGAGTTCAAGGCGCAGCACAATCTCGGCTACGCCGAGTTCCTCGCCGGCGACATCCCGGCCGCACTGCGCGCCTTCGCTTTGGCCGATGCCCTCGACACCGACGTGTCACGCAGCGTCTGGTTCCTGGATCGGGCGCGGGTGCTCATGGAGGCCGGTCTGCTCGAGGAGGCCGACCAGGCCCTGGCCGATGCCTCCGATCTCCTGCGCCGTGAGCGCGCCAACCAGGACCGGGCCGAGGCCGAGCTGGCCCGGGCGGAGGTCGCGCTCCTCCAGGGCGATTGGTCGCTCGCGAAGACGCACTCGACTCGCGCGCGACGCGACTTCCGGCGCCGGCAGAGCGTCGGTTGGCAGGCCCGCGCCGACGTCACTCGTTGGCAGGCCCATCTCGACAGCAAGGGTGGCCCCGCGCGGGTGGCGCGAGAGATCCGGACGGCGATGAGCGCCTCGGACGGAGCGGACCGCCAGGTCGACGAGCTCGCGCGGTCCGAACTCCTCGCTCGACAGGAACAGGCCGATGCGCATGGCGCGGCGCTACCCGGATACCGGCATCTGCATGACGGGGTCTTCCGAGACCAACGGGGAGATGGGTTTCCCCACGCGGGGGTAACGCCACAGACGATGAGAGCTTTGACTTGGCAGGGCACCCACGACGTCCGCGTCGACACGGTCCCCGATCCCACCATCCAGGAACCGACCGACGCCA
>DASTNV010000255.1:0-6395 GCA_035762725.1 Lapillicoccus sp. | reverse complement strand
CATGAGGACGACGTTGGCGTTGGAGCAGCCCTGCTGGGTCTGCGGCGAGAACTGGGCGGCGGTGTCGTCCGGCAGGAAGATCCGGAAGCCCATCGCCTGGGTCACGCCGCAGTCGGGGAAGTTCGCGGCCTGGGCCAGCTGCAGCGGCGCGCTGACCTTGGCACCGGGCGCCAGGGTGATCAGCGTCGGGGTGCCGCTGGTCCGCTTGGCCGGGGCGCCGAGCTGCTGGCCCTCCGTGCCGGTGACCAGGGAGACGCCCGGGAAGCCCTCGATGACGCACGCGGCCGAGCCGCTGTTGGTCACGGTCACCTGAAGGCCGATGTGACCGGCCGAGGCCCCACCCGGCGCCGGCTCGACGACGGCCTTGGCGGTGGTGATCTTGCACTGGTTCCCGGCCGTGGTCCGGCTGCTCGTCGGGCTGCCGGTGCTGCTGGTGGGGCTGCTCGGGCTCGAGCTCGACGAGCTGGTGCTGGGCGGGGGCGTCGGGGTCGGCGACGAGCTGCACGCCGCGAGGGTGGCGGCCAGGCCGGCGGCAGCCAGCGTCACGCATACCGAACGGACAGAAGAGCGCCCCTGCGTCGTCACGCCGCCACGGTAGCCGCGGGCAGCCGCTCCAGGCGGAAAACCGGCATACCCGGCGCCGCCGCGGCGAGCTCGGCGTCCGTGGACTTGCGGGTCAGGCCCTCGACGAACCGGCCGACCTCCCAGCCCCAGCGCTGGAGGTACACGCGGAGGACCGGAACGCGGTCGGCGGCCGGCACCTCGACAAGTCGGACCCGCTCGATCCGCCGGCCGACGCGTAGCTCGACCTCGCCGGCGACGCGGGCGTTGCGGACCCATTGGGTGTTGCCGCGCGGAGCGACGAGGTAGCGCTCGCCGTCGAGCGGCAGCAGGTTGACCGGGACCGACTGCGGCGTACCCGTCTTGCGACCGCGCACGGTGAGGACCCGGGAGCCGAGGAGGCTCACGCCGTGCTCGGTGAGCCAGCGAACCGCCTTCATGAACGCGATGTCCATGGACGAGGTGGGGGCGATGTAGCGGGTGGGGGAGGTGTTCATGGGGGGCTCCTTACCGGTTGCGAGAGCAGTGCTCTCTCTTGTTGATGAGTATGCGCCTCAGTGGCCTCCCGAGTCAAGAGCAGTGCTCTCGAATTCATGTCAGACTGCGGCCCATGACAGAGGGAGTTCGGGCGCGTCGCCGCGACGACGTCACGCGGCGGGTGCTCGAGATCGGGCGCCGACACCTGGCGGAGTACGGCGCGGCGGCGCTGTCGCTCCGGGCGGTCACCCGGGACCTCGGGATGGTGTCGTCCGCGGTGTACCGGTACGTCGCGAATCGCGACGAGCTGCTCACGCTCCTGGTCGTCGACGCCTACACCGAGCTGGCGGACGCGGTCGACGCGCGGCTCGCCGAGATCCCGCGCGCGGCGTGGGACACGCGGATCGTGGCGGTGGGCGTCGAGGTCCGGGAGTGGGCGCTGCGCGAACCGGCGCGGTACGCGTTGCTCTACGGGAGCCCGGTTCCGGGGTACGAGGCGCCTGGGGAGCGGACGACTGAACCGGGGACGCGGGTGATCGGGACACTGGTGGCTCTGGTGGCGGAGGGGGTTCGGGTCGGCGACGTCGTGGACGGTCCGACCGCGGTGCCCGTGCCCCGGGCGCTGCGGGTGGATCTGTCACGGGTTCGCGCCGAGCTCGGGGTCGATCTCGATCCGGCGGTGCTGGGGCGGGCGGTGCTGCTGTGGTCGGTGCTGTTCGGGGCGGTCAGTCTGGAGGTGTTCGGGCAGTACGGGACGGACACGTTCGCTGAGCCGGCGGCGCTGTTCGAGTACCAGCTGAGGCTCGCGCTGCTGACGTTGAAGGGCTGACCTCGCGGGCGTGATCGTGGTGGATAGTTGCCCCTCTGGGGGCAAGTTGTTCCCACGATCGCCTTGTGGGGAGCGCAGTCGGTGTCATCACGCGGATTCCGCTCCCCCTAAGGCGCTGACGGGGGAGGAGCCGCGGTTCAGGCCAGGGCGGAGCCGTCGACCGCGCCGACGTCCATATGGAGCACCTCCCAGACGTGCCCGTCCGGATCGGCGAAGCTGTGGCCGTACATCGGGCCCTCCTCCATCTTCGGGAGCCAGGCCGACCCGCCCGCCGCAATCGCGGTGCCGACCAGGCGGTCCACCTCATCCGGCGACTCGGCGCTGAGGCAGGCGATCGAGGTCGGCCCGTTCCGCGGGTCGCCCACCGAACCCGTGACGAAGTCCGCGAACCGGTCGCGAGTCAGCAGCATGACGACGATGGTCTCGGAGACGACGATCGCGGCGACCTGGTCGTCGGAGTACGCCTCGTTCAGCCGGAACCCCAGACCGGTGTAGAAGTCCCGGGACACCGCCAGGTCGGAGACCGGCAGGTTGACGAAGATCATCCGCTGCATGCCTGATGAGACTGTCACGAGGCCGGAAATCTGTCGGCCGCCTGTCGGTGGCGTCGCGTACGGTCGTCTCATGACCACGGTGACGAGGCCAACGGAACCGCAAACAACCGACCAGCCCCAGACCGACCGAGACTTCATGGCCCTCGTCGAGCCGATGCGCGGCGAGCTGATGGCTCACTGCTACCGGATGCTCGGCTCGGTGCACGACGCCGAGGACCTCGTCCAGGAGACCTACATCCGGGCCTGGCGCGCGTTCCACGGCTTCGAGGGGCGCTCGTCGCTGCGCACGTGGATGTACCAGATCGCCACCAACACCTGCCTCACCGCGCTGCACAGCCGGTCCCGCCGCCCGTTGCCGACCGGCCTCGGCGCCCCCGCGTCCGACCCCACCGGGGCCCTCGAGTCCCGGCCGGAGATCACCTGGCTCGAGCCGATGCCCGATCAGCTCGTCGCCGGCACGGCGCCGCAGGACCCCGAGGCCACCGCGGTCACCCACGACTCGATCCGGATCGCCTTCATCGCCGCCCTGCAGCACCTCACTCCGACCCAGCGGGCCGTCCTCATCCTCCGCGACGTCCTCAACTGGCGGGCTGCAGAGGTCGCCAAGGCCCTCGACACCACCGTCGCGGCGGTCAACAGCGCCCTCCAGCGGGCCCGCGCCCACGTCGAGAAGCTGGCTCCGGCTGACGAGGCGTCCTCACACCTCAGCGCGGACGACCCCGAGGTCAAGGCCAAGCTGGAGCGCTACGTCGCGGCGTTCGAGGCCTACGACATCGACACCATCGTCGAGATGCTCACGACCGACGCGATCTGGGACATGCCGCCGTTCACCGGCTGGTACCAAGGCAACACGGAGATCGGGAAGCTCATCGCCACCCAGTGCCCGGCGAGCAAGGCCGGCGACATGCGGATGGTGCCGACCATCGCGAACGGCCAGCCCGCCTTCGGCCTCTACATGCGGTCCGTCGACGGACGGATGCTCCCGTTCCAGCTCCAGCAGCTGACCATCGGCCCGAACGGCGTCGAGCGGGTGACCGCCTACTTCGACCTGCGGCTGTTCGAGACCTTCGGCCTGCCCGCCGAGGTCAGCCCGGCCAGCGCGTCGTGAACAGGGTCGCGGCCGCCCCGGCCGCCGGTCGCGTCGCGACGTAGAGCCGGTCGCCGACCAAGGCGGCCGCCACCGGAAGGCCGCTGGGTCCGGCTGATGTCGCCCAGGCAGCGGCGCCAGCCCGGCTGAGCACCACCGCCGTCGCGCCGTTGGGGCTGACGACCACGGTGGCCCCGGAGGTCGTCAGCGGGGCGGGGACGATGTCCTGGTCGCCAACGGCGAGCGCGGGTATGCCGGTCTGCCGGCTCGCGGTGTCGCCGTCCAGGGACCACACGGCCAGCTGCCCGTCCACCTGACCGGCGACGACGCATACCGTCGCGGCCGTTCCCCCGCAGCGAGCCGAGACGCCCTCGCTGTGGGTACCGATGTCCGGCAGGTCGATGCGGTGCCAGCCGGTGTTGACACCGGACGATCGCCAGGCCGCCGCCGTCTGGCGGACGCCCTGGTCCAGATGGAGTGCGGAACCGGTGACGAGGATGCCGTCGCCGTCGCTCGTGGCCCCGCGCGGGCCGACGAGGAGCGTGGCCGTGCTCTCGAGGGCGGTACCCGCGGGGTCCTGCCGGTTCCACACCGGATCGGCGAAGGTCCACACCGCCGCGTCCAACCCGGCCTTGGCGCCGCCCCAGCTGCCGACGAGCGCGTCGCCGCCCGGGGTGATCACCGCGTCGACGAGCTCGCCCGCGCCCCATCCCCCGAAGGCGTAGAAGCTCTGCGGCAGCTCCGTCACTCCCGCGGCGGTCCCGCTCCACGTGGTCCAGCGGACGTTGGCGTGGGCGCCACCGTTGGCCCCGCCGATCGCGATGATCCGGGTGCCGTCGGTGGCGACCGAGTACCAGCGAGCCAGCGGGGCGTACGGCGACTGGGGCGTCAGCGGGATCGGCGTCTGGCCACCGTCGGCCCCGATCGTCAGCATCGCCGGTGACGGGGTCTCCGGGGTGTCGCCGGCCTTGAGCGCGCCCACCAGGAGCCGGTCGCCCATCGTGGTCAGGGTCTTCGGCTCCATCCCGGCCGGCAGCGACACCCTGCTCCAGGTCAGGCGGGGCCCGGTGTCGGCCAGAGCCGCCGACGTCGTCGGGCCACTCGCCGGGTCGCCGCTCGTGCACGCGGCGGTGACCGCCACGAGCACGGCGACCACCGCGAGCGAGCGCACCGACCGGGCCATGCCGTCAGTATCATCAGCGTTCCTGAGTGGTGGGAAACGACGTTTCGCACCCTCAACGGGTGGCCCGGTCAGCAGGCGTGGTTCAGCAACTCGGACGTCGACATCCTCCCCGCCGCCTGACGGGGTGGGTCGGGTCAGGCCAGGGCGTCCAGCCGCTCGAGGGCGTCGGACCAGCGCTGCTCGAGCGCCGCGCGATCTGGGCCGACCGGCTCGTGGCGCAGCGAGACGCGGGTGCTCTCACCCTCGGGCGCCAGATGCAGGTCGACCAGCGAGCGGGGTGCGTCGGCGTCGGCGTGCCACGACACGCGGACCTGTTCCAAGGGGTGGTAGCTGCGCCAGACGCCGTGAGTGCCGTCGTCGGCGCGCCACGCTTCACCCTTGCCGCCGAGCCGCGCGCCCGGCCCCAGCAGGGCCTGGACGCCGTCGTTGGTCGTGAGCACGCGCCAGACGTGGTCGACGGAGTGGGGCAGGACGGTGTCGATCTCGACCAGGTCCTGGTCCGCCACCCCGGGCGCGGAGTCGGTCTTGCCGTCGACCGCCTCGCTTGGTGCTGTATCGGACATTCGAGCCTCCTAGGTCGGGCCCCGCCGCGCCAGACTGCCGGCGGTGTGCAGTTCGATGGCCCAGGCACCATGTCACCCCTTCCGGGGCTCCGGCGCCACCCCTTCGCGCGAGGAATTTGCCGCGCGAACGGAGGTTTGCTTGTCCCCACTTCGCCGTGCGGGTCGAGCGCGTCGCCACTAGCGTCAGAAGTGGCTCATCGCCGAGCCGACCACCCCGAAACGAGGAGTGCTGCGTCATGGACGCGTGGGTCTGGATTGTGCTGGTTGTCATCGTGGTCGCGATCGTCGCGGTCGTCCTGGCGTCGCGCTCGAGGCAGCGTGAGACCCGTCGCGAGGAGGCCGCCGACCTGCGCGACCCGAGCGCCGAGCATCACATGGAGCTGCGGGAGAAGGAAGCCGCCGCGGCGGCGACCGAGGCCGAGGCCCGCCGCACTCGTGCCGAGGCCGACCAGCGAGCCGCGGAGGCCCAGCGCCTCGAGGTGCAGGCCCAGCGGGCCTCGCTGGACCGCGACGCCGCGGCCGCTGAGAGCCAGGAGAAACTTCGTCGCGCCGACGCCCTCGACCCCGACGTGCGGACCGACAAGGAGGGGTACCGCGTGGACGAGCAGGGCAACCGGCTGGACACCGCCGGCGCCGTCGCCGGCCGCGATCTCGACCGGGCCGACGGGCACGCCAACGAGCACGCCAACAACCGCGACGACGACACCGTCGCGGGAGCTCCGACCGGTGGCCGGATCGGCAACATGCGGGGGCTGGACAACGACACCCGAGCCGGCGAGACAACGACGGGGGCCCCGGCGACTCCGGCGACTCCGGCGACGCCGGCCGCGGCGCCGACGCTGGACGAGGACGGCCCCGACCGGCCAAACGAGGAGCCGGGACGGACGCCCGAGAAGCCCCTCCGATCGGAACGGCCGATCGGGAACTTTCGCGGCCTGGACGACGACGGCCCGTCGTCGACCACCGACGAGACGGCCGCCGATAGTGAGCGCGAGGGCACCCGCCCTGGTGACGTCGACGGTGACGGCGACGTTGACGAGCGCGACAAGGCCCGCGAGCGGGCGGACGACGTCCTGTCCCGTCGCGACGCCGACCGCCGTCAGCCGGAGTAGGCCTCGAGGAACGACTTGAGCAGGGGACC
>DASTNV010000254.1:0-9396 GCA_035762725.1 Lapillicoccus sp. | reverse complement strand
GTATTGACCTGCATGCCTTCGGACACGGTGATCGTGCAGGACGCCTGTGGCTTCGGCATCGGGCGCATCGCGCCGTCCGGACCGGGCGTGGCGATGTCAACGAGGCACTGGCGGCAGGCGCCGACCGGTTCGAGGAGCGGGTGATCACAGAACCGCGGGATCTGGATCCCGATCTCCTCGGCGGCCCGAATGACCAGCGTGCCCTTGGGGACCCAGGTCTCGATGCCGTCGATGGTCAGGGTGATGTCGTTCGGGCCCTTGGGGCGGCGGGCGTCGCCGCCGGTGCTGACGGCGTTGCCGCCCGCGCTGGGGCTCGTCGTGGTCGGATCGACGGTGGTGGTCATGCCGACGCCGGCTCCTTTGCGGTGGCGAACAGCGTGGACGCCTCGCGGTCGAACGGGCACCTACCGAGCCGCAGGTGCTCGAGGTACTCGTCGCGGAAGTACTGGACGCTGCTGGTGATCGGCGAGGTCGCCCCGTCGCCCAGGGCGCAGAAGGACCGGCCGAGGATGTTGTCGCAGATGTCGACGAGCTTCTCGATGTCCTCCTCGTCGCCCTGGCCGTGCTCGAGCCGCTCGAGGATCTGAGCCAGCCACCACGTGCCCTCGCGGCACGGCGTGCACTTGCCGCAGGACTCGTGCTTGTAGAAGTCCGTCCAGCGCTCGGTGGCCCGAACGACGCACGTCGTGTCGTCGAAGATCTGCAGCGCGCGGGTGCCGAGCATCGACCCGGCCGCAGCGACCGCCTCGAAGTCCAGCGGCACGTCCAGGTGCTCGTCGGTGAACAGCGGCGTCGACGATCCGCCCGGTGTCCAGAACTTCAGCTTGTGCTGCGGGTCGCGCATGCCGCCGGCCATGTCGAGCAGCTCGCGCAGGGTGATGCCGAGCGGCGCCTCGAACTGGCCGGGCCGCTTGACGTGGCCGGAGAGGCTGAAGATGCCAAAGCCGGTCGACTTCTCGCTGCCCATGCCCTTGAACCAGTCCGACCCGTGCAACAGGATCGGTGGGATCGAGGCGATCGACTCGACGTTGTTGACGACGGTCGGGCGGGCGTAGAGCCCGGCGACCGCGGGGAACGGCGGCTTGAGCCGCGGCTGGCCGCGCCGCCCCTCGAGCGAGTCGAGCAGGGCGGTCTCCTCGCCGCAGATGTATGCGCCGGCGCCGGCGTGCACGGTGACCTCGAGGTCGAAGCCGGTGCCGAGGATGTTTGTCCCGAGATACCCCGCCGCATATGCCTCCTCGACGGCGCGCAGCAGCCGGCGGTAGACGTGGACGACCTCGCCGCGGACGTAGATGAACGCGTGGTTGCAGCCGATCGCGTACGAGGTGATCGCCACCCCCTCGATGAGGAAGTGCGGTGCCGCCATCATCAGCGGGATGTCCTTGCAGGTGCCCGGCTCGGACTCGTCGGCGTTGACCACGAGGTAGCGCGGGCCACCGTCCGGCGGCGGCAGGAAGGACCACTTGAGGCCGGTGGGGAAGCCGGCACCACCACGACCGCGCAGACCCGAGTCCTTGGCCATGTCGACCAGCTCGGCCTGGGTCATCCCCACGGCTTTCTTGAGGGCGCGGTAGCCCTCGTTGTCCTCGTAGGTCTTGAGCGTCCAGGACTGTGGGTCGTCCCAGAACTTGGTGAGGATCGGGGTCAGCTCGACGCTCACGCGGTCCCACCCTTCTTCTCGGAGCTGCGAGTCTCGGCGGCCGGCTCGGCGGCGGTGGCATCGGCCGGGTGCTCGTCGGGCTCGTTGGCCGGGCTGTCGGTGGAGCCAGTGCGGCGGGGCGTGTCGACCGGGGCGGCGGCCTTGACCGGCTCGGAAGACGTTGCCGGCTCTGAAGACGTTGCCGGCTCGGCTCGTCTCGACTCACGTTTCGGCTGGGAGCTGCCGTTCGTGCCTGGGGCGGTCCAGCCGCGGCGGTGGGCCAGCCGGAGGCCGACCAGCGAGGCATCCCCAGCGCCGACGCCCTCGTCGGC
This sequence comes from Lapillicoccus sp., assembly GCA_035762725.1. Taxonomy (GTDB): domain Bacteria; phylum Actinomycetota; class Actinomycetes; order Actinomycetales; family Dermatophilaceae; genus Lapillicoccus. The sequence continues at coordinate 7,425 of DASTNV010000254.1, read as the reverse complement.
CCGGCCGTCGAGGAACCCGGCGAGCACGCGGGACACCTCCTTGAAGGTAGCGACGGAGTCAGCACCGCGAGTCGGCTTCACCGTCTTGCCGGCGCGGAGGTCGTCGACCAGCTTCGTCGTCGACTCGATCGTCTGGTTGTCGAAGAACTCCCAGTTGGCCATGACGACCGGGGCGTAGTCGCAGGCGGCGTTGCACTCGACCCGCTCGAGGGTGATCTTCCCGTCGGCGGTCGTCTCGTCGTGGCCGACGCCGAGGTGGTCGCTGACGGCGTCGAAGATGGCGTCGCCGCCCATGACCGCGCACAGCGTGTTGGTGCAGACGCCGACGGTGTACTCGCCGTTCGGGTGGCGCTTGTACTGCGTGTAGAACGTCGCGACGCCGCTGACCTCGGCGGTCTCGAGGTCGAGCCGCTCGGCGCAGAACGCGATGCCACGGCCCGACACGTAGCCGTCGATGCTCTGGACGAGGTGGAGCAACGGCAGGAGGGCCGACCGCGGCTGCGGGTAGCGCGCGATGACGGCGTCGGCGTCCTCGTGGAGCTTGGCCAGGACGTCGTCGGGGTAGGGCGTCTTGCTCTCCTGGCTCACCGTGAAGTGGCCGGAGGCGCGGGCGCCAGCGGTTGCGAAGTCGCCGGACATCAGCGGTCGACACCTCCCATGACGGGGTCGATCGAGGCGACGGCGACGATGACGTCGGCGACCTGGCCGCCCTCGCACATCGCGGCCACGGCCTGGAGGTTGTTGAACGACGGGTCGCGGAAGTGCGCGCGGTAGGGGCGGGTGCCGCCGTCGGACACGACGTGGCAGCCGAGCTCGCCCTTGGCGCTCTCCACCGCCGCATACGCCTGGCCCGGCGGGACTCGGAAGCCCTCGGTGACCAGCTTGAAGTGGTGGATCAGGCTCTCCATCGAGTCGCCCATGATGTGGCGGATGTGGTCGAGGCTGTTGCCCATGCCGTCGCCGCTGATGGCCAGCTGCGCCGGCCAGGCGATCTTCTTGTCGGCGACCATGACCGGGGCGCCGGGCTCGTCCGCCTGGAGCCGGTCGGTGGCCTGCTCGATGATCCGCAGGGACTGGTACATCTCGTCGATCCGCACCCGGATCCGCCCGTATGCGTCGCAGCTCTCGCGGGTGACGACGTCGAAGTCGTAGTTCTCGTAGCCGCAGTAGGGCTCCGCCTTGCGCAGGTCGTGCGGCAGACCGGCCGAGCGCAGCACCGGTCCGGTGATCCCGAGCGCCATGCAGCCGGTGAGGTCGAGGTAGCCGACGCCGACGGTGCGGCCCTTGAGGATCGGGTTCTCGTTGAGGAGCGCCTCGAGCTCCTTCAGGCCGCGGTGCACCTGCGGGACCATGTCGCGGATGTCGTTGTAGACACCGCGCGGCAGGTCCTGGGCCACCCCTCCCGGGCGGACGTAGGCGTTGTTCATCCGCAGGCCGGTGATCATCTCGATGATCCGCAGGACCCGCTCCCGCTCGCGGAAGCCGACCGTCATCACCGTGGTCGCGCCCATCTCCATGCCGCCGGTGCCGAGGGCGACGAGGTGGGAGCTGATCCGGGTCAGCTCCATCATCAGGACGCGGATCGTCGACGCGCGCTCCGGGATCTGGTCGGTGATGCCGAGCAGCTTCTCGACGGCCAGGCAGTAGGCCGTCTCCTGCATCATCGGCGTGAGGTAGTCCATCCGGGTGCAGAACGTCACGCCCTGCGTCCAGGTGCGGAACTCCATGTTCTTCTCGATGCCGGTGTGGAGGTAGCCGATCCCCGCGCGGGTCTCGGTCACCGTCTCGCCGTCGAGCTCGAGGATCAGCCGGAGCACGCCGTGGGTGGACGGGTGCTGCGGACCCATGTTGACGACGATCCGCTCCTCGTGGAGGGACGTGGCCTCGTCGACCGCGTCGTCCCAGTCACCGCCGGAGGTGTTGACGACGAAGGCGCCCTCGGCAGCCGCTTCGTCGGCGGCGGAGGTGGCGTAGGGATCGCTGGTGCGGTGGGTCTGGGTGGTGGCCATTAGTTATAGCTCCTGCGCTGGTCGGGCGGCGGGATCGTCGCGCCCTTGTACTCGACCGGAATGCCGCCGAGTGGGTAGTCCTTGCGCTGCGGGTGGCCCGGCCAGTCGTCGGGCATGAGGATCCGGGTCAGGGCCGGGTGTCCGTCGAACTGGATCCCGAACATGTCCCAGGTCTCCCGCTCGTGCCAGTCGTTGGCGGGGTAGACCGCGACGATCGAGGGGATGTGCGGGTCGTCGTCGGGGCAGGTGACCTCGAGGCGGATCCGGTTGTAGTCGTTGGTGATCGACAGGAAGTGGTAGACGGCGTGCAGCTCGCGCCGGGCCTCGTTGGGGTAGTGGACCCCGGAGACGCCGAGGCACAGCTCGAACCGGAGGTCCGCGTCGTCGCGCAACGCCCGCGCGACCGCGACGAGGTGCTCACGCCGGACGAAGACGGTGAGCTCGCCGCGGTCGACCGTGACCTTCTCGACCGCCTCGGCGTAGGACGCGTTCCCGCCGACGAGGGCGCGCTCCAACGCGTCGACGACGTCGTCGAAGTAGCCGCCGTAGGGGCGCTGCGAGGCGCCGGGCAGCAGGATCGGGCTGCGGAGGCCGCCGTACCCGCTGGTGTCCTCGCCCGGAGCGGCGCCGAACATGCCGTCCCGCTGACCGATGACCACGGGATCGGGGTTGGTCCCCGGAGGCGCCGGGAGGTTCGACGCATACTCCTCGGCCAGCTCTTCGGTGCCCTGCGGGTGGGGGGGTACCGGCTTCTCGTCGCTCACGCCAGCAGGCCCTTCATCGCGTGCGTCGGCGTCGCGGTCAGCGCGGCCTGCTCGGCGGCGCGGGCGGCCCTCTCACGGTTGACGCCGAGCGGCATCGTCTGGATCTCCTTGTGCAGCGTGATGATCGCGTTGAGGAGCATCTCCGGTCGCGGCGGACAGCCGGGCAGATAGATGTCGACCGGGATGATGTGGTCGACGCCCTGGACGATCGCGTAGTTGTTGAACATCCCGCCGGAGCTCGCGCAGACGCCCATCGAGATGACCCACTTGGGGTTCGGCATCTGGTCGTAGACCTGGCGGACGACCGGCGCCATCTTCTGGCTGACGCGTCCAGCGACGATCATCAGGTCGGCCTGCCGCGGCGTCGCGGAGAACCGCTCCATGCCGAACCGTGCGATGTCGTAGTCAGGGGTGCCGACCGCCATCATCTCGATGGCGCAGCACGCCAGGCCGAACGTCGCCGGCCACATCGAGCTCTTGCGCATGTACCCGGCGAGACCTTCGACCGTCGACAGCAGGAAGCCTGCCGGCAGCTTCTCTTCGATGCCCATGTCGTATGCCTCGCGTTTCCTTACGGTGCTTCGCGCGTGCTAGAAGGTTTAGCAGCTAGTCCCATTCAAGCCCGCCGCGTTTCCAGACGTACGCGTAGGCCACGAACACGGTGATGATGAACAGGACCATCTCGACCAGGGCGAACAGCCCGAGCTGGTTGAAGGCCACGGCGAACGGATAGAGGAACAGGCTCTCCACGTCGAAGACGATGAAGAGCATCGCCACGAGGTAGTACTTGATCGGGAACCGGCCGCCGCCCTCCGGGTGCGGGGTCGGCTGGATCCCGCACTCGTACGCCTCCATCTTCGCGCGGTTGTAGCGCTTCGGACCCACCACCAGGCTGGTCCCCACCGACAGCAGCGCGAACGCCGCACCGAGGGCCAGGAGGAACAACAGCGGGATGTACGAGTTGGTCATCGCGCGTACCCCTTCCGGAAGCGAGTCTTCGTCATCCTAGGGTCGGCCGTCCTCATGCGTCGGGTGCCAGCGACGACAACGCCTGGATGATCCGGTCGTCGGCGCGGCCCCCGTGCTGTTCGGGCAGGTTGGCCATGATCTTGAGCAGGAAGCGCATCAGGGTCGTGCGGGGCAGTCCGTACTTCGTGGCGAGCCGCATGACCTCGGGATTGCCGATGGCGCGGGCGAACCAGCGGCCCAGGGTGTAGTAGCCGCCGAGGGCATCCTTCATGACCTGGGGGTAGGACGAAAGGACCCGTTCACGCCCGGCGTCGTCGGGGCGTGCGAAGGCCTGCGCGATGACGTCCGCGGCGAGCCGACCGGACTCCATGGCATACGCGATGCCCTCCCCGTTGAAGGGGTTGACCATGCCGCCCGCGTCGCCGACGAGGAGCAGCCCGTCGGCGTAGTGCGGCTGCCGGTTGAAGCCCATCGGGAGGGCGGCACCGCGGATCGGGCCGACCATGGTCTCGTCGTTGTAGGTCCACTCCTCGGGCATCGTCGCGACCCAGCGTCGCATGACGTCCTTGTAGTCGACGTTGCCGAACGCCTTGGAGGTGTTGAGGATCCCGAGGCCGAGGTTCGACGTGCCGTCGCCGACACCGAACACCCAGCCGTAGCCGGGGAGGAGGACCCGCTCCGCCGGGTTTTTCGGATCGGGCACCCAGAGCTCGAGCCAGGACTCGAGGTAGTCGTCATCGGTGCGCGGCGATGTGTAGTAGGTGCGCACCGCGACGCCCATCGGCCGGTCGTCACGCTTCGGCCGGTCCATGGCCAGTGAGAGCCGCGAGGAGTTGCCGTCGGCGGCGATCACCAAGGGAGCGCGGTAGGTGACCACCGGACCGGTGCTGCGGCCCTTCTCGTCGACCGCGCGAGCCTGCACGCCGACGATCCGGCCGGCGTCGTCGAGGACCGGGCCGGTGACGTTGGTCGACTCGAGGAGCCGCACGCCGAGCTTGACCGCGTGGCGGGCGAGGATGTCGTCGAAGTCCATCCGGGTGCGGACCAGCCCGTAGGGCGGGAACTCCGAGGTGTCCGGCCAGTCGAGGGCGAGGGTCAGTCCGCCGCCGATGATCCGCAGGCCCTTGTTGCGAACCCAGCCGTCCTCCTCGGGGTGCGGGATGCCGAGGGTGACCAGCTCGCGGACCGCGCGCGGGGTCAGCCCGTCGCCGCAGACCTTCTCGCGGGGGAACGCGGTCTTCTCCAGCAGCAGGACGTCGAGTCCGGCCATGGCGAGGTAGGCGGCGGTGGTCGAACCACCGGGGCCGGCGCCCACGACGATGACGTCAGCCGTGGCGCCGACGGTCGGTGCAACCGTCTCGGCGGCCACCTGAGCGGCTGCGTCCATGGGGCCCATCATTCCGTCCGTCGAGGTGCTTGTGAAGATGTTCACGAACTCCGCGCCACTCTATGCCCGCTGGCCCGAACCTGTCTGCTGAGGCATACCTAACCCTGGTGGGGGTGGGTCTAAACCCCGGTGGCGACGGCACGGTGCAGCGCCACGATGCCGCCGCTGAGGTTGCGCCAGGCGACGTCCTGCCAGCCGGCGTCCTGGACGGTCGTGGCCAGGGTGCGCTGGTCCGGCCACGCCTGGATGGACTCCGCGAGGTAGACGTAGGAGTCAGGATTGCTGGAGACCCGACGGGCCACGCGGGGCAGGGCGGCCATGAGGTAGCGCAGGTAGACCTCGCGGAACGCGCCGTTGACCGGCCGACTGAACTCGCAGATGACGAGCCGGCCGCCGGGCCGGGTCACCCGGTGGAACTCGGCGAGGGCCGCGGCCGGGTCCCCGACATTGCGTAAGCCGAAGGACATCGTCACGGCGTCGAACGAGTCGTCGGCGAAGGGCAGGTGCATCGCGTCGGCGGCCGTGAACGGCATGTCGGGGCGGCGCCACCGGCCGACGCGGAGCATGCCGATCGAGAAGTCGGCGGGGACGACGTCGACGCCGGCGTCGGCGAGCGGCTCGGAGCTGGTGCCGGTGCCCGCGGCGATGTCGAGGACGCGCTCGCCGGGTTTCGCGGCCAGTGCGCTGACGGTCGCCTTGCGCCACAGCCGGTCCTGACCCATCGAGAGGACGTCGTTGGTGACGTCATAGCGCGCCGCCACATCGTCGAACATGCGCGCGACCTCGGACGGGTCCTTTTCGAGGGTCGCGCGGTTCACTGCTCCATTGTGGCGTAGCGCCTGTGACGGGCTGACTCGCGGTGCACTCTAGGGACGGCCGTAGAGTGAGCCGCAATGTCCACCCTCCCCGGGACCGCCGCGACACCGACACCTCCACCCATCGGGTCGCCGCTCGTCGTCCGCACCCACGCCATTCCCGACCCCGGGGCTCTGTTGAGCCTGCTGCCTGTCGTGGAGACCTCGGAGCTGGTCTCGTGGGTCAGACATCGTGAGGGCCTGGTCGGCTGGGGCCGCGCGGCCTCGTTCGAGGTGTCGGGCGCGGACCGGTTCGAGCTTGCCGACGCGTGGTGGCGGGGGGTGGTTTCGCACGCGGTGGTGCGGGACGAGGTTCGGCTACCGGGTTCGGGTCCGGTGGTGTTCGGGTCGCTGCCCTTCGCGGACGACTCGGCGGAGCCGGGGCTGCTCGTCGTGCCCGAGGTCGTCGTCGGGCGCCGGGGCGACCGCTGGTGGGTCACGACGATCGGCCATGACGCTCACTTGCCGCCGATCCCGCTGCTGGTACCGGGTCCTGCGCCGTCGGCTCCGTCGCCGGTGGCCTTCTCGGAGGGTGCCCTGACCCGGGACGCGTGGAAGCAGGCCGTCAGCCGCGCCGTCGCGCGGATCAGTAACGGCGACCTCGACAAGGTGGTGCTGGCCCGCGACCTGCAGGTGCACTCGGCGTCGCCGATCGACGCCCGCTGGGTGCTGGGTCAGCTGGCCGAGCGGTACCAACGCACCTGGACGTTCGCCGTGGGCGGCCTCGTCGGGGCGACGCCCGAGCTGCTGGTCCGGCGCGACCAGGGACTCGTTCTGTCGCGAGTGCTCGCGGGAACGATCCGCCGCACCGGCGACGACACGCGCGACCTCGCGCTGGCCGCCTCGCTCGCGCGGTCCAGCAAGGACCTCGAGGAGCACGAGTATGCGGTTCGCTCGGTCGCGGAGTCCCTGGCGCCGCACTGCTCCTCGATGAACGTGCCGGAGACGCCGTTCGTCCTCCACCTCAGCAACGTCATGCACCTGGCGACCGACGTGGCGGGGGTCGCGGCCGACCACGCGTCGTCGTTGGCGCTCGCGGCGTCGCTGCACCCGACCGCGGCCGTAGGCGGGACGCCGGCCTCGTTGGCGGTTCCGCTGATCGCGGAGCTCGAGGGGATGGATCGCGGCCGGTACGCCGGGCCGGTCGGCTGGATGGACGCTTCCGGCGACGGCGAGTGGGGAATCGCGTTGCGTTGCGGCCGGTTCTCCGACTCCGACCCTGGCGCGGTGCGGCTGTTCGCGGGCTGCGGGATCGTGGCCGGTTCCGACCCGGACGCCGAGGCGGCCGAGGCGGAGGCCAAGTTCCTCCCGATGCGGGACGCCCTGACCGCGACCTGATCTCGGGTTCTGCGCGCCGAGCGGCCAGCAATAGGAGTGCAGCCAAGGTCGGAATTCCGACCGCTGCGGTCCTATTGGGTTGAGACGTGGGGCATGACCTCGGA
>DASTNV010000253.1:0-7317 GCA_035762725.1 Lapillicoccus sp. | reverse complement strand
GCTGCACGCCTATTGACCGCTGCACTCCTATTGGGTGAAAGCGTGGACGGTCAGGGGACGGTGCAGACGGTCCGGACGAGGGGGCCCGACACGAGGACGGCGGCCACCATCAAGGCCATGGCCGCGACCACGGCCACGACGAACCGGGCCAATAGCTCCGGACCGATGACCGCCGAGAACGGCACGAGCAGCATCAACGTCATCCCGCCGGCCACCACCACGGTCACACCCAGGGGCAGCGCGACCTCCCGGGTCCGAGCCGCGTGCAAAGCCGAGGCCTCGGCACCGGCCAGCGCGAGCGCACGGTACTGGTCCCGTTGGTCCAGTACCCGGGCCGCCTGCACCACCCCCGTCGACGTCGCCGACACCACTGCGATGATCGCCAGCGTCAGATAGGCGCCGGTCGCCATGTCGGCCCCGAGGAACTCGTACCCGTCCGGCCCACCCGAGTCACTGGTACCGGCCACCATCGTCGACAGGCCCGCCACGATGACGCCCAACCCGACCGCACTGACCGCGCGCCACGTACTCCGAGGATCATCGACGAGCCGCCGCGCCGCCAGCAGCGTGGGAAACCGCCGCGACAGAGCGGCCACGAGAAACCCCAGCAGCATCACCAGATACGGCCCGACGACGTTCACCGTCGCCACCACGCCGACCATGACCGCCAAGACGACGCCCACCCCGAGGTCGTGGCGAGCCCCCGACACCGCCAGCCACACCGCCAGCGCCACGATGACGGCCAACGCGCGCCACCAGCGCAGCCGCGGCGGCGAGACCCGCGCCGTCACTCCGAGGGGCCCGATGACGACCCGGGTCAGTCCGACCAGTCCCGACACGGCGGCCAGCAACACCACCCCGAGCAGCACCAGAACCGCCACCGGAAACCCCACCCACAGCTCCCCGACCGTGAACGGCCGCCCCTGAAAGCTCAGCTGCGCCAACAACGGCAGCACGGCCGCATACAGGACCGTCCCTAGCAGCCCACCCAGCAGTGCCTGCCCGACCGCCTCGGCCAACGTCATCAGGACGACCTGACCCGACGTCGCCCCAGACAGCCGCAGCGTCGCGAGTCGCTGGTCGCGTCGCGCAGCCGCCAACCGCGCCGCGACGCCGCCGAGGGTCAGGATCGGGACGACCATGACCGCGCACGCCACCAGCGCCAGCGTCACGTAGTAGTTCGCACTGTCCGAACCCGAGACGTCCGCCCGAGAACGAAACGCCAACAGCCCACCGGCGCACACCAACAAGGCAGCGGTGGCAACGGCGAACGCCACGACCGCCAGCACCGCCGGCACCCGGCTCTCCCGGTCGACGCCACGCCGCAGCGCCCACCAGACCGTGAGCGCGCCCGTCATCGGGACTCCTCGACCAGGCCGTCACGCATCCGCACGATCCGGTCGCACCTCTGCGCGACCTCGGCGTCGTGGGTCACGACGACAAGAGCCGCACCGGACTGCCGGGTGACCGCGGTCAGGTGGCGCATCACGTCGCCCGAGGTGCCCTGGTCGAGCGCCCCCGTCGGCTCGTCGGCGAACACCACACCCGGTCGGGCGACCATGGCCCGCGCGATGGCGACCCGCTGCGCCTGCCCGCCGGACAGCTCGCCCGGGCGCCGGCGTTCCAGCCCCTGCAACCCCAGCATCGGAAACAGCCCCGAAGCCTCAGCCACCGCACCTGAACGCGGACGACCCGCCAACATCAGCGGGACCGCCACGTTCTCAACGGAAGGCAGCTCCGGCAGCAGGTGCCCCGCCTGGAACACGAACCCGAACTCGCGGCGCCGCAGCACGCTCCGCTCCCGGTCGGACATCCGGGCCAGGTCACGACCGCGCCACGTCACCGAACCGCCGGTCGCGGTGAGGATCCCGGCAAGGACGTGCAGCAGCGTGGTCTTGCCCGAGCCCGACGGACCCATGATCGCCACGCTCTCGCCGGGTCGCACCGTGAGGGTGACGCCCCCCAGCGGCGCCACCTCCCCGGGCCCGAGCGGTCCGTAGGTCTTGACGACCTGACTGGCGACGAGAGCGTCGGCGACCGAGAGCGTGGGTGGCGGCGGAGTGATCGGCATGACCGCCAGCCTCACCGGTCGGTATGCCTCGCCACATCGGTCCTCGGTCGGGTAATGGCCGGCCCGGGAGCACCGACTCAGACCCCCGACCTACCCCCCACGTCGCATCTCCCGTCACACGGACACCAGCAGCGCGGCGTGTCGAGGCGACACGCCGACGGCCGCGAAATCCGTTGGAGTTTCGTCCGATTCAGCCCTTGCGGCCGGACCCGCCAGGGCGTACAAATCTCCCTACGCCCTTCCGCAAGGAGAGGCGGTCGGACAGCAATCGAGGTTCAGATCGGTGGAGCAATCCACCGGACTCGCGGGACGACGCGAGGGAGCCAGGCGCGCTGACCGGCGTTCGGAAGGCGTCACTCCGGACAGACCGAGACCCGGCCAACTCATACTTGGCCGGGTCTCACCTTGTCTGCGCTGCCACGCTCAAGGCTGCGGGTTTCGGCACTGTTCTACCCGGCGAAACTGCACGTATGCGTGACCAACACGCGTCCACGCGGTAAACAGTGGTGCGACTCACACCCGCGCTACCGCGGCGCTCGCGCCCCCGATACGGTCGGTGTCGTCGAGCCCGCCCCGCCCCAGGAGGTCTCCTGTGCCCGACCATTCGCGTCACCTCATCGGACTGCTCCTCGGTGCGGAGGAGGACTGGCCACAGGCGTTCGAGGCGATCCTGCGTCGCGTCGGCCCCGTCACCGATGCCTCCGGCGTGGTCCACGACCTCGAGTCGGAGCGCCTGACCATCGAGCCGTTCGAGCTGACCGACCCGGTCCGCGCCGGTCTTGTCATCGACCGGCTCGCGTACTGGTACTACCACCCGCGCGAGTGGCTGAAGAAGGCCGCGCTGATGAACGGCACCTACCTGCTCAACAGCCCGTTCACCTTCCAGTCGATGGAGAAGCACTCCGCGTACTGCGCGATGGTCCGGCTCGGCCTGAAGATCCCGCGAACCGTCCTCGTCCCCTACAAGAACCCCGTCGACAACGTCCGCTGGGCCTACACCAGCGCCAAGTACAACCAGGCCTTCGACCTCGACGCCATCGCGGCCGACCTCGGCTACCCGCTCTACATGAAGCCGTTCGACGGCGGCGGCTGGCGCGGTGTCTCCCGCGTCAACAACGAGGACGACCTGCACAAGGCCTACGACGAGTCCGGCGAGATGCTCATGCACCTCCAGGCCACGGTCGAGTACGACAAGTTCGCGCGGGCGCTGTCGATCGGGCCCGAGACGATGGTCATGGACTTCCGGCCAGACGAGCCGATGCACAACCGGTATGCGGTCTCGCACAACTTCCTGTCGGAGAAGGCCGGGTCGGAGTGCGCGGCGATCAGCAAGATCATCAACGCCTACTTCGGCTGGGAGTTCAACTCCGCGGAGATGCTCGTGGCCGGCGACGAGGTCTACCCGATCGACTACGCCAACGCCTGTCCCGATGTCGCCGTCACGTCGCTGCACTACTACTTCCCGTGGGCCATCACGGCGCTGGTGCGGTGGTCGGTCTACTCCCTGGTGACCGGCCGGAAGATGTCGGTTGACCTGCATACCGATCGCTACAACGACATCGCCGACGACGAGTCGCTGTCCTACGACGGCAAGCTCACCGCCTACCTCGCGCTGGCCAACGAGCACTACACGACGGACCGTTACTGGCAGTGGTGCGAGGAGTACCTCCCGCACTTGCCGGAGCAGGTCCACGACTGGGTGACCTCGCGGGACTTCGACCGGCTGCTGCGAGAGACCGTCGACGCGACGTACCCCGAGCACGAGCGCGAGCAGTTCATGGCGCACTTCCGCGGCCTGACCGGGCTGTGGGCGAAGGACAACGCCCCTGCCTGAGACCGAGCCCCTCGACGAGCGCTACGCGACGACGGTCCTCCGTGCCGTCGCGGGCGACGACTGGGTCGCGCTCCGGAGGGTGCTCCACCCGTACCTGCGCTTCACCGACGAGCACGGGCGGACGACGCGTGGGCGGACCAAGGTCATCGCCCTGCTGCGGATGACCGAGCGGCTCGAGACACCGACCGAGATCGTCCTCCGCGACGGCCAGATCTACTTCTGGTGCTGCCCCGAGACGTGAGCAGGCCGCTGCGCCGATCGAGAAGGAGAACCGCATGGTCGCCGATCTGGACCACACCATCGTCCATGTGCAGGACCGCCACGCCTCTGCCGACCACCTGGTCCAGGTCCTCGGACTGCCCCCCGCCGACGACTACGGCCCCTTCGCCATGGTGCGTCTGGGCAACCAGGCGGTGCTCGCCTTCGCCGACACCCTGGGTCGGCCGCGTCGCGAGCACTACGCCTTCCTGGTCGACCCTGACGAGTTCGAGGAGATCCGAGAACGGCTCGCCGGTCTAGCGATCCAGACGTACGTCGACCCCGGTCTGCGCCAGGAAGGCGTCGACGAGGCCCGGGCGGACGGCGGTCGCGGGCTCTACTGGCAGGACCCCGACGGCAACACGCTGGAGATCCTCACGGTCCCCGACGGCGGCTGGCCCGGCGGCCATCCCCGCCGTCCCGGCTGACCGGGCGGCGCTCACCCTTGGGCGACACCGGCCGACTCGAACGTCGCCACCTCCGAGAGCATCCGCGCCGCGGCTTGCACCAGCGGTACGGCCAGCACCGCGCCGGACCCTTCGCCCAGGCGGAGGTCGAGGTCGAGGAGCGGTTCGAGACCGAGTGACCGCAGTGCTGCGGTGGCACCCGGTTCCTGGGAGCGGTGGCCGGCCACGAGGTAGGCGACGACAGCCGGTTCGAGGGCCGCGGCCACCACAGCGGCCGAGCAGGCGATGACACCGTCGAGGATCACCGGTACCCGTCGGGCCGCGCCGCCGAGGATGAACCCCACGAGCGCGGCGTGCTCGAACCCGCCGACCTCGGCGAGGACGGTCAGCGGGTCTCCCGTGGCGGGTACCCGGGCCACCGCGCGCCGCACCACGTCGACCTTGTGCGCCAGCATCGCGTCGTCACTGCCGGCGCCGCGGCCGGTCACGTCCACCGGATCACTGCCGGTGAGCGCCGCCACGAGCGCCGCCGACGGAGTGGTGTTCGCCAGGCCGAGGTCGCCGGTGACCAGCAGCCGATAGCCCTCGTCGACGAGCCGGTATGCGTGGGCAAGGCCGACGTCGACGGCCTGCCGGACTTCCTCGGGAGACATCGCCGGACCGGCGCTCAGGTCGGCCGTGCCGCGAGCGACCTTGGCGGTGGTCAGCAGGTCGTGGGCCGGCGCATCCCCGACCACGCCGACATCGACGACCGTCACGTCGGCCCCCACTTGCGCGGCCAGCACGCTGACGACGGCACCGCCGGAGCAGACGTTGGCGACCATCTGCACAGTCACCTCCTGCGGCCAGGGAGTAACGCCCTGCGCGTGGACACCGTGGTCACCGGCGAACACCGCGACGGCGACCGGTTCGGGAACCGGCGGCGGGCATACCCCCGTGATCCCGGCCAGCTGCGTCCCGAGCATTTCGAGCCGCCCCATCGACCCACGAGGTTTGGTCAGCTGGGCCTGGCGCGCGTCGGCCGCGGCCATGGCGTCGGCGTCGAGCGGGCGGACGATGGGGAGCTCCACGGCGGACATCCTGTCCGACGTCCTTCGGCGGTCCCGTGGCAGGCTGCCCCCATGGCCGTCACCCTCGTCACCGGCGGTGTCCGCAGTGGCAAGAGCCGGCATGCGGAGGGCCTGGCCGGCGGCCTCTCCGACGTCACCTACGTCGCCACCGGCCCGCTCGACCAGGGAACCGACCCCGAGTGGGCGCGCCGTCTCGCCCTGCACCGCGAGCGCCGGCCGTCGGGGTGGAGCGTGTTCGAGACCCTCGACGTCGCGGGGGTCCTGAACGCGTCGACCGGGACCGTGATCGTCGACTGCCTGGGCACGTGGGTCACCGGCCTCGTGGACGACGCCGCTCTCTGGGATGACCTCGACGCCGCCGCCGACCTCCTCGAGGCGGCCACCGACGTCCTGCGCGACGCGCTGACCAGCACCCGCGCCGACGTCATCGTCGTGACCAACGAGGTCGGGTTCGCGCCGGTCGCGACGACGCCGTCCGGCCGGTGGTTCCAGGATGCGCTGGGCAAGCTGAACGCCGTTGTCGCCGCGAACGCCGACCGGGTCCACCTCGTCGTCGCCGGTCGCGTCCTCGACCTGAGCGACGCGCCCGTCGTGCCGTGACCGACGCGCTCCGGCTGGCCGTCGGCACGCTGACCCGGCTGCCCACCAGGCGGCCGCGCACCGTCGACCGCCGCACCGCCGGACGAGCCATGCTCCTGGCTCCGCTCACCGCGGTACCTCCGGCCGTCCTGCTCGTCCTGCTCCACCTGGTCGTGGCCAAGGCCTGGCTGCCCGCCGACCTTGCCGCCGCCCTGGCTGTCGCCGCCGTCGCCTGGTGGTCCCGCGGGCTCCACCTCGACGGCCTCGCCGACACCGCCGACGGTCTGGCCGCCGCCTACAACCGAGACCGCGCCCTCGACGTCATGCGGCGCAGCGACATCGGCCCGACCGGCGTTGTCACTCTGGTCCTCGTTCTCCTCGTTCAGGTGACCGCCCTGAGTGCGCTGATCTCCTCTCGAGAAGGGAGCTCCCTGGCCGTCGTTGCCCTGCTCGCCAGCCGCCAGGTGCTCGGCCTCGCCTGCCGTCACCGCGTTCCCGCCGCACGGCCGGACGGCCTCGGGGCGACCGTCGCCGGCTCCGTGCCAACGGCCGTCGCGGTGGCCAGCACCGTGGTCATGGTCGTCGTCGGCTCCGGACTCGGCTGGTTCCTCGGCGCCGCCTGGTATGCCGGTGCGCTCGTCGTCGTCGCGGCCGCCCTCGGGACCTGGGCCGTCGTCGAGACCGCTCAGCGCCGCGTGGGGGGCATCACCGGAGACGTGCTCGGTGCCGTCGTGGAGGTAGCGCTGACCGCCGGCCTGGTCGTCGCCGTCGTCATCGCGGCGGCGGCAGGGTAACCCCGAACCCTCCGACCGACAGCTTGAGCAGCACCTGACCCGGAGCCAGGAGGTCCGCGATCTTCGCGGCGCTGAGCACCTCGAGCTCGGCCAGCCGAGTCGCATACGCCTCTGGGCCGGCGAGCCGGGCCTCGTGCAGCTCCCGCGTGTTGTGCCAGACCTTCTGCCGGGCCTCGCGGAGGAACCGTCTCGACCCGGCCTGGTTGAGTGGCCGAAGGGCACGGTCGAGGAGGCTTCGGTTCGACAACGCGGACAGCTCGGCGTCCTCCGCCGAGACCCGTCCGGAGAGGATCGCGTCGATCCG
>DASTNV010000252.1:0-6443 GCA_035762725.1 Lapillicoccus sp. | reverse complement strand
TCGCCCAGCCCGAGGCCACCGGGGACGAGGAAGGCGAGCACCGCATACACGAGCCACCCGGCCGCACCGCAGATCACCGCACGCAACAGGGCGCCCCAGTCCCCCGTCGTGGCGGAGGCGATGGCCAGCAGGACGAGGAGGGCCGGGATGACCGGCAGGGTGAGGCCCTCCGGCAGGCGGTGGGTGTCGAGGTCGATCCAGAACAGCGCCACGCCCGCCCAGGCGAGGAGGAGGTAGGCGGGCAGCAGGGCTCCGGCCGAGAGGCCGCCGACCCGCCACGCCAGCACCCCCCAGAGGACCGGGACGGCGACCGCGAGGAGGGCCGGCGGACCAGGGAGCCGACGGTCGGCCTCGTCGTCGAGCCGGTACCCCCCGGTGCCGAGCTCGCGGGCCAGGAGCCAGCCGACCCCCGCACCGGCGACGGTGACGACGGCGACCAGCCACCAGGGCGCGGGAACCGCCGGCGTCAGGGTCACGCGGGTACCGGCCCCAGGGCCGCCCGCATCGCCTCCACCGGCGCCGGCCGCCCGGTCATCCGGCGAAGCTGCTCGGCCGCCTGGTGGAGCAGCATCGACACACCGGGCGCGACGGCATACCCCCGTCCTGGCGCCACTTCGACGAACGCGCTGGGCGTGCCGTAGACGACGTCGAGGACCGCGCCCCGTCCGGGCGGCAGGGTGGCGGCCGCCTCGGAACGGTCGCCCGGAACCGTCGAGACGACGACGTCGACGCCGTCCGGCCAGTCGCCCAGGTCGCGGCGGGTGACGGCGAGGCCGGCCGCCTCGGCCTGGGCCAGGGTCGCGGCCCGGATCTCGCTGCGGACCATGACGTCGAGGCGCGTCGCCCCGAGCGCGGCGACGGCCGCGACCACCGAGCGGGCGGTCGCGCCGGAACCGACGACGACGGGGCGTTCGACGTGGGTGACCCCGACCTCGGCCAGGGCGCCGAGGATCCCGATGACGTCGGTGTTGTCGGCGTCCCAGCCCCCGTCGGGACGGCGCAGCAGGGTGTTGATCGACCCGGTGTCGCGGGCCACGCCGGTCACCGTGGTGGCCACCTCGAAGGCGACCTCCTTGAGCGGTCGGGTCAGCGACAGGCCCCGCCACTCGGGACCGAGGGCGCTGACGAACGCGACCAGCTCGTCCTCGGTCACGTCGGCGCGGGTGTACTCCCAGTCGTCCAGCCCGAGCGCGCGGTACCCCGCGGTGTGGAGCGCGGGCGAGAGCGAGTGGGCGATGGGCGAGCCGAGGACGGCCGCCCGCTTCAGCACTTGCCCGTGTTCGCCTGGCACCAGGCCTGGAACTCCTTGACGAACTGGTCGTGCTGGTCCTGGGTCTCGGCGAACTTCGTCTCGCCGGTCGACGGGTTGACGGTCACCCAGAAGAGCCACGGGCCGTCCGCCGGATGCAAGGCGGCCTCGATCGAGGCCGCACTCGGGTTGCCGATCGGCCCGGCCGGGAGCCCCGCGTTGACGTAGGTGTTGTACGGGTTCTTGTCAGCACGCTCGGCGTCGGTCGTCGTGACGGCGCGCTTCTGGACGCCGTAACTGACCGTCGAGTCGAGCTGGAGGTTCATGTTCTTGGAGAGCCGGTTGAGGATGACCCGCGCCTGCTTCTCGCGGTCCTCGGTGCTGCGCCCCTCCGCCTCGAGGATGCTGGCCGTCGTGACGACCTTCTCCATGTCCTCCGGGGCGACCCCTTGGGTCGTCAGCGTGGCGACCGACTTCTGCACCATCTGGCGCAGCTGCTCGGTCGGTGTCGAGCTCTTCGCGAGCTCGTAGGTGGCCGGGAACAGGTACCCCTCGACGTTGCCCTTGGCCGAGGCGGGCAGCCCGAGGGCCGCGGCGTCCTTGGCCGCGTTCTCGTAGTCGGCCACGGGAAGCCCGCTGGCCTTGGCCAGGATCGCGAAGACCTCCGACTTCCACCGGCCCTCGGGGACGGTGACCATGGGGACGCTGCGGTTGGCCGGGTTGGCGAGGTAGGCGACCGCGTCGGACGCCTTCATCTCCTTCTTCAGGGTGTACTCGCCGGGCTGGATCCCCGCGCTCGCGGGGTTGTCGGACGCGGCGTCGGTGAACGCCTTGGCCGTCTTGACGACGCCGGCGGTGAAGAGCGTCTGGGCGATGGCGCGGCCCGAGTCGCCGGGGTTGACCGTGACCTGGACATCGCCGCTGCCCGGGCCTGCATAGTCGGTGTCGCCGCCGAACCCGGAGAACACCGGCTTGAGCACGGTCACGGCGGCGAAGGCGGCCGCACCGATGAGGGCGATGGCGACGACGAAGACGAGCAACCGCTTCACCGCCCGGCCGGTCTTCCGCTTCTTCCGCACGTGCCGGTCGGCGCGACGGGACATCCGGGTGGCCGGAGCGTCCAGCGGGTGCTGCTCGCCGTAGCCGTGCTCGTCGTCGGGGTACCCGTGCTCGTCGTACTCGTAGTCGTGCTCGTAGGGATCGTCAGCGACGGAGCCGAAGACGACATGGTCGTGGCCGGACGCGAGGTCGCGTCGGTCGGTCATGCTCGGTCCTTCTGTCGGGGGCGGCGCCGCAGGGGGGCAACCATCGTGCCGGGCGCACGTCCCGAGGCCCGCTCGCCGTCGAGCGCGGACTGGAGGATGAGCACCGCGGCTGTCTGGTCGACGACACCGCGTTGTGAACGGCCTGCCACTCCGCTCTCGCGTAGTCTGCGGTGCGACTCGACGGTGGTCAAGCGCTCGTCGACGAGCCGCACGGGGATCGGGTCGAGCACGCGAACCAGCTCCGCCGCATACGCCCTAGCCAGGGTAGCGGCCTCGCCCTCGGCGCCCGACAGGTGCCGCGGCAGGCCGACGACGACCTCGATGGCGTCGAGCTCGCGCGCGACCGCAGCGATCCGGTCGAGGTCGGTGCGGGCCTCGGAGAGGTCGCGGGGGACGGTCTCGACCGGCGAGGCGAGCAGCCCGGAGGCGTCGCTGGCCGCGAGGCCGACCCGGACCGAGCCGACGTCGACGCCCAGACGAACTCCCGCGCGCGCCACCACCTCATTCGACCACAGGTGCGGCACCGTTTCTCGGTGACGCACAAGAGCCGAGGTCAGGCCGTCCGCCCTCGAAGGGCGTCCTCGATCGTGCCGAGCGCCGAGGAGACCTTGGTCGGATCGGTACCCCCGCCCTGGGCCAGGTCGTCCTTGCCGCCCCCTCCGCCGCCGAGCACCTGGGCCGCCGAGCGCACGAGCGCCCCAGCGGTCACTCCGGCCTCACGGGCCCCGGCGGTGGTCGCGACGACGACGACCGGGCGCCCGTTCGCGGCCGACGCCATCGCCACGACGGCGGCCCGGTCGGCGCCGAGCCGGTTCCGCACGTCGAGGACGAGCGAGCGGAGGTCGTCCGCACCGAGGTCGCCCGCGTCATGGGTGACCAGGCTGACGCCACCGAAGTCGCGGGCGCTGGAGACCAGACCGGCCGCGGCGCCGAGCGCCTTCTCCTGGCGCGCCGCCGCGATCTCGCGCTCGGCCTCCTTGAGCCGGCTGAGGATGCCGTTGACCCGCTCGGGGAGCTCCTCGGGCCGGGCCTGCAGCGCCTCGGTCAGCTGGCCGACGATGGCATGCTCGCGAGCGAGGAAGGAGTATGCGTCCGCGCCCACCAGCGCCTCGACCCGCCGCACGCCGGACCCGATCGACGACTCGCCGAGCAGCTTGACGACGGAGAGCTGGCCGGAACGCTGCGCGTGGGTGCCACCGCACAGCTCGCGGGCCCAGTCGCCGACCGAGACCACCCGGACCGCGTCGCCGTACTTCTCGCCGAACAGGGCCATCGCCCCCGCGTCGCGCGCCTGCTGCTGGGTCATCACCTCCGCGGTGACCGGTAGGTCGTCGAGGAGCAGCGCGTTGACCTTGGCCTCGACGTCGCGGAGCACCGACTTAGGGACCGCGGACTGGGCGTTGAAGTCGAACCGGAAGCGGCCGGGCGCGTTCTCCGAGCCGGCCTGGGTCGCCGTGTCGCCGAGCGCCTCGCGAATCGCCTTGTGCACCATGTGGGTCGCGGTGTGCGCTCGGGAGATCGACTTGCGCCGCTCGATGTCGACCTCGGACTGGGCGACGGCACCCCGGACCACCTCGCCCAGGACGACGGTGGCCCGGTGGGTGACGACGCCGCTGATCGGCGACTGGACGTCGCGGACCTCGATGACGGCGCCGTTGTCCAGCTCGATCCGGCCGCCGTCGGCCAGCTGGCCGCCGCCCTCCGCGTAGAAGGGCGTGCGGTCGAGGACCAGCTCGATGTCGTCGCCGGGACCCGCCGCGTCGACGCTGACGCCGTCGCGGACGATGCCGGCGACCCGGCCCTCGGAGACGACCTCGTCGTACCCGGTGAACTCAACCGCGCGGCCGATGCCGTCGGCGATCCGGCGGTAGACGGTGGTGTCGACGTGGCCCTGCTTGCGTGACTTGGCGTCGGCGCGGGCGCGGTCCTTCTGCTCCTGCATGAGCCGGCGGAAGCCGGGCTCGTCGACCGAGACGCCCTGCTCGGCCGCCATCTCGAGGGTGAGGTCGATGGGGAACCCGTAGGTGTCGTGCAGCGCGAACGCCTGCGCGCCGCTGAGCCGCTGCGGCTGGTCGCTGGTCGCCTTCACCCGCGACACGGCGGTGTCGAGGATCGTGGTTCCGGAGGCGAGGGTTCGGCGGAAGGCCTCCTCTTCTGCATACGCGACCTGGCTGATCCGGTCGAAGTCGGTGCGCAGCTCGGGGTACGTCGTGCTCATCCGTTCCATGGAGACGGGCAGCAGGTGCGGCATCGCCGGCTCGTCCCAGCCGAGCAGCCGCATCGAGCGGACCGCCCGGCGGAGCATCCGGCGCAGCACATACCCGCGGCCCTCGTTGCTCGGCGTCACCCCGTCGCCGATGAGCATGAGGCAGGAGCGGACGTGGTCGGCCACGACCCGGAGCCGAACGTCGTCCGGACTGCTTTGCGCGGCAACGTGACTGGGGACTGCGCCGTAACGCTTGCCCGTCATCTCGGCGGCCCGGTCGAGGACCGGCCAGACCTGGTCGATCTCGTAGAGGTTGTCGACGCCCTGCATCACGCTGGCCAGCCGCTCCAGGCCCATGCCGGTGTCGACGTTCTTCTTCGGCAGCGGGCCGACGATGTCGAAGTCGGCCTTGCTGCGCACCGCGCCGAGCTCGAACTCGGTGAAGACGAGGTTCCAGATCTCCATGAACCGGTCCTCGTCGACGGTGGGGCCGCCGTCGGGGCCGTACTCCGGACCGCGGTCCACGAAGATCTCGCTGCACGGGCCGCCCGGGCCGGGAATGCCCATGTGCCAGTAGTTGTCGAGCCGGTCGCGCCGGACGATCCGCTCCTTGGGGATGTCGGTCAGCTCGAGCCAGAGCGCCTCGGCCTCGTCGTCGTCCTCGTAGACGCTGGCCCACAGCTTGTCGGGCTCGAGGCCGTAGCGGCCGTCCTGGACCGGCCCGGTGAGCAGCTCCCACGCATACGCGATGGCGTGGTGCTTGAAGTAGTCGCCGAACGAGAAGTTGCCGTTCATCTGGAAGAACGTGCCGTGCCGACTGGTCTTTCCGACCTCGTCCAGGTCAGGGGTGCGGACGCACTTCTGGACGCTGGCCGCGCGCGGCCACGGCGGCGTCTGCTGACCGCTGAAGTACGGCACGAACGGAACCATCCCGGCCACGACGAACAGCAGGTTCGGGTCGTCGAACGGCAGCGGCGCGCTGGGCACGACGGCGTGCCCCTTCTCCTCGAAGAACGCCAGCCAGCGACGCGCGATCTCGGCGGTTTCCATGGTCAGCGACCCTAGTCGCTAGCGGTATGCGGCTTCGCCCGGCTTTGGCCCTCCCGCTGCGGCCACCGCCGAGAGGCCAACTTCTGTTCTCAAATGCGCGGAATGAGAGCAGAAGTTGGCCTCTCGCCGACCTAGGAGCTGGGGGTCAGTCGGCGGTGAGGGTCGTGAGGATCTCGTCGATGTGGGCGACGACGGTGAGGTGCCCGTCCTCGGGCGCCAGGTGCAGCGTGGCGTCGGGCAGGTGGTCGCGCAGCCAGGGGCCGTCGCCGGCCGGATGCCGCGGATCGTCGCCGCCGTACCAGAGGTGCACCGGCCGGCGCACGGCGGCGAGGTCGATCTCCCACGGGCCGAGCCAGGCCACGTTGTCCCAGGCGGCTCCGTCGACGCTCCGCACCAGCGACTCGCGACGGCTCGCCACGATCGACGCCGCCACGGCCGGCCGGTCGAGGAGTTCTCGGTCGCGGGCGCTCCCCCGCGCCCGGATGCCGGCGAGGAGGTCCGCGTCCGTGAGACCCGACGCCTGCTGGAGCGGGACGAACGCGCGCGCGAACTCGGCCGCCGCTGCCGCGGTGTCGGGAAGAAGTGCCAGCGCGCCCAGGTCCTCCTCGTCCAACCGGTCGAGGGCTCCGGGGACCAGCTGGAACGGGATCACTCCCGCCGCTACGCCCACGCG
>DASTNV010000251.1:0-16657 GCA_035762725.1 Lapillicoccus sp. | reverse complement strand
CCGTCCCACATGTGCGACTGGAAGTACGGCAGCCCGCCGCCCTTGACCCGCTCCGTCGACGCCGCGAGCAGCGGCCGGACGAACCCGTCGAGCTTGTCCTTCGGGCAGTGGTCGGTGTGCAGCGCAATGTTGACCGGGTAGCCGTCGGCCACCTGGTGCGCGAACGACGCGAGCGCCAGCGAGCCGGCCACCATGTTCTTGACCGACGGACCCGAGAGGTACTCCGCGCCGCCGGTGGACACCTGGATGATCCCGTCGCTGCCCGCGTCGGCGAAGCCCTTGAGCGCCGCGTTGAGGGTCTGCGAGGAGGAGACGTTGATCGCCGGGTAGGCGAACGACCCCGCCTTGGCGCGGTCGAGCATGTCGGCGTAGATCTCGGGCGTGGCGATCGGCATGGTCGCATCCTTCCACGCTGCGGGAGATCAGCCGCCGGTCGTCTCAACCCTTCGGCGGACCAGATGGAGGCGT
Source organism: Lapillicoccus sp. (assembly GCA_035762725.1). Classification (GTDB taxonomy): domain Bacteria; phylum Actinomycetota; class Actinomycetes; order Actinomycetales; family Dermatophilaceae; genus Lapillicoccus. The sequence continues at coordinate 16,189 of DASTNV010000251.1, read as the reverse complement.
TCCACCTCGTTGTCGCACCGCGCGATGGCCCGCTCGAACTCGGCGCTCGCCTCCCCGGTTCGGCCGGCGCGCACCAGCAGCTCGCCCCGCACGGCTGGCAGCCGGTGACCGTCCGGCAGCACGTCGTCCAGCCCCTCGAGCAGGGCCAGGCCCGGCTCCGGACCGGATGCCTCTGCCACGGCCACCGCGCGGTTCAGCCGCACGACGGGCGAGCCGGTATGCGTCTCCAGCTCGCCGTACAGGGTGGCGATCCGCGCCCAGTCGGTGTCCTCGGCCCGCTGAGCCCGCGCGTGCTCGGCCGCGATGAGGGCTTGGAGCAGGTACGACCGGGCCTGGCCGTCGAGCTCGGCGCCGACCAGTGGGGCCAGGAGCCCCAGGGCGACCGCGATCTCGTCCCCCCGCCAGCGCGACCGGTCCTGGTCCGGAAGCAGCACCAGGTCACCGTCCGGCCCGACCCGGGCGTCGCGCCGCGAGTGCTGGAGCAGCATCAGCGCGAGCAGGGCGGCCGGGAGTGGCTGCTCGGGGAGTAGGTCGTGAACGACCCCCGCCAGCCGAACCGCCTCGCCCGCCACTTCAGCCCGCAGCAGGTCGGGACCCGAGCCCGGCGCATACCCGGCGGTGAAGGCGAGGTACGCCACCTGCCCGACGACCGCGAGCCGGTGCGGCAGGTCGGCTGGCGACGGGATGCCGAACTCGGCTCCCACCAAGCGTTTTCGGGCTCGAGTGAGCCGCGCCGCCATCGTGGGCTCGGTGACGAGGAAGAGCCGGGCGAGGTCACGCGTCGGCACTCCGACGACGAGCCGCAGGCTCAGAGCGCTGGCCGCGTCCGCCCCCAGCGACGGGTGCGCGCAGAGCAGCACGAGCCGGAGGAGGTCGTCCTCCACGACGTCGCCGACGTCGGCCATCACCCGCGAGGCGGCGGCCGCGTGCGCAGCGTCGAGGACGAGCAGCGGCTCCTTGCGAACCGCGACCGCCTCGGCCCGGAGCCGGTCGACGGCCCGCCGCCGCGCGGCCGTGAGCAGCCACGCGGGCGGGTTGGCCGGGACTCCGTTGCTCGGCCAGTGCCGTGCGGCCGCCTCGAACGCGTCCGACAGGGCGTCCTCCGCGAGGTCGAGGCGGCGGTACTGGCCGACGAGCAGCGCGAGCAGCCGGCCCCAGTGATGCCGGTATACCGCCTCGATCGCGGCGCCTGCCTCCACCCCGACAGGCTAGGTCTCACCCCACGAAGTTCTCCCCACGACGTCGCTTCGCGACGATACGTCGTGGGGCCCCGCGCTCCGCTCCGATACTTCGCGGGGACCCCGATCAAGCGGGCGGATCGCTCCGCTCGTACCCGTCGATGTCGACGACCGGCCGGACCTCGAGCGTGTACTGCCGAGGAAGGTGCTGCACGGCCTCCTGCGCGGCCCGCTCGTCCGGCATCTCCAGCAGGTAGAACCCGCCGATCTGCTCGGCGGTCTCCGCGAACGGACCCTCGGTCCGTTGCCACCCCCCGCCGTCGTGCCGCACCGTGAACCCGCGATCCGCGTCAGCGAGAGCGGCGCCCGACACGAGCCGGCCGCGCGCATACACGGCCTGCTCGAAGGCGTGGTGCGCGTCGAAGAACTCCTGCCGCTCCTCGGCCGTGGCCGAGTCCCACCCGGAGTCCTCGTAGGCGATGAGGACGAGGAACTCCATCAGGCGTCGGTGTCGGGCGCCGGCAGGCAGACCCGCACCTCGATCGCCCCGTCGCCGTCGGCGAGGATGCCGCAGACGTCGAGCAGGTCGTCGAGGTTGTCGGTGCGGACCAAGTAGAAGCCGCCCAGCTGCTCGGCCGCCTCGGCGTAGGGGCCGTCGGTCACCGTGACGGCTCCCCGGGTTCCGCGAACGACCTTGCCGCCCTTGGAATGCGCCAACTCGGCACCGCCGTACACCTCGTGCCCGCGCTCGCCGAGCGCTCGGGTGAACTCGTCGTGCCGCGCGAACGTCGTGGCGCGCTGCTCCTCGGTCGCGTTGGCCCAGGCGTCTTCGTCGCCGGTGAGGAGGATCGCGTACTCGGTCATCAGGTGCTCCTTCGGTAGGCGCTCGGGTCGAGCCTGACACCGGGATGACGGGCGAGCAGGTCGGGAATCGACACCGATCTCGGCCGAGTTCTCAGTGCGCCCAGCGGGAGGCGTCCGCGACCTCGTCCGGGCTGGCGGCGCCCAGCGCCTCCAGCTCGGACTCCCGCACGGCGGCGATGGACTCGACCAGCGGAGCCCCGAACGCCTCACCCAGCACCCGATCCGCGAGGAACGCCTCGAGGGACTCGCGCAGGCTCGTGGGGAGCCGGGCCACGCCGCGTCGGGCGAGCTCCGCCTCACCCAGCGCCGCGGGGTCGACCTCGACCGGGTCGGGCAGCGGGGTCGCGTCCGCGCCGGCCGCGAGGACACCGGCCAGCAGCAGGTACGGGTTCGCGTGGAGGTCGACGCACTTGATCTCGAGGTTCGCTGCCCAGCCCTGGCTCCCCGCCGAGCCGGTGACCAGCCGCAGCGCTGCCTCGCGGTTCTCCAGCCCCCAACACGCATACGCGCCGGCCCAGTGCTGCGGGACCAGCCGCAGGTACGACACCACACTCGGGGCTCCCAGGGCGAGCAGTGCGGGGAGGTGCGCCAGCACCCCGCCGGCGAACGACTCGCCCTCGGGCGTCACGCCGTAGGGGCCGTCGCCGCCGGACATGAGGTTCACACCGTCGCGCCACGGGCTGACGTGCAGGTGGCCGCCGTTGCCGACGCCGGCGCTGTCGACCTTCGGCGAGAACGACGTGCGGAACCCGTGCCGTATCCCGATCGCCCGGACCGTCGCGCGGACCAGCACGGAGGTGTCGGCCGCGGCGACCGGAGACTCCGCCGCCATCGAGAGCTCGAACTGGCCGGGCGCATACTCCGGATGCAGCTGGGCCACCGAGACCCCTTGGGCCGCAAGCACTTCGAGTAGGTCCCGGCAGTACTCGGACACCGCCGTCAGACGACCCAGCCCGTATGCCGGTCCGCTCGCCGCCGGGGTGAAGGTGTCGCCGTCGCCGGCGGAGATTACCCACTCGATCTCGATGCCGGCCCGGAACGTCACGCCCTGCTCGGCCCAGTCGTCGACGATGCGACGCAGCAGCAGCCGGCTGTCGTGGGGGTGGGGCGTCCCGTCCTGCTGGTAGCGCTCGCCCGGTGCCCAGGCCCATCCGGACTGCCCGGCGAGGACCACGACCCGGTCGAGGTCGGGGATGATCCGCTGGTCGCCGACCGGGCCGGCGCCGCTGGCCGGCGCCGCCACCCAGTCGTCGGCCCGGAAGTAGTCGAACGCGGTCGAGAACCCGGCACCCCAGGCGGCGAGCTCGGGAAACCTGGCCACCGGCACGGTCTTCACTCGGGAGATCCCCGCATTGTCGACGAAGCTCGTGGCGACCCCGACGACCCCGTCGTCGGCCAGCGCCGGCGCCATCTCGGTGGCTCGGGCCTCGCGGAACTTTCGGTCGGCCTGGTCCACGGAGATCCTCTCGACGGGTCGGTGGACAAAGGATAGGTGCGTCGCGAGACTGCCGACGTGGCGACGACACCTCGGGAGCGCACCACCCTCCGCCGCAGCCTGTCGGTCTGGCAGGCAGTCGGCATCTCGGTCGCGCTGATGGCCCCGAGCATGGCCGCCAACATCAACCCGCAGGGGACGGCGGCGCTCGTCGGCCGGGCCACGCCGCTGGCCTTCTTCCTCGCCGCGGTCGCGGTGCTGCTGATCGCCTATGTCTTCGTCCGGCTCTGCCAGTACTACCGGCACGCGGGCTCGGTCTACGTCTTCGCGGGGGCCACGCTCGGCGCCCGAGCCGGCGCCGTCGCCGGGTTCGGGCTGATGGCGACCTACGTCTTCTACGCGCTGGTGACGTCCTCCGCCGCCGGCATCTTCGGCTCGGCGTTCCTCGAGGCGTTGGGAATCTGGACGAACCAGCCCGACTGGGCCGGGTTCCTCGTGGGCGGGATCGCGCTGGTGCTGGCGCTGCTCTTCGCGGTCGTCCCGGCCCGGCGCGCCGGTGCGGTGCTGCTCAGTGTCGAGGGCATCACCGTCGCGCTCATCCTCGTCATCGCCGCCGTCGTCCTGCTCCGGCTGCTGGCCGGGAACGCCCCGAACGGCGCCACCTTCACCCTGTCGGTCTTCACCGTCGAACCGGGTACCGACGTCTCCACGCTGTTCCTCGGCATCATCTTCGGACTGCTCTCGTTCGCGGGGTTCGAGGCGGCGGCCACGCTGGGAGAGGAGGCCCGGAACCCGCGGCGCGACATCCCCCGCGCGATCCTCGGCACGGCGATCTTCGGCGGCGTCTACTTCACCGTCGTCACGGCCATCGAGATGATGGCGTTCACCCCGACCGAGGAGGGCGTCAAGGCGTTCATCGCCTCGCCCGCGCTGATGGGCGACCTGGGAACGGCCTACATCGGCCCCTGGGTCGGCGACCTCGTCACCCTCGGCGCAGCGGTATCGGCGTTCGGCTGCTGCCTGGCCTGCGTCGTCGGAGCCTCCCGCCTGCTGTTCGCGATCAGCCGCGACCTCGCGCCGGGAATCCGGTTGGCCCGAACCGGATCCAGCTCGACGCCCGCTCCGGCCGCGCTGGTGATCGCCACCGTGGTGGTCCTCATCGCCCTCGTCTGCGCGCTCGCCTTCGGCGCGAAGCCGTTCGACACATTCCTCTGGAGCGGGACGATCGGGACCCTGATCCTCCTCGTGGCCTACGTGCTCGCGACGATCGGCTGCATCAAGCTGATCTGGGTCGACAAGAAGATGGACGTCCCCGGCTGGCAGGTCGTCATCCCCGTCCTGGCCCTGGTCATGCTCGTCTACACGCTGTACCGCAACGTCTTCCCCTACCCGGACGAGGGACCGGCACGGTGGTTCCCCGTCGTGGCGTTCGGCTGGCTGCTGCTCGTCACGCTCGTCGTCCTCGTGGTCCCCGGCCTGGCCCACCGGATGTCGGCCGCCTTCCGTCACCTCGACGAGTCACCATGAGTCCCGACCGGCTCGGGGTGGTGACGGACCACCACGCCCACGGCGTCGTCACCACCGACCTCGACCGCGACTCCTTCGAAGCGCTGATGAACGAGGCGCCGCACCCTCCTCCGCTCGGAACGTCGCTGTTCGACTCGATGCTCGGTCTGGCCATCCGCCGGTACTGCGCGCCCCTGCTCGATCTCGACCCGCTGGTCCCAGTCGAGGCCTACCTCGCCCGCCGCCAGGAGCTCGGCGTGGCCGAGGTGAACCGGCGGATGCTCACGGCGGCCGGGATCGGAACGATCCTCCTCGACACCGGCATCGACGGACCCGACGGGTCCCCGCTGACCACCCCGGCCGAGCTGGCCGGACTGACCGGTGGCGAGGCCTACGAAGTGGTTCGCTTGGAGCGACTCCTCGAAGAGGTACTCCGGGAGGGCCTCGACGACGTCGCCGGCGCGGTGGTGGACCGGCTCGCGACGAGCGGTGCGGTGGCGGCGAAGAGCATCGCGGCGTACCGCGTCGGGCTGGACCTCCCGGCGACCAAGCCCGGCCCGGACCAGCTGGCCGCAGCCCTCCGTGACGTCGACCCGCGCCGCGTGGCCGACCGCACCGTGAGCGGCTGGCTGGCCCACACCGCCCTCGAGTCGGGGCTGCCGCTGCAGGTGCACACCGGCTATGGCGACCCCGACCTGGACCTACTGGCCGCCGACCCGTTGCTGATGACCGGCTTCCTCCGGGGCACCCAGGACCTCGGCGTGCCGGTCCTGCTGCTGCACACCTACCCGTTCCACCGGCATGCGGCCTACCTGTCGCAGGTGTTCGACCACGCGTTCATGGACGTCGGCCTGGCCGTCCACAACACCGGCGCGCTGTCGACCGGCATCGTCCGCGAGACCCTCGAGCTGGTCCCGTTCGGGAAGCTGCTGTACTCGTCGGACGCGTACGGCCTGGCCGAGCTGTACCTCCTCGGCGCCCAGCTCTTCCGGCGCGGTTTCGACTCGGTCGTCGACGAGCTCGTCGGGGCCGGTGAGATGGGCGAGGACGACGCCGCGGCGCTGGCCGCCGTGATCGCGCGCGGCAACGCGGCTCGGGTCTACGGGCTCTGAACGTGCTGGGTGGCCCACGCGTACATCGCGATGGCCGCCGCCGCCCCGGCGTTGATCGACCGCGTCGAGCCGTACTGCGTGATGTGCAGCACGACCTCGCAGGCCGCGCGCATCTCGGGGGTGAGGCCGGGACCCTCCTGCCCGAAGACGAGCACGCACGGCGACGGCAGCGCAAACCCCTCGATGGCCACCGACCCAGGGAGGTTGTCGATGCCGACGAGGGGTATGCGTTGGGTCGCCGCCCAGTCGGCGAGGTCGTCGACCGTGGGGTGGTGGATCTCGTGTTGGTAGCGGTCGGTGACCATCGCGCCCCGCCGGTTCCAGCGACGCCGGCCGACGATGTGGAACGCCGCGACGTTGAACGCGTTGGCCGTGCGGATGACCGAGCCGATGTTGAAGTCGTGTCCCCAGTTCTCGACGGCGACGTGGAGCGGATGCCGACGGGTGTCCAGGTCGGCGACGATCGCGTCATGGCGCCAATAGCGGTACCGGTCCTCGACGTTGCGGCGGTCGCCCTGGGCCAGCAGCTCGGGGTCCCAGTGGTCACCCGACGGCGGTTCGCCCACCCACGGACCGACTCCGACCTCGCTCACGCGGCCACCGTATTGGGCGGAACCCGCCCGATCCGCATACCGTTGTGCTTGTGATGCTCCAGTCGGTCCACGCTGCCCTGCCCGCCCTGGGCCCGAACTGGATGGACCCCAACTACCTCCTGTCGCAGTACGGCACCGCCCTGATCTGGGTGAGCCTGGCCATCATCTTCATCGAGTGCGGCCTGCTCTTCCCGATCCTGCCCGGCGACTCCCTGCTCTTCGCGCTCGGTCTCTTCATCGCCACCGGCAAGCTCCCGATCAGCCTGTGGCTGGCACTGGCCTTCCTGTTCATCGCGGCGTTCGCCGGGAACGTCGTCGGGTACGAGATCGGCCGCGCGGTCGGACCGGCGATCTATCGCCACGACGGGCGGATCATCAAGCGGAAGTACTGGGACCAGACCCATGACTTCTTCGACAAGCACGGCAACAAGGCGCTGGTCATCGGCCGTTTCGTGCCGATCGTGCGCACCTTCGTCACCGTCGTCGCGGGCATCGGGAGGATGGACCGGCGCCGGTTCTTCTTCTGGTCCGCCGTCGGGGCGGCGCTCTGGGTCGGGGTGGTGACGCTCCTGGGCTTCTTCCTCGGCCAGGCCTTCCCGGGTCTCCAGGACAAGCTCGAGCTGATGATCATCATCGTCATCGTCGTCTCGCTGATCCCGGCGGCTATCGAGTGGTGGCGGCACCGCCGCGCCCGGACCCCCGCGCCCAAGGAGCTCGAGCAGAGTCAGCCGACGGCCGAGGAGCTCGACCACCACTGAGCCGGGTCAGCGCGGCCCGGTTCGTCCCCGGAGTCCGTCGCGCATACCCTGCAGCGCGGCTCTGGCCAGCTCGGCGCGGTCCGGGTCCAGCGCGAGACGGACGGTATGCGCCTTGGCCTCCTCGGTGAGCCGCCGCAGCACCCAGCCGGGCTCGTCCCGCGCGTGCCGGCGGGCGACCAGCGTTCCGTTGCGGGCCATGTAGTAGACCCGCTCGGGGCTGTGGTGGTTGTAGGCGAGGTCGCGCCCGAGCACGTGGGCGTGGTGGCGCTCGCCCATGCCGTGGTCCAGGTCGCAGCCGGGGGCGACCAGGGGTTCCAGACCGGCGGCGAGAGATCGGACGGTGAACTCGGAGTCCACGGCGTCGATGACCAGCCCCTCGTCGTAGTCGCCGACGGCGCGGTAGGTCTCGGCCGGGACCAGCGACCCGGACTGCATGGGGTCGAAGGCCCGGGCGTAGCCCCGGACGACGCCACGGGTCCGCGCGCGCCGGCCGCCGTACGTGGCTGCGGAGACGAAGGCGACGGGTATGCCGCGGCTCACCGCGTCGTGCCACGCCCGGACCGCGCGGGCCACGTAGGTCGGCGGTAGGCCGGAGTCCTGGTCGAGGGTGAGCACGGCGTCGGCGCCCTCGGCGAGGGCGGCACGGACGCCGGTGTTGAGGGCGGCGGCGACGCCGGCGTTGGGCTGGCGCAGGACTCTGGCTCGGTCCTCGAGGCCGGTCAGGACGTCGAGACCGGCGGTCGAGCCGTCGTCCACGATGACCACGCTCTCGACCTGCGGGGCTACCTGGTCAATGAGGCGCGCCAGGCGCTCGCCCGGGTCGTGTGCGGTCACGACAGCGACGACCCGCGGGCCCGTCACGGCTGGGCCGCCGTTCGGGACGCGCGCAGGGCCGGCATGAGCAGACCGGCGAAGAGGAGGGCCTCGCTGAGGGCCATCGCAGCAGCGACGCCGGCGCTCCACCCCGCAGCAACGGCCGCCACCATGAGGACCAGCCCCATGACCGCCGAACCCACTGTCCAACCGAGCACCAGCCGGACCCGGCCGGCGGGGATGAGGAGGTTCCGGATGGGCGGCGTGCTCGCGCTGAGGAAGAGGAACGCCACGCCGTACCAGACGCATACGTCCCGCGGAGCGGCCACGTCGGCGCCGAACAGCAACCCGGTCGCCCAGGGCCCGAACGCCGCGAACAGACCTCCGCCGACGACGCCCAGCGCAAGGTGGGCCACCAGCGCGGACCGGTGCCGCGACCGCCGTTCGGCCTCGGCGAGGTCCGGCTCCAGCGTCCACCCCTGGAACGCGTTGCCCATCGCCGTCACCGAGAACAGCCCGAACCGGTATGCCGCGTCCGCCGACGCGAACGGCGAGGACACCTCGGGTCGGAAAGCCGCCGTCGCGACCGGAACGGGAGCCGACGCATACGCCGTGGCCGCGAGGTTGATTCCGGCGGTACCGAGGTGGTGCCGCAGCTCACCCGTCGCGCGACCGACCGGCCACGGCGCGGTGTGGCTCGCGCCGGGCGTCACCCGCCGGCGGAAGGCCACGAGGGAGACCAGCACCGATGCAGCCAGCAGCAGCGGGTACAGCCAGATCACTCCGGTCACCGCCACGACGCCCGCGCCGACGACTGCGGCCACGACCCGCGGAAGCGTGTCGTACCAGAAGAGCAGCCACGGGTTCCCGGCCCCGATGCCGAACCACGAAGGCGACATCCCGAGCAGCGACGTGGCGGCCGCCATCGCTGCCGCATCGACCCGGTGCCCCGGCTGAGCGACGAGCGCGCTCACCAGCACGGCGAGCGGGACCACTCCGACGAGCAGCAGATAGCGCGTGCGGAGGCTCGACGCATACACCTCGGCCCGCTCCTGAGGGGTGCGGGCCTGGGCGATGAGAACCGGGCCACCCACGTTCCAGCCCCAGAAGACGACGGTGGCACCGAGCATCCCGATGGCCTGGCCGGCGACGAAGCTGGACCAGCCGGGCGGGCCGGCCACCCGGGCGACGACCGGCAGCAGGAGGAACGGGGTGACCAGCGACAGCAGCGGCAGCACCGTGAAGCCGGTGAGCCGCCGCAGCACGGAAGGAGACCCCGCCGGCGCCGTCACCCCTGGGGCGGCGGCGAGTCCTGCGGTCCAGCCGGCAGCTGGCCCCCGGCGGCTGGGCCCTGGCCGACCGACGGCGTAGCCGGCCCGTTGGTGCCGAAGCTGACCTGCGGCGCCTCACGAGCGATGCCCTCGGTCTCGAAGTACTCCGCCTTGCTGACCCCGGCCATGCCGGCGATGAAGTTGGTCGGCAGCGTCTCGACCTTGGTGTTGAGAGCGCGGACGTTGGCGTTGTAGTAGCGGCGCGCGCTGGCGATGCGGTCCTCGGTCGAGCTGAGCTCGTTCTGGAGGGCCATGAAGTTCTGGTTGGCCTTGAGATCCGGGTAGGCCTCCGAGACCGCCTGGAGGTTGACCAGCGCCTTGGTCAGCTCGCCTTCGGACTGGGCCGCCTGCGCCGGGCTCTGGTTCGGCGCCATGGCCGCGGCCCGAGCCCGGGTGACCTCGTCGAGGGTGCCCCGCTCGTGCGCGGCGTAGCCCTTGACCGTCTCGACGAGGTTGCCGATGAGGTCATGGCGGCGCTTCAGCTCGACGTCGATCTGGGCCCACGACTCCTGGACCACGTTCCGCAGCTTGACCAGGCCGTTGTAGAGCCCGGCGAAGATCAGCGCGAGCACCACGACGATGACGAGGATGACGATCAGGGTGGTTCCCATGGGTGGAAGCCTAGGGCCTCGCTCAGGCCAGACCGAGATCCTCGAGGGTGTACGCGAACCGGTATGCCACGCCCTCCGCCTCGATCTTCTCGCCGGCGCCGGTCGCCCGGTCCGCGATGGTCGCCACCGCCACCACCTCTCCCCCGGCCTCGCGAACGGCGCGGAGCGCGGCGATCGGGGAGTCGCCGGTGGTGGTCGTGTCCTCGACGACGAGGACCCGCCGGCCGCTCACGGACGGCCCCTCGATCCGTTGCTGGAGGCCGTGCGCCTTGCCCTCCTTGCGGACGACGAACGCGTCGCAGCGCTCGCCGGCGGCGGCCGCGGCGTGCAGCATCGAGGTCGCGACCGGGTCGGCGCCGAGGGTGAGACCGCCCGCCGCTTCGTAGTCCAGGTCCTTGGTCAGGTCGCGCATGACGATGCCGACCAGCGGGGCCGCCTCGCCGTCGAGGGAGATCCGGCGCAGGTCGACGTAGTAGTCGGCCTCGCGGCCGGACGAGAGGGTGACCTTGCCGTGGACGATCGCCTTGGCCTTGATGAGGTCGAGGAGCCGGGTTCGGGCGGTCGCGACGTCGGTGCTCACATCGATGCTCACGGGTGACAAATCTAGGCGACCCCGCTGTCGGCCCTCCCGTAGCCTCGGCCGCATGACGGCCACCGCGACATCGAACACCTACGTCGCCGACGAGGAGCAGCTGCGGGCCGTGATCGGGTACCCGATCCAGCGGGTCGTCGACAAGGTCCAGCCGATCCTCGCCCCCCTACACCGGCAGTGGATCGCAGCGGCGCCGTTCTGTGTGGTGGCCACCGCCGACGCCGACGGCAACGTCGATGCCTCCCCGAAGGGCGACCCCGCAGGACTGGCGCACGTCCTCGACGAGTTGACCCTCGTCCTCCCGGAGCGCCCCGGCAACAAGCGGGCCGACGGGTACCTCAACATCCTCGCCAACCCGCACGTCGGCCTGATCTTCGTCATCCCTGGGCGCACCGACACGCTGCGGGTTAACGGCACGGCCCGGCTGGTCAGCGACGCACCCTGGTTCGACGACCTCGTCGTCAAGGGCCACCGGCCGGTCATCGCGCTGGAGGTCCACGTCGAGCAGGTGTTCTTCCACTGCGGCAAGGCGTTCCTGCGCAGCAAGCTGTGGCAGCCGGAGACGTGGAACCCTGAAGCCGTCCCGTCGCGGGCCTGCATCGCCCAGCAGCTGGAACGCCCGAACGACTCGATCGAGGAGCTGGAGCGGTACTACGGCGAGGCTTACGCCGCCGGCCTCTACTGACCCACGAGCTGGTCAGTCGCACCGGACCCAGCGCCCACCTCAGCTCCCGCCAGCTTCTCCGCACGTGAGGAGAAGCGGACGGGACAAGTCGGACATGTCCGAATGGTCCTCAGCACGTGCGGAGAAGTTTGCGCCGCGCAGGCGCGGTGAGGGCGCGGTCAGGTCGCGGTCAGCCAGCCGTCCTGGAGGGTCGGCACCGCCTGGCTGGCGTCCAGCTCCGCGGCGATGGTGACGTCCGAGGCATACCCCAGGCCCACCAGCTCCTGGCCGCTCGGGCAGGCGAGCAGCGTCTCCGGCAGGCGGTCCTCGACGAGCCGGTATGCGGCGGTCGCGGCCAGCGTCTCGTCGGTCATCGCCACGCCCGGGTCGGCCGCGAGTATCGCGTCGACGACCGCTCCGGCACCCCAGAGGTCCTCGATCGCCGGGCGCAGTGACCCGTCCGGCCACCGCTCGCCGGCCGGAACCAACAGGACCCGGTCACCGCGCTCGCGCAGGTATGCGGCCACGGCGTGCCGGTTGCGCAACGTCCCGACGACGACGTCCGCGCCCGCCTCGGCGAGTACGGCGCAGATCGTCGACCCGTTCGGCGAGGGCAGCACGACGCGGGTCAGGTCGTTGGCGGTCCGAAACGTCGACGGCGAGAGGCTCACGTCACCGGGAACCGCGGCACCCCGGTGAACGGCCAGGGTGGCGCCGAGCCGGCGTGCCTCGTCGCCGGCTGCCGCGCCCGCCCACCGGTACGGACGGACCCACACCCCTTGATCGGCGGCGACGCTCACGGTGGTCGAGAAGGTCAGCGTGTCGACGACGACGGCCACGTCGCAGCCGGTCGCCAGCGCCGCCGCCCCCGTCGGGCCCCACTCGAGCGACAGGTGCAGGCGACTCAGCTGCCCTGGGTACGCCGCCGACGAGCCAGCGAGCTCGAGACGTCGCGGACCAGGACCCGCGGCACCGCGCTCATCACGCCGACCAGCGTCTTGTACTGGGCCCCCGGGATCGACACGATCTTGCCCTTCGCGGCGTCATCGAGCCCCTGCCGCACGACCTTCGAGGCGTCCAGCCACATGAACTCCGGCAGCCGCGACATGTTCAGCTGAGCCCGGTCGTGGAACTCGGTATGCGTGAACCCGGGGCACAGCGCCATGCAGGTGACACCGGTGCCGGTCAGGTCACGGGAGAGACCCTCGGAGAAGTACCGAACCCAGGCCTTGGCGGCCGAGTAGGTGCCCATGGCCGCATACGAGGCGACCGACGAGACGTTGATGATCCCGCCGCGGCCGCGCGCCTTCATGGCCCGGGCGGCGGCGTGGGACAGGACGAGGACAGACGTGCAGTGCAGGTCGAGAGCGGCCTCCTCGACCTCGACCTCATTGCGGAGAAACCCGCGCTTCTGTGCCTGCCCAGCGCTGTTGACCAGCAGGTCCACCGGCCGCGCGTCGTCGGCCAGCCGCTGGGCGACCTTTCCGATCTGGGCGCGGTCGGACAGGTCGGCGACGAGGACCTCGGAGCGCACCTTGTAGTCCCGGCGCAGCTCGTCGGAGACGTTCTCCAAGCGGGCCCGGTCGCGCGCGACAAGGACCACGTCGTGGCCGCGTTCGGCGAGCTGCCGGGCGAACTCGTACCCGATCCCCGAGGTCGCCCCGGTCACCAGCGCGGTCGTCATCACGTCAGCCTAGGCCCCAGGGGACACCCTGTCGGGCCGGGCTAGTGCGGGTTGACGAACAGCAGCGCGGTCACGCTGACGCTTTGCGCGACAGACGCTGCCGCGGCCAGCGCGATGACGGCGGTGGCCAGATGCCGGGCCACGCCACGGACGCTGCGTCCAGGGGGTTCGCCTCGAGCCAATGCCAACCACCCGGCAACCAACAGCATGGCTACGCCCACGTAGCCCCACACCACGCTGACGTACGCCTGGCCCGGCGGAAGCTCGTTCTGCCAGCCCAAGCTCACCGCCACGAGGATCGGCGGCAGCAGCCACATCGACGCGCCCAGCAGCGCGAGACGGCCCAACCCACCGCCGGATACCTCGACGCGCTGCCGCGCAACCAGGGTCAGGAGAATCGCGACGGGAGCCGCCACCAGCACGAGAGCGAGCACGAGGAGTCCCGGGTCGAACGACATCTGCGCCTCGGTGCCCGGAAACCATTGGGTGGACCACGGAAGAGCACCGGCGGCCTGCCTGAGGTAGGTCACCACCACGCGACCCGGTTCGAGGTTGATGCGATAGGCGTTCCCGACGAAGTCGGTGACGTTGGCTCTCAGCACGAGGACAACGGCCGATACGACCACCGCGGGTACCAGGATCGGCAGCACTCGCAGCCACCGGCGAGTGGACCAGTAGACGAGGACGCACAGGGTGGGCACGAGCAGGATGGCCACTTCGTAGGTGATCAGGACCGTCGACCACAGCAGGACGACAACCGTCGAGACGACCCATCCGCGGCGCCGGATGAGCAGCACCAGGCACGCCAAGGTGGCAGCGATGGTGAACGGCAGGATGCCCGAGAACGAGTCGACGCCGTCGAAGAAGTCGCGTAGGTGAACGCCGGCCGCGAGGGCCGCGATGGCGACCGGCGCCGCCGCTGACGTCGACAAGGTGGCAGCGGTCAGCGCTGCCAGAGCAATCAGCACCAGGACCAGCCCGGCCACGAAGATCTTGTAGGTGAACCGCGAGGGGAAGGCCGTGAAGACGAGGAAGGTCCAGACCGCCGAGCCCGGGAAGAACCGTCCTTGGTCACGGATCCAGGGGCCGAACCAGTCGAGCAGGAAGGTCCACAGGGTCTGCCCGCTGTCGAGGTAGTCCTGGGGACGCCTCTGGCTGATGATGTCGTCGGAACGGAGCGGTGTGGTCGCGACCGGTGCCGCCGTGACGACGGCGAGATAGCCACACAGCACGCCGATCCACAGCTCTCGCGCCCGTCCGGCCACCCGGCCCTCGGTGACCATGCCGGTCAGCGTAGGCGGATAGGTTGCCGTGGTGCGCATCGCGACCTGGAACGTCAACTCCATCCGGTCCCGCATCGAGCGCGTCGAGGACTGGCTGAAGCGGGCGGACCTCGACGTCCTCGCCATCCAGGAGACCAAGACCCGTGAGGACCAGTTCCCCTACCTCACCTTCGAGGCGATGGGCTACGAGGTCGCCCACGTCGGGTTCAACCAGTGGAACGGCGTGGCCATCCTCTCGCGGGTGGGCCTCGCCGACGTCGAGGTCGGCTTCGACGGGATGCCCGGTTGGGGTGAGCCGATCGAGAGCGAGGCTCGGGCGATCGGGGCGACCGTCGGCGGCGTCCGGATCTGGTCGCTCTACGTCCCCAACGGTCGCAACATCGACGACCCGCACATGGTCTACAAGATCGACTGGCTCGGCCGCCTGCGCGACGCCGCCCACGGCTGGCTGGAGAAGGAACCCGACGCCGCGATCGCGCTGATGGGCGACTGGAACATCGCGCCCTTCGACGAGGACGTGTGGAGCATGGAGTTCTACATCGACAAGTCGCACGTCTCCCCCGGCGAGCGGGCCGCCTTCCAGGGCGTCGTCGACGCGGGGTACCAGGACGTCGTGCGCCCGTATGCGCCGGGGCCGGGCACGTACACCTACTGGGACTACCAGCGGCTCCGGTTCCCGCGCCGCGAGGGGATGCGGATCGACTTCGTGCTCGGGTCACCCGCCTTTGCCAAGCGGGTCACTCATGCGGAGATCGTCCGCGAGGAGCGCAAAGGCAAGAACCCGTCCGACCATGCACCGGTCGTCGTCGAGCTGGCCGACTGAGCTCACGCCGCCCGCTTTGAAGGATTTCCCCGGCAACCTCGCGGGAAGGCCGAATTGTTGCCGCCGGAAGCCGCGGGCTAAGGTCGCTGACCGTGGTCGCGACCGGCAGGCCTGCGCGCCCCACGCTGGTTTCGGCGTACCACGTCGAGGTCGACGCCGCCGTGGGCGCCATGAGCGCATCCCTGGACGCCGGGTCGGACCACGACCGGGCGCTGGGCGTGCTGGACGAGGCGCTCCGCGGTCCGGCCGCTGCCGAGGTCATCGACCGGGAGCCGAACACCCGTAACGAGCTCATCGCGGCCGCTCGTCGCGAGCTCGAGGACCCCAAGATGCGGTTGCCGTCCAGCCCGAAGAACCGGGCCGCGCTGGTCCGGATCCTCGTGCTCCACCAGGTCGACGCGATGTGGTGGTCCCACGTCCGGCCC
This sequence comes from Lapillicoccus sp., assembly GCA_035762725.1. GTDB lineage: Bacteria > Actinomycetota > Actinomycetes > Actinomycetales > Dermatophilaceae > Lapillicoccus. The sequence continues at coordinate 517 of DASTNV010000251.1, read as the reverse complement.
TACGCCGACGAGGCCGCAGTCGACGCGGCCTCGGAGCTGCGGTCGCTGCCCGCGCTGGAGCGGGTCGGGGCTCTGCGGTTCCGGTTCGCGATCCAGCCCCACGGACTCGTGGGCCGGGGCCGCGACGCCGCGCTGCGCCGCCTCACCCCTCGACGGCGCCCACAGGTCTCGGGGATGAAGTTCCTCGTGGCTCGGCCGGAGATCGTCAACCTGCTCAATGAGGTCGCCGACAAGCTGGCCAAGGAGGCCCCGAACGGCACGCCGCCGCTCTGGGTCAACAGCATCGTCCGCAGCGTCGAGCACCAGCAGCACCTCAGCGCGCTCGGCTACTCCGCGCTGCTGCCCAGCTCGCACTGCCTGGGGTGGGGCGCGGACGTGGAGATGACCTGGTTCCGCGGCTTCGGTGCGGCAGAGACCCTGCAGGGAATCCTCCTCGACTACCGCGAGCAGGGCGTCCTCAACGTCATCGGCGAGGGTCAGGCGTGGCACCTCTGCCTCAGCCCGGAACACGTCGCCG
>DASTNV010000250.1:0-21861 GCA_035762725.1 Lapillicoccus sp. | reverse complement strand
CGCGTGCACCCCTCCTCCTTGCCATGGTCGACCTGGCCGTCGATGTCCCTGACGTCGAGACGGCCCGCGAGGCCAGCGAGCAGCTCACCGCGATGGCGCACCGATGGCAGTCACCGGGTCTGTACGCCGTCGCCGCCCAGGCGCACGGGGCGGTCCAGGTCGCCGCGGGGCATGCCGGCCCGGCGGTAACCACTCTGCGCGAGGCCGTTCGACGCTGGCAGGAGCTGGAGGCGCCGTACGCCTGCGCTCGGTCGCGGATGCTGTTGGCGCAGGCGTACTCGGCGCTGCAAGACCATGGGGCCGCAACCCGCGAGCTGGACGTCGCCGAGCGGACGCTGGAGGGGCTCGACGCTGTGGTCGACCTTCGACGTTTGGAGCGGCTCCGACCCGGTGCCGAGCGACCCGGTGGCCTGACGTTGCGAGAGGCCGAGATCCTGCGACAGGTGGCATACGGAGGAACCAACAAGCAGGTCGCCGCGGCGCTGGTGATCAGCGAGAAGACCGTGGCTCGCCATCTCGCGAACATCTACTCCAAGCTCGGTCTCTCGACCAGGACCGCGGCCGTCGCCTGGGCGCGCACCGCTGGGCTGTAACAGGCAGCGTCGGCCGGCTACATACATCGGTGCAGGTCGGTGCGGAGAGGATGCACATCTCGACGGAAGCGAAGACCGCCACCGCTTTCTACGGTTGACGGGCCGGGGCTTCCCCGGCCTTGAGCCGTCAGGAGCGCCATGACCACCACCCAGAACACCCCCCGAACCATCGGACAGACCAGTACCACTGAGACGGAGGGGCCCAACCTCGATGTCGCACGGGTGGAGGAGTTCGCCGGCAAAGTGCTGCAAGTCATTGCCGACGCATCATCGGCGTTGTCGCTCAGCATCGGGCACCGCACTGGCCTCTTTGACGGACTGGCCGGCCTGCCGCCGTCAACGTCCCGTCAGGTCGCCGCCGCGACCGGACTCCAAGAGAGGTACGTGCGTGAATGGCTTGCGGCCATGCTGGTCGGCGGCATCGTCGAGCACGATCCCGCGACGGACACGTGGTGCCTGCCGCCCGAGCACGGCGCGGTGCTCACCCGGCGGGCGGGGAAGGACAACCTCGCCAAGCTCGCCCAGATGATCGGCCTGATGGCCAGCGTCGAGCAGCAGGTCGTGACCTGCTTCCGTAACGGCGGTGGTGTCCCCTACGGCGCCTACACCGAGTTCCACGCTCTCATGGCCGAGGACAGTAAGGATGTCGCCGAGGCCCTCCTCGTCGACGAGGTCGTGCCGCTTGTCGACGGGTTGTCTGACCGGCTGTCGCGCGGCATCTCGGTCGCCGACATCGGCTGCGGCAGCGGGCATCATCTCAACGTGCTCGCGTCGACCTACCCGGCCAGCTCTTTCGTGGGATTCGACATCTCCGAGGAGGCGGTCACCAGCGCGCGGTCAGCCGCCGACTCGCGCGGACTGACCAACGTCTGCTTCGAGGTGCGCGACGCGACGGACCTGTCGGCGACGGGCCCCTTCGACCTCGTCACGGCTTTCGACGCGATACACGACCAGGCCCACCCCGCCTCAGTGCTTGCCGGCATCGCTACGTCTCTGGCCCTCGACGGCGTCTTCCTCATGTGCGACATCCGGGCCTCCAGCAATCCCGACGAGAACGTCGGTATGCCGGGCGCAGGCTTCCTCTACGGCGTCTCGCTGATGCACTGCATGACGGTTTCTCTGTCCCAGGAGGGCGGCGCCGGCCTCGGCGCCGTGTGGGGTGAGCAGACCGCGGTCCAGATGCTTCACGAAGCCGGGTTCGGTCAGGTCGAGGTCAAGGGCCTGGATGGCGACTTCATCAACAACTATTACGTCGCTCGCCGGACGTGATCCCAGCGGTGCCGCCCAGGCCGCGACATACACTGCCGCTGGCATTGCGTTTCCAACCGACGCAGGCCTACGCCGGACTCGGGCATCGGGCGGGCCACGGCGGTCGTCTTGGCGGGGCCGGCCTGGACGTCGTGGTGACCTATCACCGTGACGAGCGGGAAGCCACGGACACCGCCGCGGAGGTCGAGTGGCAGGGTCGGAAGGCGGTGGTGGACGGTCTGGACACCACCGACCTGGAGCACGTCGGCGATGTCGTCGACGACCTGGCCGGGCGCCTCGGCGGGGTGGACGTGTTCGTGAGCAATGCCGCACGCGCGACAGCGCCTCGCTGCTAGAGATGACGCTAGAACATTGGCGGCATCCGGTCGCCGCCGACCTCGACGGCGCCTTCGTCGGCATCAGGCGGGCGGCTCGTCGCATGGTGGCTCAGCGCCGCGGCGGTCGGATCATTGTCGTCACGAGCGTGCACGAGCATCAGCCGCGGGTCGGGTCGAGCGGGTACGACGCCGCCAAGCATGGGCTCGGCGGGCTGGTCAAGACGGCGGCGCTCGAGCTGGGGGGTGACGGCATCACCGTCAACGCCGTGGCCCCGGGCGAGATCGCCACCCGATGACCGGGATGACCGACGAAGACCCGGGCCAGGTGGATCGCCCCGGGCGTGCTGCTCGGCCGTCCCGGATACGCCTACGAGATCGCCGAGCTCATGGAGGTCATCGTCCCGGCCGCGTCCACACCGGCTACTGGTGGTTGTCCGCAGCGTCAGGGCGGGGCAAGCCTCCGCCAACCGGAGGGGCAGCCACGATCTTCGCGGAGCCTTTGCTTTCTACCTTGGCGGCATGACCTGTTTGCGCACGAGCCCCGAGGTCGCTTGGTCCTAACCGCCTGGGCCGCGCCGCAACTGGGCGCAGTATTCGTGGCCGGCGCAATGCTCGCAAAGGAGTAGGCAATGAAGATGCACCGATTGGCGATTCTCGTGGTCGCGACCGTCGGCAGCCTTGGGCTCGGTGTCGGGCCCGCCGCCGCGCATTTCTGCTACCACAACAATCTGACCGCCCAAGCGACCGCCGGGATGTTGCAGTCCAACGGCTACACATCATTCGGTGACCTGGCGACCGAGTTCACGGGACTGTGCCCAGCGGGGGTGCAGGTTCTTGCGGACGCGGCAGGGGTCACCGTCGAAACTCCCATCCACGCACGCGCCGTGATGGCCGCGGGTCACTCGAACCCGGCCATTGGTCACCTCGACTTCGACGCCATCGACGGGGCGTTCCCGGACGCGGTAGCCGCCTGCGGCTAGACGCACACGAGGGACCGCTCCCGCGAGGGGACGTGGTTGCGGCCGGCAACGCCCGCAGCGATTCGGATAGCGAGCGCGGTGGCCGGTGGTCGGTCCGCAAATCATGTCCGTTTGGGTGGAGTCGCGAGTGAGGATCTGTCTCCCTCAGGGGGACGCCGGTGTCCAAGGGCGTTGGTGATCGCGGCGTGCCCCAGGAGTGAGGGCTGATGTGCCACGGGATGCTAGCGGTTCTCGCGTTCTGCGCGACCATCCGGTAGACGTCGCGCCGGTCGATCGGTCGCTTGGAGACCGGTCGCAGGATCAGGGGCCCGCTGGTCCGCTGTCCGCGGCAGGCTTCCAGAGCCCTCAGCACGTGGCTGTCAACGGCGTGGTGCCTGGTTTGTTTGCCTATACCGACCAGCGCTGTACCACGACGCCGCGGGGAAGCTCAACACCAGGTCGAACGGACCGGAGCCATGGTTCGCAGTCTGCGACAACCAGTCGGCGGGACTCGGCCTTCCCGTTCGGTCGGGAGCAGACGCTGCTGCCCTCGCGGCGGAGTGGCCCGGTTGCGCTTGTGTCGGCCTGGCGCTTCTCGAAGGGCAGACGGCACAAATGGGCGCGCGGTTGGAGGCGACCTGGCCCCGACAAGCGACTGCGCCCGTGATTCGGCCGGCTTGTTACAGCCGTCACGGGGTGGTGGTGTCGTGTCAACCTCGAGGGCTGGATGCGCGTTCTAAGGAAGTCCGGAAGGAGGACCCCATGAAACGCATTACTGCTCCCGCTCGAGTGGCGCTCCCGCTGGTTCTCACCCTGGCGGTGGTGCTGCTAGTCGGGTGCGGTGCAGGAGTCGTCTCACTCACCACGGACCGCGCTAGCTCGCCCTCGGCGAGCTCACCAACCTTGCCAGAGCCGGCGGCAACTACCTCGTCTGCTGCGTTCACAGCGCCCAGCACCCCATCGCCTACCACCAGCGGACCGTCCTCTGCTGACGTGACCGCCGCCGTGCGGTCGGTGCTCGGACTCTTCGAGAAGATCCCACGCAACCCCGAGCAGCCCTCGGCCGGGTACATGTGGGGACCGGCCGGCGACACCGCTGGCCACTTGTCTCGTGACGTGGTGGCCCGGCTGGCCGCGCTACACAGCATTGGCTACTTCAGCGAACGGGTTTGCGCCGCGGACTACTTCACGGGAAGTCAGAATCTCCTACAGGCTGCGCCAACGGTTGTCTCGGCGCACGGCGATCCTGGCGGCACCGTGACCGTCGTCATTCGGCGGCCCGTCTCGCCTCCACGGCCCGACCTAACTCTGGTGATGAGCCGCGACAACGGTGTGTGGCTCGCGATCCAACTGGCCACGGGCGACGGACCATCCGCGTCCATCTTCGCAGCCAAGCCCAACTGCTGACGCCCGAAGTCAGGGTGGACGTTTGAGGGGCTCGCGGCCGCGGCGTTTGCGGCGATAGGAACGGCCGCTCTGGAGCCGGTGTGACGCACTCCATCTGGGTTGTGAGTGATTTGGCGACTCGCGCCAGGAGTGTGTGCTCACACCTTGGGCCGCAATCCGCTAGCCGCGCGGCGACGGAGCCTCAATTTGACCTGTGGCGCCGGGCCTCCCGCACAAGGCGTGCCGCATGGTCGCGGTCGGCCGCGCCGAGCTTGAGGATGACGGCGGATACGTAGTTGGCCACGGTCTTCGTGGACAGGGACAACTGCTTGGCGATCATCGGATTGGTGAGGCCGCGGCTGATGAGGTTGGCGATGGTGGACTCGCGGGCGGTCAGGTGGCCTGGAAGGGCTTCGGTCGTGGCGGGGGACAGTGGTGGGCGGGCGACGCCGGCACCGAGCCACATGGCGCCGCGGACTACCGCGCCGACGGCGTCGGTGATCTGGTCGGGGTCGGCCTGCTTGGACACGTATCCGGATGCGCCGGCCTCGAGCGCCCGCACCACTGACGCCTCGTCGTCGAAGAGGGTGATCACGACGATCTTGGCGTTGGGGTGCGCTGCGGTGATGTGTGCGGTGGCTTCGAAGCCGTCGCGTAGTGGCATCGAGAGGTCCATAAGCACCACGTCGGGGAGTTCGTCGGCGACGACGGCGATCGCCTCCATCCCGTCTGAGGCCTCGGCCACCACGTCGTGGCCCTCGGCCCGGAGCAGTGCGATCAGCCCCTTGCGGAACACTGGGTGGTCGTCCACCACGACGATGCGGCTCATGTGCGCCTCGCCATCGATGTTCCCAGCGGCAGCGTGACGAGAAGCCGACACCCGAATGCGGCCTGGTCGTAGTGAGCACTACCCCCGAGTTCGGCGGCGCGCTCGGCGATGGAGTGCATCCCGATGCCGGGCCGTACGTCTGCGGGCAGGCCGCGGCCGTCGTCTGACACCGATAGCTCGAGCCGCTCGTCGCGTACGGCCAGGTCGACCGCGACATTGCGTGCCTGGGCGTGCTTGCGGATGTTGGCGACCGCCTCGATGACGATCCGGAGCGCGGCGAGGTCGACCGCGGCAGGAAGCGCGAGCGGTTCTGGTGCGCTGACCCGGACGTCGAGCTGGTCGTTGGCTGCGGTGTGGTCGACGATCGCGGCGACCAGGCCATGGTCATCGAGGATGGGCGGCCGGAGTTCGTAGGCGATCTCGCGGGTCTGGCGAACCACGTCCTGAATGTCATGGTGGAGTTCGGTGGCCTCCGGCAGGCCGGTACGTCGGGCCAAGGCGGCGGCTGACAGCGAGAGCCCGGAAAGGGCCGGCCCGAGGCTGTCGTGCAGTTCGCGACGGAGTCTGCGGCGCTCCTCCTCGCGAGCCGTGACCAGCCGCGCGCGTGACTCGTGCAGGTCGGCGAGGGTGCGGGCACCGTGCATGGCCGGAGCTGCATGACTGAGGAGCGCGGCCAGTACCCGACGGTCGCGCGTGGTGAAGCCCGACTCGCCCCGCCGAGGCGACAGCTCGAGCACCGCGAGCTCGTCGCTGCGGTAGGTCACTGGGAAGGCGGCGCCCTGCTCGACCGTGCCTCGCTCGACCGGCTCGAACCAGGTGCCGGTGATCCGCCCGGCGTCGAGGTACACCGCCTCGACCGCGACGTCGAGCACGATCGCTGGCACGGATTGGAAAGCCGCCCGCTCGCCAAGCTGGGCAAGCATCCGGCTGGTCGCCTCCGCCGCATCGGGCCGGCCCCGGTAAACCATCCAGTCGGCGACCCGCCGGCCCTGCACGCCGACCGGCCAGGCCGCGGCTCCGACTGCGGCCGCACCCCACCAGCCACCGAGGAGGGCGCTCGATACGGCGTACGTCGCCGCCAGCACCGGCACCGCGACCCAGCCGATCACGGTGAGATGAAGCGCCCGGTCGACGTCCAGCCCCCGCGGCCGGACCACCCCGGCCGCGATTCCCAGCGCGATCGGCAGGATCGCGAGACTCGCGGCCGCGAACGACCAGGCCGACCCCTCACCGATGTCACCGCCGAATGCGACGGCCACGAGAGCAAAGCAGGCCATCGTCAGCAGAGTGCCGAGAAGGATCCACCGCACCGACTCCCGCTCTTCGGTTGTGGCTCGGCGCCGGTAGCGGTGCACCTGAACGCCCAGGAACAACAACTGAGAGGCGGCGAAGAGCGGCCACCACGGCAGGTTGCTCCAGGTACCCGGAGCTACCAGCTCCACCACCGCCGGCACCGCGCACACGAGCACCGGCCCGACGGTCCACCGCGGCACGAACCTCCCGTCCGGAAACACCGACGCAAGCAGCGGGAACGCGACGAACCACAGCGGTGCCAAAACCTGCCACGTGAACGACGCCAGTACGAGCACCGCCGCGCCGGTGGCCAACCACGCACGCCGGGATACTGCGGTGCGGGCGGTGTGGACCACCATCACGGCCGCCAGGACCACGCACACCGCGCGCGCCGTGAGGTACGTCGCCTCGGCAGCCGTGTGGACCACGTCGCCTGGCCACGGGTCAGCCATGGACTGAGATTGTCACCGGCGGGACCTCAGCAGGTAGGAGGTGCTGAGAATCGGTATCGTCAGGACACATCCGACGAGAGGCCAAGGGACGGAGAACGGCGCGGCCAAGGCGGGGACCCACGACAGTACGGATACTGCAAGCACCACCGCGACCGGCATGCCGACAACGCCGGCTCGGCGTCCCGCGGTCGCCACCATCACCACCCAGCCGGTGTAGCCGACGGCGAAGAGCAGCAGCGCTCCGGTGATGTCCAGGGCGGTCCCGTGGATGATGGCCGCCTGCAGCTGGGAGTTCTCGGTCACCTCCGGAATCGCCGCGCCGATCGAGGTGAACATTCGGAAGGACTCGGCGGCGACCAGGAACCAGGAGACCGCGGCGGCCAGCCCCATCACCTGCCCGGTGGTCGCTGCCACCGAGGTCTCTCTGTGGCCGAACCGGAGAACCCGCCAGGTCCCCAGCACCATGAAGAGCAGACCAACTCCGATCGCAGAGAAGATCAGTACCTCGATGGCCCCGTTGTACCTGGAGCTCTCGATCTCCGACCAGTCGGCGCCAGCGCCGCCCTGGGGGCCGACAATCAAGAAGACCAGGAGCGGCTGGCCGAGCCACGCCACGAAGGCACCGACTCCGCCCAGGCCAGCGATCCGGTAGAGCCGCTTTATCCTCACGTCGGTCGGTGTAATCCGTGCGGATCCGGCGTCGCCGAGAAGGTCTGCAGTACTCATGAACTTGCTCCTCCAGTCGTTCGGTCGGAAAACCGTGGAGCCACCGTCCCTCCGGGTGATCCCGGGACAACAGGGAGAGCCGATCATCGAACTGACGAATCTGCCGGGCGGACAGTGGCCCGACCCGACGTCGACGACGACCACGAGCGCCAATGTGGCGAACCCTGTTCAGGTGGGCCAGCCCCTGACTGTCTGCCCTAAGCGTCGCCTTCGCGGCGGTAAGACTGTGCCGCTCTCGCGGCGGAAGGCCGCACCTCCTTGGTGAGCGTCGAGCCCACCTCGGAGCGTGTGGCCGAACCTCCGACTCTCTGCACGAGCGGACGACGGTTGGGGCATGCCTGCCTGATCGTGTTGCGCGCTGGGCGCTTCGTTCGGCGACGTGCTCGTCGAGGTTCAGCCAGGCATCCTCATCGCGCCGGCCGGCCGGACCACCGGGACGACCCCAGTGGCGGAGGACGGCGGGCCGCGAACTGGGACGAGCCCGAGATCGAGCTGCTGGGAGTCTGGCTCGTAGAGCCGGACGTCATCCGGCCGCTTCCGCACCCGGTGCCGGACCGTCAGTCGGCGTGAGGCGATGGTGCGCGGGCCGCCGGTGGATCGGCCAGTCCGGTCGTGCGGCCGCGGGCCGGGCGTCCTCGAACCAGGCCGCCGTTCGCAGCACCGCGAGGTCGTCGAACCGCCGCCCCGAAATCGCCAGGCCCACGGTCCGTCCGTCGGCCGTGAAGCCGGCGTTCACCGACATCGACGGCTGACCTGACAGGTTGCAGGGCGCGGTGAACCCGATGTGCACCATGCCGCGGTCCTCGTCGCCGAACGGCATCGGCCACTCAGCGGGGAACGCCGCGACGGGGGCGACCGGCGAGATGACGATGTCGAACGGCAGAGTCCCGGCCACAGAGCGCTTCTGGATCTCCATGATGCTCTGGTAGCACCGGATCACCTCGCGCCCCGGCACGTCGGCCCCCGCCTCCACCCACCGGCGGATGAACGGCAGGACCCGGTCCTGAGCCTCGGGCGCGAGCCCGTGGAAGTCGTTCCACGACCGGACCCGCCAGAACGTGTCGAGGTCGTGCAGCAGGTCGTCGTTCAGGAAGGGTGCTAGCGGCTCGACCGTGGCACCCACGCTCTCGACCAGTCGCGCCGCCGCCGTGACCACCTGCGTCACCTCGGGGTCGACCCGCATCCCGCAGCCGGGGTCAAGGAGCAGCCCGACGCGCAGGCCAGCGATGTGGGCGGACCCCGGCCCGGTCTCACTCCACAGAAGGTCCTCTGGCGGAAGGGCGGTCCAGTCGCGAGCGTCCGGGCGGCTGATCACCGACATGAGGAGCGCGGCGTCCTCGACGGTGCGCGTCATCGGCCCGGCCGCGCGACCGAGGTACGGCGTGTCCAGCGGTACGCGGCCCGCGCTGGGCTTGAACGCGGCCAGCCCGAGCCAGCTCCCCGGCAGCCTGATCGACCCGCCGATGTCGGTGCCGACGTTGAGCGGCGCGTAGCCGGCGGCGGCCGCGGCACCGGCACCGGACGACGAACCGCCCGTGGTCAGGGCGGGGTTCCACGGGCTGCGCGTGATGCCGTGGAGGCTCGAGACGCCGGACGACAGCATCCCCCAGTCGGGCATCACGGTGGACCCGACGATCACCGCGCCCGCCTCGGTGAGCCGCTCGACCACGGGGGAGCTGCGCTCGGGGACGACCGGCTTGACCCCGGCGTTGCCGGCCGGCATCGGCACGCCGGCCCGAGCGAGGTTCTCCTTGACCGTCGCCGGCACACCGTCCAGCGGGCCGCGCGCAACGCCGCGTCGCCACCGCTCGGTGCTCTCGGCAGCGGCGGCCCGAGCCGCGTCGTCGTCGCGGTGCCACAGCGCGTTGAGCTCAGGCTCACCGTCGTCGATGACGGCCAGAGCGGCGTCAACCACCTCGAGTGGAGAGAGGCTTCCGTCTGCGTAGGCCGCACCGAGATCGGCTGCGGTCAACCGCGCGAGCTCCCACGCGTCGCGCACCTGATCGCCTCCTCGCCGGGACTCCCTCGGCATCCTCTCGTCACTGTAACGATGCGTTCTCGGAGTCCACCCGGCCGGGTGGCGGCACAACTCGGCGCTCTAGGGTTCGGCTATACCTCCACCGGCGGAGGGACCGCCGCGGACGGACGGAGACGTGATGATCGCTCGTACTGGCCGGATCGCCACCGGGATCGCGCTGCTCGCGCTCGCGGTGAGCGCGTGCACCGCAGGCTCGTCGACGAACCCGGGACCGACCGGGGGGACCGGTGGCGGTGCCGGGTCGGCGGGCACGATCACCATCGGCCTCGTCGCGGAGCCGGCCAGCCTCGACTTCACCAAGACCGACGGCGCGGCGATCCCCCAGGTGCTCCTCACCAACGTCTACGAGACGCTGGTCAAGCAGGACCAGAGCGGCAAGATCGTCCCGAGCCTGGCTACCTCGTGGAAGGTCTCGGACGACAAGAAGACCTACACCTTCGACCTCACGCCGAACGCGAAGTTCAGCAACGGCGACCCGTTCACCGCCGAGACCGCCGCGTGGTCGATCAACAACGTCAAGAGCGCCAGCTGGACGATCTCGCTCAAGTCCGCCATGAACGTCGTCGCTGAGGCGAAGGCCGGCAGCCCGAACCAGCTCCAGGTGACGCTGAGCAAGCCGAGCAACGACTGGCTGTTCCGGATGACCACCCGGATCGGCGCGATGATGGACCCGAAGGGAGTGGCCGACCTGGCGACCAAGCCGGTCGGTACCGGTCCTTACCTTTTCGACACGTGGAACCGCGGGGACTCGATCACCCTCAAGGCGAACCCGAACTACTGGGGCAAGCAACCCGCATACTCGACCGTCGTCCTCAAGTACTTCAAGGACCCGACGGCTCTCAACAACGCGCTGCTGACCGGCACCATCAACGTCGTCGGCACCGTGCAGGCGCCCGAGTCGCTGGCCCAGTTCACCGGCAACAGCAAGTACCAGGTGATCGAGGGCACGACCAACGGTGAGGTCGTCCTGTCGTTCAACAACGCCAAGGCTCCGCTGAACAACCTCAAGCTGCGCCAGGCGATCCGCACGGCGATCGACCACAAGGCGCTGATGGACACCTGCTGGGCGGGCAAGGGCACGCTGATCGGCAGCATGGTCCCGCCGACCGACCCGTGGTACGAGGACCGGACCGGCGACTTCCCGTACGACCAGGCCAAGGCCAAGTCGCTGCTCGCCGAGTCGGGGAACGCCACGCCGACGCTGCGGCTGCGGATACCGAACCTGCCGTATGCGGTTGCCTGCGGTCAGGTGGTCAAGAGCCAGCTCCAGCAGGTCGGCATCACCGTCAACCTCGACCAGCTCGAGTTCCCGGCCGCCTGGCTGCAGACGGTGTTCAAGGACCACGACTACGACATGTCGATCGTCGCCCACGTCGAGCCGCGCGACCTGCCGGCGGTGTTCGGAAACCCGCAGTACTACACGCAGTACAACAACCCGCAGCTGCAGGCCGACATCGCCGCGGCCGACGCCGGGACGACCGACGAGCAGGTGACGTACATGAAGAAGGCGGCCCAGGAGCTGTCGCAGGACGCGGCGGCGGACTTCCTCTTCCTGCTCCCGAACCTCATCGTCGCCGACCAGGGCATCAACGGGCTCCCGAAGAACGCCATCACCGAGTCCTTCGACCTGTCGGCGCTCTCCAAGGGGTGAGGCCAGTCGTCCGGTCGCGCCCTGGGGGTGAGCGCGTAGGGTCGGCGACGTGATCCTCCGAGTCCTGCAACGGCTCGGGATCCTCGTCGTGAGTCTTTTCGCCAGCTCGGTCCTGGTGTTCGCGTTCATGGCGATCCTGCCGGGCGACCCGGCGCGAGTCGCGTTGGGAGTCAACGCGAGCGACGAGGCGGTGGCCCAGCTGCGGGAGCAGTTCGGGCTCGACCGGCCACTCGTGGTGCAGTACCTCGACTGGGTCGGAGGGCTGCTGACCTTCCGACTCGGCAACTCGTACGTCAGCGGCGCGCCGATCGGGCCTCAGGTAGCGGACCGGCTACAGGTGACGTTGTGGCTGGTCCTCACCGCCACGGTCATCGCCACGATCATCGCGATCCCGTTGGGCGTGCTCGCGGCGGTGCGGCACCGCAAGCCCTCGGGGCTGGCCATCTCAGCCGTGTCGCAGGTCGGCGTCGCGGTCCCCGCTTTCCTCGCCGGGATCCTCCTCATCACGGTATTCGCAGTCCAGCTGGGCTGGCTGCCGGCCAACGGGTGGACGCCACCCGTTGTCGACCCGGCGATGTTCGTCAAACAGCTGATCCTGCCGGCGCTCGCGTTGGGACTCGTCCAGGGGGCCGTCCTGACGCGGTACGTCCGCAGCTCAGTGCTCGATGTGCAACGCGAGGACTTCATGAGAACCGCTCGCGCCAAAGGACTTTCGCCGATGGCGGCGATGCGACGGCACGGCCTGCGCAACGCCGCCATCCCCGTGGTCACCGTGCTCGCGCTGCAGCTGGCCACGCTCCTGGTCGGGGCCGTCGTCGTCGAGCGAGTCTTCGTCGTGCCCGGGCTCGGCAGCCTGCTGCTCGACTCGGTCGGCCAGCGGGATCTCAAGATGGTGCAGGACGTCGTCATGGTCCTCGTCGTGGCCGTGCTCATCGTCAACGTCGTCGTCGAGATCCTCTACGTGCTCATCGATCCGCGGCTCCGGGTGGGTACCCGGTGAGCGCCGTCCCCGAGACGGGGCCGGCGACGAGCCCGGAACCCCAGCCACGCGCATACCGAGGTATGCGTCGTCGCCCGCTCGGCGCGACGCTCGTCGTCGGAGCGGTGCTGGTCGGGCTCATCGTCCTCATGGCCCTGGTGTCCTACGTGTGGACGCCGTGGGACCCGACGTTCGTCAACGCCGCGGACCGGCTGCAGGGGTTCTCGTCGCGACACTGGCTGGGGACGGACAAGTTCGGGCGAGACGTGTTCTCGCAGATCCTCATGGGCGCGCGGACCACACTGTTCGTCGGCGTCGTCGCGGTGGGCATCGCCATGGTCATCGGCGTGCCGCTCGGGATCGTCGCCGCGATGGCGTCGCGGTGGACCGGCGAGGCGCTGATGCGCGGCAACGACCTGCTGTTGGCGTTCCCGGCGCTGCTCCTGGCGATCATGTTCAGCGCGATCTACGGCGGTTCCACCCTGGTCGCCATGATCGCGATCGGCATCGCCACGGTGCCGAGCTTCGTGCGGCTGGTGCGGTCCGGGTCGTTGCAGGTGATGCGGTCGGAGTACGTCCTGGCGGCGCGCGCGGCCGGACGGCGGCCGTTCGCCATCGGCCTGCGCCACGTCCTGCCCAACGTCGGCAGCCTGGTCATCATCCAGGCGTCGGTCTCGTTCGCCATCGCGGTGCTGGCCGAGGCCGCGCTGTCCTTCCTCGGGCTGGGTACCCCGCCGCCCACGCCGTCGTGGGGGCGGATGCTCCAGGAGTCGCAGGAGCTGCTCTTCGTCGCGCCGCGGCTGTGCATCATCCCCGGCATCGCCATCGCCATCGCCGTCCTCGGGTTCAACCTGCTCGGTGACGGTCTGCGCGACTACCTCGACCCGCGTCTCGAGGAGGGTCGGTGAGCGCCGTCATCGACGTCCGCGACCTCGGCGTGCGCGTGGGGGACACCGACTTGGTGTCGGACGTGACCTTCTCGATCGGCCGTGGCGAGCGGGTCGGGCTGATCGGCGAGTCCGGGTCGGGCAAGTCGCTGACCGGGCTGTCCCTCATCGGGTTGCTGCCGGAGGAGCTGACGGCCCGCGGTTCGGTTCAGCTGTCGGGAGCGGGACTCGACGTCATCGGCGCCGACGACAACGCTCTGTCGCGGGTGCGCGGCCGGGACGTGGCAATGGTCTTCCAGGAGCCGATGACCGCGCTCAACCCGACGATGCGCGTGGGCGACCAGGTCGCTGAGGCGCTGCTCATCCACCGCACGGTCACCGATCGGTCGGACGCACGGGCGCGGGCCATCGAGCTGCTCGGCCAGGTGCGGCTGCCCGACCCTGAGGAGACCGCACGCGCATACCCACATCAGCTCTCCGGCGGGCAGCGGCAGCGGGTGGTCCTGGCCATCGCCCTCGCCAACGACCCCGCGCTCCTCATCTGCGACGAGCCGACGACGGCGCTCGACGTCACCGTCCAGGCCCTCGTCCTCGACCTCATCGTGCAGGGCGTCGAGACGCGGGATGCCGCGCTGCTGCTCATCACTCACGACCTGTCCGTGGTCGCGACGGCCTGCGAACGGGTGCTCGTCATGTACGGCGGCCGGATCGTCGAGGCCGGCACGGTCGAGGAGGTCTTCCGCCGCCCGCGACACCGGTACACCGAGGGCCTGCTCGCGGCATCGGACCTCGCGACCGCGCACGGCCGTCGGTTGCGGACCATCCCGGGCTCGGTGCCGCCGGCCGGCGAGTTCCCGGACGGGTGCGTCTTCCGGAACCGGTGCGCCTTCGCGACCGACGAGTGCGCGGTCCGGCCCGAGTGGACCGGCCCGGACGAGGCCCACGGCTATGCCTGCCACCACCCCGCCCCCGTTTCTTCCCCGGTTCGTGCTCTGGACCTACCGGAAAAACGAGCGGTTCAGAGCACGAATGGGGCGCGGGGGCGGACCGTCACGGACGCTGAGGGCGCGTCGCGGGAAAGCGTGATCGTCGTCGAGGACCTGGTCCGCGACTACCACCGACCGCGAACCTCGCTCACCCGTCCGGGACAGGTGGTCCACGCCCTTCGCGGCGTCAGCTTCGAGGTGGCCGCGGGCGAGCGGTTCGGGATCGTCGGCGAGTCCGGCTGCGGCAAGTCGACGCTGCTGCGGCTGCTCGCCGGCCTCGACCGACCCACCTCCGGCCGGATCGTCGTCGAGGGAACCGACATCGCGCCGCTCCCCGAGCGGCGGCTGAAGTTCCTGCGCGACCGCCTGCAGATGGTCTTCCAGGACCCGATGAGCTCCCTTGATCCCCGTATGCGGGTCCGGGACATCGTGGCCGAACCCCTTGTGGCGCAAGGGAACCGGGCGCCAGATGCCCGGGTGACCGAGCTGCTGGTCGAGGTGGGACTGCCCGCCACCGCGGTGCAGCGGTACCCCCACCAGTTCTCCGGCGGCCAACGCCAGCGGATCTCCATCGCCCGCGCCCTGGCGCCCGCACCGGGACTGCTCCTCGCCGACGAACCGGTCAGCGCCCTCGACGTCTCGGTTCGCGCCCAGGTGCTCAACCTCATCAGCGACCTCGTCGACGAGCTGGAGCTCACCCTGGTGTTCGTCTCGCACGACCTGTCAGTGGTGCGTCACCTGTGCGACCGCGTGGCCGTCATGAACGCCGGCGAGATCGTCGAGACCGGTCCCGTCGAGCAGGTCTGGAGCGACCCCCAGCACCCCTACACGCGGCGACTGCTGGCCGCCGTGCCCACGATGGAGCGCGCGCTCGCCGGTGAGACCACCGCCGAGCTCGCCGCCGCCGAGCTCGCCCACGCCAACGACTGACCATCCGAATCCGACAGGAGACCAGATGTCCGAGACCTACCCCGGCACACCGCGCCCCGACTACAGCCGGCTCTTCCGCCTCGACGGGCGGACCGCCGTCGTCATCGGCGGTGGCAGCGGGATCGGCCGGGAGGGGGCCCTGGCCTTGGCCGCCAACGGCGCCCGCGTGGTCGTCGCCGACAAGAACGTCGAGGCAGCGGAGGAGACCGTCGCCCTCGCCCCGACCTCGGGCGGCGGCGAGCTGACCGCATACGAGCTCGACGTCCTCGACGAACCGGCGGTGATGCGCGCTGCCGCGGACCTCGGCGTCGTCGACGTCCTCGTCTACAGCGCCGGGCGGAACGTGCGGAAGCGGGTGCTCGACTACACGACGGAGGAGTTCGACCTCGTCATCGGGCTCAACCTGCGGGCCGCCTTCACCTGCGTCCGCGCTTTCGCGCCGGGGATGGCCGAGCGCGGTCGGGGCAGCATCATCGGCCTCAGCTCGATTCGCTCGATGACCGTCGAGCCGGGGCAGAGCATGTATGCGTCCACCAAGGCCGGCCTGCTGCAGATGTTCCGGACCGTGGCCGCCGAGCTCGGGCCGCAGGGCGTGCGGGCGAACACCGTTGCGCCCGGGGTGGTCCGGACGCCACTCACCGGCCCGATCCTCGCGAACCCCGAGTGGGAGCGGGCCTATGCGGAGAAGAACGCGTTCCAGCGGTGGGCGACATCCGACGAGCTGGCCGGCGCCATCGTCTTCCTCGCCTCCGACGCGTCGTCCTACGTCACCGGTTCGCAGATCCTTGTCGACGGCGGCTGGACGGCGGTCGACGGCCGGTACACGCCGCCGAGCTGATCGGGCTGATCGGCGTGGTCCGACGTCGTCCCGCCTTCGTCCTGCACGACCACCGGAAGCCGCGGCCGCACTTCGACCTGCGGCTCGAGGAGAGCGGCGTGCTGCGGTCGTGGGCGGTCCCGCGCGGCCTGCCCACCACCGCGCGGCAGAACCGGCTGGCGGTGGCGGTGCCGGACCACGACCTCGACCACGTCGACTACACCGACGAGACCAAGTTCATCGCCGACACCGGCTGGTGGGAGGAGGAGTCGCGCGACGAACGGCGGATCGTCTTCGTGCTCCACGGGCGCGAGGGAGCGCGACGGTACGCCCTCATCAACACCGGCGAGGACTGGCTGCTGCACCTCACGAAGGACCAGCCCGGTAGTGGCTAGGCGCCGACAGCCGCTCCAAGGGCGCGCTCGAGGTGAACCGGACAACTGGCGACGCGATTATCGCGCGCGGGACGTCGTCAGTCGTCGGCCGTCCCGACGAAGGCTGGATGCCGGGTGCCCACTTTACGGGCGGCCGTCAGATGCCCGCCTAGGAAGGCGGCGACCCCGGCCGCGGTGATGCCGGCAAAGCCGAACCACGCACCCGTTGCGTTGGACCCGCGTCGGCGGGCGACATATGACGCCGAGTAGAAACCGATGGCCAGCCCGTTGGCCACCGCATGAACGAGTCCGACCCGCTGCCCCTTCGGGCCCGCCTCGGCCCACTGTGCCCATCCGGACCAGGCCGTGGGTCCGGCCACGAGGAGGCCGGCCCCGACGAGCTGGCGCGCGGCACGCCGAGATTCCTCGTCCCCCATGACATCGAGGAGGGTCGCCGAGGTCCACGATCCCAGGACGAAGTCGGCGAGAGCGGGATGCAGCGAATGGCCCATCCAGTCCGCCCGGAGCAGCCGCCCACGCCGCCCTGACGCGAAGACCTCCTGCACGGCCGGCTCAATGGCCGCAACGGCCCCGTCGAGGGCTCCGGTCTCCTCGAGGCGGAGCATCCACCGCACTGGCGCGGGGAGCTGGTGCACCTCACTCATGAGTTCCTCCTGGCCGACCGCATCTCCTCGCACGATAGGACGCGTGACGCACGACTGATGAAGTTCCGTCGCGTCTCGGGCACTCCGACGAGGACCAGCACGTGCTGGCGGCCAGCGCCGGCCCCACGACACCTAACATGTCACCCCTACAGGCTCGAGGACTGCTGCCAGAGGTTGATGCCCGCGTCGACCGCATACCGGTCGATCTTGGCCAGCTCCTCCGCCGTGAACTCGAGGTTCTGGGTGCTGGCCAGGCTGTCCTCGAGCTGGGCAACGCTCGAGGCGCCGATGAGGACCGACGTGACCCGCTCGTCCCGCAGCACCCAGGCGAGCGCCATCTGCGCGAGCGACTGGCCGCGAGCCTTGGCCAGCCGGTTCAGCGAGCGGATGTGCTTCATCGCAGTCTCCGACAGCAGCCTCGGGTCGAGCGACTTCCCTTGCGCAGCACGGGAACCCGCGGGGATGCCCTTGAGGTACTTGTCGGTGAGCATTCCTTGCGCGAGCGGCGAGAAGGCGATGCAGCCGACGCCGTTGACCCCGAGGACGTCGAGCAGGTCCTCCTCGACCCAGCGGTTGAGCATCGAGTAGGACGGCTGGTGGATCAGCAGCGGTGTGCCCAGCTGCCGCAGGATGTCGATGGCCTCCTGGGAGCGTTGCCCGGAGTACGAGGAGATGCCGACGTAGAGCGCCTTGCCCTGACGGACGGCGGAGTCGAGGGCGCCCATCGTCTCCTCGAGGGGCGTCGTCTCGTCGAACCGGTGCGAGTAGAAGATGTCGACATAGTCGAGGCCGAGCCGTTTCAGCGACTGGTCGAGCGAGGCGAGGACGTACTTGCGCGAGCCTCCGCCCTGGCCGTACGGCCCCGGCCACATGTCGTACCCCGCCTTGGACGAGATGACCAGCTCGTCGCGGTACCGGCGGAAGTCCTGCGCGAAGATCGTGCCGAAGTTGCGCTCGGCCGACCCGTACGGCGGGCCGTAGTTGTTGGCCAGGTCGAAGTGGGTGACCCCGAGGTCGAAGGCCCGGCGCAACGTGGCGCGCTGGTTGTCGATCGGGACGTCGTCGCCGAAGTTGTGCCAGAGCCCGAGCGAGACGGCCGGCAGGTCGAGCCCGCTGGTGCCGCAGCGCCGGTAAGGGATCGAGGAGTAGCGCGAGCGCAGGGCCTGGTAGTCATCGGCGTGTTGGGTCACGCGCCCTATCTTGCCGGGACAGGGCGCGTGACCGTGGGTTCAGGGGGCGAGGATCCAGCTGCGGAAGGCGCCTTCGGTGGCGTCCACCTCGTCGACGCTGGCGAAGCCGGCGGCGTTCGCATACCCGCGAAGGACATCTGGGCGCATCATCGCGCCGGTGCCTGCGGAGTCCGGTTCGGAGAGCCCGACCGGCAGACAGTGCAGGACGCTCGACGCATACAGGAGCCGTTCAGTCTCGGGCGCGTTCGGCGTGAACACGTCGAGGACGTTCTCGTCGACCACGACGACGCGCCCGCCCGGCCGCAAGGCAGTCCGCGCCGTGGCCAGCGCCGCTACCGGGTGGGCCATGTCGTGCAATGCCTCGAGGAAGAACACGACGTCCGCGGAACCGGGAGGGACGCCGGCGTCGGACGCGACCACCTCGAAGCGAACCCGGTGGTCGACCTCCGAGGAGGCCGCGTTGCGGCGCGCATCCACGATCGACGCTTCGTCGCTGTCCAGACCGACCACCGTGAGGCCCGGAAAGGCCCGGGCGAGGGCGATGGTCGACCAGCCCACCCCGCACCCGACATCGAGGGCGACGGCACCCGGGCGGCCGAGCCGATCGGCGATGCCGGGCAGCGCCGGCACCCACGCCTGCCCCAGCCGACCGAGGAACCCGGCGCGGTTGAGCAGACCCTGGCCGGTCCGGATCTCGTCGCCGTAACCGCCGAACGAGAGCCCGGTGCCGCGACGGTAGGCGTCGACGACCGGGACGACGGATGCGCCGATGCCGCCGGCAAGAACGGCGAGCGAGCCGACGTATGCCGGATGGTCCTCGTCGAGCAGCGCCGCGGCGTACCCCGCAGGCAGGACGAACCGGCGGTCCTCGGGCGGGGCGCCGGGGTCGTCGACGGCGAGGATGCCCGCCGCCGACTGCTGCTCGCACCACTCCCGGACGTAGCGGGGATGCACGCCGGTCGACGCGGCCAGCTCCGCGGAGGTGAGCGGCGACCGGAGTGCGTCGTAAAAGCCGAAGCGAACGCCGAGGTGCACGGTGAAGAGCTCCATCGTCGCCAGGACGCCACCGAACAGCCGCTCGGCGAGCGCTCCCGCGGCCTTGTCGGCCGGAGCCACCGGCTCCACCAGGGTGGTCATCACACCACCGCCGGGGTACGTCCGTAGATCTCCGCCTCGCGCTCGGCGTCCCAGGACCCGGAGCAGGTGATGGTGCCCCGGGCGACCCGGCCGGCCTCGACCGTCACGGCGACCAGCCCGACGCTGAGCAGGCTCGGCTGGCTGTCGGAGGCGAGGGTGCGGTACGCGTAGTCGACGAGGAACCCGTCGCGGGTCGGCTGGTGCTCGTACCGGTCGAAGGTGCGCCCGGCCGACTCCTCGAGCAGCCCATGCACCAGGGCGGTCCGGCCGGTCACCTCGCCGACGAAGTGCGGGAAGAGCATGACCAGCGTGGCGTCCGGCGCGACGACGTCGGCCTCGCGCTCGCCGCTGGACTCCATGAAGCTGCGGAACCGATCGGCGATTTCGTCCGTGGCGTCCCACGCGTCGCCGACCAGCTCGAGGTCGGTGAAGGTGGGCGCTCCGAACGTTGCGGCGATCCGTCCGGCGAGCGCGTCCGTCTCCGGAAGCGCCGAGTTGAGGGCGGCCGCCTCGCGGTCGGGGAAGGCGTTGTAGGCCACGTAGTGCCGCGGGTCGTGGACGTCGCGGTAGAGGGCAGTGTGCTGGAGGGTGCGACGCCCCGCGGTGGCGGCGAGCCACTCGGTCTCGCCCTCGACGAGGCCGGTGACGTCATCGGCGTGGAAGGCGATGAGCTGGACGAACGACATGGTGGGCTCCTCGTGGTTCGCGAAGGGATGGTGACCCGATGCCGTGAGGCGGAGCCTCACGGTGTGAGGCGCGTCCCTCACAGCGTCCAGCCCGGGTCGCTCTCCGGCTCGTAGCGGCAGTAGGTGCCGGTGCGCACCGAGGCGCGCAGGTGTGTCCCGATCTCCGGGTGGACTCGCTCGAGCCGAGCGATGGTGTCGCGGATCCGCCAGGTGACGGTGCTGCGGGCTCGCTCCGCCGGGTCGCCGGTTCGCCGTGGCCGCCCGCCCAGCCCGTAGGCGCCGGCCAGCTCGGCGACGATCGCCGCGCGCTCGTCCCGCGCCCGGTCGCCGGCCTCGGTGTGCCCGAGCTCGTCGGCCTCGTCGATCGCCGCGTCGAGCGTCGCCAGGCGGTGTCGGTATGCGTCGCGCGCCCGGTCGTCCAGGACGTCGCCGAGCCCGCCCTGCGCGGCGGTGCGCTCGCCGGCCGTGCCCTCGGTGAGCCGAACGAGGTCGAGCGCATGCACCTCGTGGCCGGGACGGGCGAGGAGGACGGCGAGGTCACGCATACCCTTGCTGTCCCGCACCGAGACCCGGCGGCCGCGGTAGGCGACGTCCCACGAGTCGCCGGCGCGCCGGAACTCGGCTTCTGGTGCTGTCGACTGGTCGCCCGCGAGCCGGAGCCGGACCTGCTCGGCCCGGCGGGTCAGCCCCATTCGCTGGTACCCCTCGAGGGCCTCGCTCAGGAGGGTACGGCCGTCGTCCGCATCGCCCTGCCGGTTGCGGTCGAGGAGGTGCTCGCCGAGGACCCGGCGGGTATGCGTCGCGGCCAGGACCGCTCCCGCCGCCTCGTTGTCGGCGAGCGCCCGACGGAGGTGGCCCTCCGCGGCCTCGTAGACCGGGCCGTCGAGCCGCGCGGCCAAAGCTCCGACGTACCGTGCGACCGACCCGTGGTACCCCGCCGCGATCCCGTCGACCGCGAACCGGGCGGCGTGCGGCAGCAGGCGGTCGTGGAGGACGCGAAGCGGTTCGCCGTGGTCGCCGCCGTCGAGGACCGACCACGCGACGAGGCAGAGGTTGGAGAGGTACTCCGCGTCGACCGGCAACGGGTCCAGCAGCTGCTCCAGCCGGGCCACGGCCCTGGTTCGCAACGTGTCGGGCTGACCCGGGAAGAGCGCGAACATGGTGTCGCCGACGGCGTCGAGCCCCGGCTGCCCGGTGAAGTCGCGCATGATGTCGTCGATGTGCTGGTCGATATCCACGGACTCGAGGTGGACCCAGACCCGTTGCACGGCGGCGAGTAGGCGCGCGTTGTCGCTACCGGCGCGGGCACCCAGGTTCTCGCCCTCCGCGGCGCGCTGGGCCAACTGGTTCACATCGCCAACGAGGTGAGCGGCGAACCCGCGCCAGAGCGGGACGTACCACTCGTAGAGCGGCTGCCGGAGCCGGACCGCGAGCTCCGCGTAGGCCCGCATCTCGGCGAGTGCCGTTGACACGAGGCCCTGTTCGAGCAAGGCCACGATCCGCAGTCGCAGCCCGAGCAGGCGCAGCTCCGCCTGTCCGAGTCGGGTTCCGATGTCGATGATTTCGGCCGACTCCTCGGTGCGCATCTCGGCGTCGTCGGGACCGGCGACCGCGTCACAGTGCGCGGCGAGGGCGTGGGCGAGGGCGGGCTCGTCGCCCAGCCGGCGGGCCATGGCGACGGCCTCCTCAGCGACCTC
>DASTNV010000249.1:0-20506 GCA_035762725.1 Lapillicoccus sp. | reverse complement strand
GTCCGGCTCGGGGAGGCCAAACCCGACTCGCAGGGCCAGTCCCACGCCGGGTACGCCGCCGCCGCATCCGGCGTCGAGGTCTGGGGCCGCGAGTCGGCGCACCCGTTGCGCCTCATGCTCCCCGACCTGGACCCCGCCGCGCAGGCGGCCGTGCTCGGCCTGGACCCGCTCGCCGACCGAGAGGAGTATGCGGCGCTGTCCGCGCTCGTCACCGAGCGCCGTGAGGGCGCTCCGATCATCGGCGGGCTGGACGACCTGTTGAAGTCTGGTGAGCCGGGGATCCGACAGCTAGGGCTGCGCGCGAACAACCTCGGCGTCCTCGGCTGGTCGATCTGGAGCCGCGGGCAAGGGCGTTCGCTCAGCGAAGCGGTGCTGGACGACGCGATCCGTTGTCTCGTCGTCGATCTGGGATCACTGGACACCCCGCAGGAGCAGCGGGTCATCGCCCAGTCCACGCTGTCCGCTTTGTGGCGCCACCGGCACCGCCGTCAGCCCGTGCTCATCGTCATCGACGAGGCCCACAACGTCTGCCCGCGCGAGCCGGGCGACGAGGTGACCCGCCTCGCCGCCAACACCGCCGCACTCATCGCCGCCGAGGGCCGCAAGTTCGGCCTCTACCTGCTGGCGTCCACGCAGCGCCCCCAGAAGGTGAACGAGGAGGTCCTCACCCAGTGCGACAACCTCCTCCTCATGCGGATGAACTCCGAGGCTGACCTGGCCTACCTGGGCGAGGTGTTCTCCTTCGTGCCCCGGAGCATGGTCGGCCGGGCCACGACGTTCCGACAGGGCGAGAGCCTCGCCGGTGGCAAGGTCTTCCAGCATCCGGGGTTCATCCGGTTCGGCGCCCGGCTCTCGCACGAGGGGGGTGCGGACATCCCCACGGACTGGGCCGGACTGCGGTGACGGTCGACGAGGCCGTCCGACCGCCCGTCGACGACGACACTCCGGCGGAGCCCGACCGGAAACCAGGTCGGGTTCGGCGCCAGCTGCACGCGACGCTTCCGGGTGCCTGGGGGGCGCTGCTGTTCGCCTGCCTCTCCTTCACGCCGTCGCTCCTCCCCCGCGACGGGCTGTTGCAGGGCGTGGTCTGCGGTGTGACCGCCGCCATCGGGTACGGCCTCGGGGTGCTGGTCGCGTTCATCTGGCGCGCCTTCGCCGACCGTGGTCCGCGGTCGCCGCGTCCCGGCGCCTGGCGGACCTTCGTCATCGCCGGAGTGGTCCTCTTCGCCGCGTCCTTCGCCTTCGGGCAGTACTGGCAGAGCCAGATCCGGGCGTTGATGGACATCACCGAGTTCAACGTGCCGCTCGCCGTTGCCTCGCCGGTCTTCGCCGCCATCTTCTTCGCCCTGTTGATCCTCATCGGCCGTGGGCTACGGGCTCTTTACCGGTGGACGGCGCGGAAGCTCGACCGTTGGATCGGACGACGCGCCGCCGCGGCGCTCGGCTGGATCCTCGTCGTCACCTTGACCGTCCTCGTGATCACCGGCGTCCTGCTCGACGGGCTGGTGAGCGCTGCAGACAAGGCGTTCTCGGTTCGCGACACGATGACCGAAGAGGGGGTCAACCAGCCCACCAGCGCCCTGCGCTCCGGAGGACCCGGCTCGGTAGTCCCGTGGGACTCGCTGGGTCGCCAGGGTCGCAAGTTCACCGGTAAGGGCCCCACGGCCGCCGACATCGCGCGCGTCGTCCAGGGGCCGACGGTGGAGCCGATCCGGGCGTATGCCGGTCTGGCGACGGCCGAGGACACCGAGGAACGGGCCATCAAGGCCGTCGACGACCTCGAGCGCGCCGGCGGGTTCCAACGCGCCAACCTGGTCGTGTTCACGACCACCGGCAGCGGATGGGTCGACCCCGCGATGATCGACAGCTACGAGTACCTCGGTCGCGGCGACACCGCCGCCGTGGCCATTCAATACTCGTACCTGCCGTCGTGGATCTCGTACCTGGTCGACCAGAGCAAGGCCCGCGAGGCGGGGCGGACCCTGTTCGACGTCGTGTACGACCGGTGGTCACGGCTGCCGCAGGACCAGCGTCCGAAGCTGTACGTGGCTGGCGAGAGCCTGGGGTCGTTCGGCGGCGAGACGGCGTTCAGCGGGGAGGCCGACCTGCGCAACCGCACGGCGGGAACGCTGTTCGCCGGACCACCGAACTTCAACACCCTGTTCCGCGAGTTCAGCGACAACCGTGAGCCAGGAAGCCCGGAGATCGAGCCGGTCTACAAGAACGGTCGTACAGTGCGCTTCACGGCCGATCCCGCGGCCGGGATCCCGCCGGCGGGCCAGGCGTGGGACGGGACCCGGGTGCTCTACCTCATGCACTCCTCGGACCCCATCGTGTGGTGGAGCCCGCACCTGATCCTCACCGAGCCCGACTGGATCGGTGAAGCCCCAGGCAAGGACGTGCTCGAGGGCATGGTGTGGATGCCCTTCGTGACCTTCTGGCAGGTCACCGCCGACCTTCCGTTCTCGACGGGCGTACCCGGTGGGCACGGCCACAAGTACACGACCGAGCAGGTCGACGGGTGGAACGCGGTGATGCAGCCCAGCGATATCAGTGCGAAGACCCTGGACGGCATCAAGCAGGTCGTCGCGGGAGACGACGACTAACGGTCAGACGCTGTCGTCGTGCTCGTCGAAGTGGTCGTCGTGCTCGGCGTGCCGGTGGCCGTCGTGCAGGTAGTCGACGTGGTCGCCGTGCTGCACGGTCTCGTGCCCGCAGCCCTCGCCGTGCACGTGCTCGTGGTCGGACTGATCGTGGTGGACGTGCTCAGCGGACGTCGTCATCTCGGAACGGCCCCTCTCTTGGACCCGACTATGCGGGTTACGGCGTGGGACATCCCAGGCTAGTCGCTCCCGCGACGTCAGGATGGTGGACGGATAGCCGGAAGCCGGCCGCCGTGCGCTGTTGCGACGGCCTTGGTGAGGTCCCGCCTCAGGCGGGACAGTCCGGTCGCGCCGATGACCTCGGCCCACTCCGCTTCCAGCTCGGCGTAGACCTCCTCCACGTCCGCAAGCAGCCTGGTGCCCCGGCGGCTGAGCCGAAGGGGGCGTTCCCGGCTGTCGGCTGAGGTGGCGCTGGCCTGGAGGTACCCGGCGTCGACGATCGACCCGGCGAGCTTCGACGCGGCTTGCTTGGTGGTACCCATCAGGGCGGCGACCTGAGTGATGGTGATGGGGTGGTCGCGAGCGGCCAACAACACGAACCCGAACGACGGGCGGACGTCACGCCAGCCGCGGTCGGCCAGCCGCTCGTGGAGGGAGTCGACGAGGTCCCGGTAGGCCATGGCGAACAGCCGGGCCAACGGGACCTGCCCATCCCCGATCACTGGGCCCACGGCGGCGTGAACGGGTCCCCGTCGGCGATCCGCCCCTGGCCGCCGACCGGCAGGCAGCAGAGCAGCCGGAGCGGCTGGTCACCATCGTTGGCCAGGGCGAACTCGACACCTGCCGGAACGACGATGGCGTCGCCGGGTCGCGCGGCGTCGCCCACCCCGTCGATCTCGACCGTCGCTTCTCCGTCGAGGACGACGAACACCTCCTCGCGAGTCAATGAGTGAGGGGTGGCCGGGGTGCGTGGTGCGATCTCGACCCGCCACACCGAGGTCTCCTGGCTCCCCCTGGACGGCGTTGCCAACGACGTGAAGCGGGTCGAGCCGAGCGTATGCGTCGTGTCTGGGGGTGCAGTGATGACGGGCATTTCGGACCTCCGTATGTAGTCAACCTGGTTGACCATAACGGCTCAGCCGATGACGGTCAACTGAGTTGACCATCGCAGGCTCTGTCAGCAGCCGCAGGAACGTCGTACGGTCAGCGAGCCTCGGATCACCGCGTGGACGGGCTCAGTTCCGCGGGCCACGATGGTGGCGACCGCCCGCCGCGCCATCCGCTCGATGGGCTGGCTCAACGTCGTGATCGCCGGGTTGGCGAACGCCGCCGCTCGCGTCCCATCCACCGACACCACCGCCAGGTCCTCGGGCACTCGCAGCCCCAGCTCGGCCGTGGCGCTGATGACGCCGATCGCCTGGACGTCGGAGGAGACGACCACCGCCGTCGGCGGCTCACCTCGCGCGAAGAGCAGCCGGGCCGCCGTGCGGCCGCCCTCGTAGGTGAAGGGGGTATGCGTCGGCCGGGGGGCCGCGAGACCAGCCTCGTCGAGGGCGGACTGCCAACCGTCAATCCGTCGCCCGCTGACTGCGACGTCCTGCGGCCCGGCGACGAGGTGCACGGTGCGGTGTCCGTGGTCGACCAGGTGCCGCGTGGCCGATGCCGCTCCCCCGACGTTGTCGAACGCAATCGTCGAGATCGGCGAGTCGTCCGGCGCGCGGTCCATCGCCACGACCGGCACGGCCAATGTCGTTGCGGGAGAGAGGTCCTGGTCGGACCGGCTGCTGATGAGGACAATCCCGTCGACGCGCCGTTCGGCGAGGTCCTCGAGGTACTTCGCCTCCTTTGCCGGGTCGTCGGCCGTCGTACCCATGAGGACGGCCAGTCCGTGCGGAGCGGCGGCCCGTTCGATGGCCTGGGCCACCTCCGCGAAGAACGGGTTCGCCGCATCAGGGACAACGAGGCCGATGGCGTGGGTCCGGCCCAGCCGTAGCGAGCGGGCCCGTGCGTCGGGTCGATAGTTGAGCGCCGCCACGGCCTCTTCGACCCGCCGGCGCTTGGCCTCGGACACCGGTTTGGGACCGGCGTTGAGGACGTAGGAGACGACGGCAGGCGACACCCCGGCCAACCGAGCCACGTCGTCCCGGGTGACGGAGGTCTTCCTCACGTGGTGCGACGAGGGGTCCGCGGTTTCCGCGGGCCCCTCGTCGTCCAGGGCTGACGTCACGTACGACGCAGCGTCTTGTCAAGCCGCTCTGCGGTGAGGGCGTACGGGTGGGGTTCGACATCGAACACCGAGACGGTGCTCTCGTTGCGCTTGATGCCGAGCCGGTCGAAGAGCAGGCCGCGGGCCAGCTTGTCGTTCTCCGACTCCTGGATCGCGTACTTGAGCACATCGTCGATGACGTCCTCGGGCACGATGATCGCGCCGTCGCCGTCGGCCACCACGAGGTCGTCGGGGTTCACCCGCACGCCCCCGATCTCGACCGGGACGGTGTGGCCGCCCCACTCGACGCGGCCCTGGTACATCGGCTGGACGATCCACCGCGACCAGATCGGGATCGCCTTCTGCTCGAGCGTCTCGTCGGAGTCACGGGTTCCGCCGTTGGTGAGGACGCCCCGGGCTCCGAGCGCCGCCCAGATCATCGAGTCCATCGACCCGACGGCCGGGGTCGGCGTGTTGCAGGTGTCGACGACGAGGAAGGTGTGCTCGTTGATCTGGTCGCCCAGGTCGTTGTCGAAGACCTGGCCGTACCAGTACTCGTAGGCCCACTTCGTGTACTCGTCGGGGGTCATGCTCGGCACCCGCTGCTGGGTGGGAATGTGCCGGCAGGTGAGGGCGAACCCGGCGGCCTTGGTGCGCCACAGCGGCCGGATCTCGGGCGAGACGGTGCCGGTGTGGTGCAGGCCGACCCAGTCCAGGCCATCGCGGATGTCGGTGACGCGGAGCTTCGAGACGGTCTCGAGGATCTCCTTCTTGCGTGCGCTGTCGAGCGCCATGGTGAGGTACCTTTCTGGTTCGTTGGATCTGTCTCGTGCAGTGGTCTCGACCGGCCGCGCCAACGGCCGACGGAACCCGGGTGTGTCCTAGACGCTCCCCCCCTCCACGGCCACGGGGACGCCTGGCCGTAGCAGGGCCTCTGCTGCGGCCAGCTCCATGTCCGCCAGCTGGCGTACCCGCCGGCGGCAGTCGGGGTCGGTGCTGAACTCGGCCTCGAGGTATGCGGTGACGACGTCCTCGGCGATGCGCCGGCCGACGACCCAGGCGCCGAGGCAGGCGACGTTGACGTCGTCGTGCTCGACGCCCTGTCGGGCGACGTAGGTGTCGTGGATGACCGCGGCCCGGATGCCCGGCACCTTGTTCGCGGCGATCGCCGCGCCGACGCCGGTGCCGCAGACGAGGATCCCGCGTTCGGCCTGACCGGAGCCGACGAGGTCGGTCACCCGCTGGGTCATGATCGGGAAGTCGACCGGTGCCTCCGAGTCGGTGCCCACGTCGACGACCTCGTGGCCGCGTGACTCGAGGAGGTCGACGACGACGGACTTGAGCGGGAACCCCGCGTGGTCGTTGGAGATGGCGATGCGCATGGTGTCGGTTCAGCCCTTCAGTCCGGAGGTGGCGATGCCTTCGACGAGCAGCTTCTGGAAGGCGATGAAGACGCCCAGCACGGGCAGCAGTGACAGCACCGACATCGCGAACAGCGATCCGAACGCCGATCCCGCCGTCGTGTCGATGAACGCCCGTAGGGCGAGCGGCACCGTGTAGAGCTTGGTGTCGCTCAGGTACAACAGCGGGGTGAAGAAGTCGTTCCAGGAGTAGATGAACGTGAAGATCGCGGCGGTGGCGAGGGCTGGCTTGGACAGCGGCAGGATGATCCGGGTGAAGATCGCGAAGTGACCGCAGCCGTCGATCCGGGCCGCCTCGTCGATCTCGCGGGGGATGGCCCGGAAGAACTGGACCAGCAGGAAGACGAAGAACGCGTCGGTGCCCAGCAGTCTCGGAACCACGAACGGCAGGTACGTGTTGATCCAGTCGACCTCGCGGAACAGGATGTACTGCGGGATGAGGATCACGTGGTGCGGCAGCATCAGGGTGCCCATCATGATCGCGAACCAGACCTTCTTGAACCGGAAGTCGATCCGCGCGAACGCGTACGCCGTCAGCGAGCAGGCGACCAGGTTGGCGATCACGCACAAGGCCGACACCACGACGGAGTTGAGGATGAACCGCCAGAACGGCGTCCCGGCCAGGCCTTCGAGACCCTGGGTGTAGCCGTCGAGGGTGAACGCGGCCCCGGGCCAGATGCCGGGGTCGTTGATCTGGCTGTCCTCACGGAACGATGCGCCCAGCATCCAGGCCAGGGGGTAGAACATGAACCCGCCCAGCGCGATGAGGCCCAGATGAGTCAGGAACGTTCGCGGTGGCGTGGCTCGGGCGCCTTTAGCGTCCCCCGGTCGGGATGTCGTCGACACTCTGCTTGGCTTGAATATCGTGGCCATCACTCGTCTCCGTAGTACACGAGCCGACGGCTCAGGGTGAACAGCCCGGCGGCGAGAATGCCGACGACCACGAGCAGGAACCAGCCGAGGGCCGACGCATACCCCATGTCGAAGTCGACGAAGCCGCGCTGGTAGAGGTAGAGCGTGTAGAACAGCGTCGAGTCGGCCGGGCCACCGGTGCCGTTGCTGACGATGTAGGCGCTGTTGAACGCCTGGAACGCCGCGACCATGTTCATCAGCACGTTGAAGAAGATGACCGGGCTGAGCATCGGGAGCGTGATCGAGATGAACCGGCGCACGGTGCCGGCCCCGTCGAGCATGGCCGCCTCGTACAGCTCGACGGGGACCTGCTTGAGGCCGGCGAGGTAGATGATCATCGCCGCGCCGAACTGCCAGACGTTGAGGGCGACCAGGGTGTAAAGGGCGGTGTTCGGGCTACCGATCCACGAGTAGTCGGTCTCGATGCCGAAGACGCCGAGGACGTTGTTGAGCAGTCCGTCGCCGGAGAAGATGAACCGCCAGAGGATGGCGATGGCGACGCTGCCGCCGATCAGCGAGGGGATGTAGTAGACGGTCCGGTAGATCGTCAGTCCGCGGAGCTTGCGGTTGAGGATCGTCGCCAGGAAGAGCGCGAAGACCTGGACCAGCGGTACGGAAACCACCAGGTAGGTGACGGTGACCGAAAGCGACTTGAGGAACCGCGGGTCGGCGGTGAACATCTGTTGGTAGTTCTTCAGGCCGATGAAGCGAGGGGAACCAAGTAGCGAGTAGTCGGTGAGGGACAGGTAGAGCGAGATGACCACTGGGCCGCCGACGATGAAGACGAAGCCGAGGAGCCAGGGAGTCATGAACAGGTAGCCCGCAAGGTTGTTGCGGGAGCCGACCCGGCGGCGCGGTGTGCGCCGCCGGGCGCCCCGGAGGGCGGTTGCCGTGGTCATTCCCAGGCCTACTTGATGACCTGCTCGGCCTTGTTGAAGAAGGCGTCGACCGCGGCGTCGACCGTGGTCTGCCCGAAGGCGACCTGCTGGTACAGCCTGGTCAGCTCGGTGGTCAGCGTGCTGAGCCCAGCCGGGTACTCCATGGTCGTCAGGTCCTTCTTGTCCGTCAGTCCCCGGAGGATGGTGACGTTCTGCTTGACACCGGCCGGAGTCGCCGGGTCAGCGAGCAGCGCCTCTTGGTTGGCGGTGTTGGTGAGGATCCCGTTGTCCGACTGGAAGGCCAGTGCGGCGTCCTTGTCGTTGGTGAAGTAGTTGAGCCACGAGGCGGCGGTCGCCGGGTTGTCGCAGCTCTTCGGGATCGAGATCCCGTTGGACCCGACGATGTTCGCCGACTTCGTCGGATCCTGGCTCGGGATCGAGACCGCCTTCACCGACGTGCCGAGCTTGGCGCCGGTGAGTGCCTTCTCGGTGACGAACAGCTGCGGGATGTCCCGAGTGCCCGCCGCAGTCACGCCCTTCGCCAACGGCGTCTGCTCCAGCGCCAGGCTCTGGTCGGGGATCATCGACGCGGGCACGGTCACGCCCGCCGCGGTCAGATCCAGCCAGTACTGGAACCATTGCGCCATCAGCGCCTTGTCGAAGCCGAGTTTGTTGTCCTTGAACATCTGCTGGCCGTGGCCGATGACCCACGAGGAGAACGAGAACATGTTGCTGCCCTCGATCTCTGAGGCGTACTTGCCCTTGGGCAGACCGGCTTGAACCTGCTTCAACCAGGCCGC
Source organism: Lapillicoccus sp. (assembly GCA_035762725.1). Taxonomy (GTDB): domain Bacteria; phylum Actinomycetota; class Actinomycetes; order Actinomycetales; family Dermatophilaceae; genus Lapillicoccus. The sequence goes on along the minus strand of DASTNV010000249.1, from coordinate 11,686 downwards.
GTACTGCTCCCAGGTCATGTCATCGGTCGGCGCCGGGGCACCAGCGGCCTTGACCATGTCGACGTTGTAGGCGGCCAGTCGGACGAACGTCCCGGTCGGCATGAGGTATTGCTTGCCGTCGATCTGACCGGCGGCGAGCACCTCCTTCGGGATGTTGGCGACGTCGATCGCCTTGCTGGCGATCAGGTCGTCGAGCGGAAGCAGCACGTCCTTCTGCGCGTAGGGCGCGAAGAAGGTGCTCTGGGTGCCGATGGCACAGGCCAAGCCGCCACCGGCGGCCTTGACCGTCATCTTCTCGATGTAGGCGTTGTAGTCCGAGACCTCCCCGGTCACCGTCACGCCTGGTGTCTCCTGCTGGTAGAGACCAATAACCTTGTTCACCTTCTCCGCCCGGGCGGGACTTCCCCAGAACGAGTAGGTGATGGCCCCCTGGACGGTGCCGCTCGTCGCGGCAGAGCCCGAGCCGCCGCCGCTGCAGCCGGCGACAGCGAGCGCTGCTGCGACCCCCACGACGGGAAGGGTTCGGGTGAACGTGGACTTGGGCATAACGGGTTCTCCTCGTTGAGAATTCGGCGGTGGGATTACCGGGGGGCGGTGGCGAGGTCGGGTTGGGGCTGGGTCGGTTGCGCGCCGGGGTGACGCACGGTGCGGCTCGCGGCGGCGGCGGCCGCCGTCATGGCCTGGTGGAGGTCGATGTCCAGATGCGTGAGGGTGCCGGCCAGGGTGCCGACATAGCTGTCACCCGCACCGGTCGTGTCGACGACGTCGCGAACCCGGACAGAAGGGACAGACACCGTCCCGTCGGGGGTGGCGGCCACGGAGCCGGCTGCGCCGAGGGTCACGACGACGACCACCCCGAAGCGTCGGTGCAGGGTCTCCGCCAGCTGGGCGCCCGGGGTGTCGTCGGCCAGGTCGGTCAGGGCCAGGGCCTCGGCACGGTTCACGACGACGACCGACGCACTCGAGACGATGTCGGCGGGTAGTGCGACGACCGGAGCCCAGTTGAGGACGACTCGCGCACCGGCCGCTCGGCCGGCCCGAACTGCGGCGACCAGGAGGTCCGTCGCCAGCTCGCCCTGGACGGCGAGGACGTCCTGCGGACGCAGGTGCGCGAGGACGGTTGTCACGTGATCGACGGTGAGGTCGGCGTTGGCTCCCGGTCGGACGACGATCAAGTTGTCGCCACGGTCGTCGACGACCACGACGGCGGACCCGGTCGGGGATCCGGTCTGCAGCACGGCCGTGAGGTCGACACCGAAGTCCGACAGCTGGCTCCGCATCGTGTCACCAGAGACGTCGCTCCCGACCGCTCCGACCATGGTCGTGGCGGCGCCGGTTCGAGCGGCCGCGACGGCCTGGTTCGCGCCCTTGCCGCCAGGGGCGGAATGCTCCTTGCGCGCCACGACGGTCTCGCCCTCGGCCGGGAGAGAGGGCACCGACAGCAGCAGATCGTGGTTCAGCGTTCCCACGACGAACACCCGTCCTGGTGCCGGCATCGTTGCCCTCCTCGTCGGTTCTACTCGTGTAGATTGAGGCGAGACTCTACACGAGTAGATCCTGCTGTCAACCCCTGTTCAGCGGGTCGATACAGGGGTCGCGACGCAGCCGCACGACTCCCGGCGTACGAGGTGGAACCCCTCGTTGCTGACCACTCGGAGCCAGTCCGCCCGCTCCTCGACGAGGGCGGCGAGCGCCTCCGCGGCGATGTCCTCGCGGGGCACCTCGACGGTGGTGATGCTCGGTACCGCGAACTGGGCCATCGTCGTGCCTTCGCAGCTGACCAGACCCAGGTCGCCCGGTACCGCGACGCCCAGATCCTTGGCCGCTCGCAGGAACCCCACCGCTTGCGCGTCGGAGTCAACGCATACTCCGGTGGGCGGATTCGGTTGAGTAAGAAGCCGTTTCGATGCGTCGTAGCCACCTGCGCGACTGATCTCGGTGGGCACCACGAGGTCCGGGTCCAGGGTCAGTCCGGCGGTCCGCATGGCGGCCTCCCACCCGGACTGACGGCGCTGGATCGCAAGTACTCCGAGCGATCCGGTGACGAACCCGATGCGCTCGTGCCCGTGCCAGACGAGGTGCTCGACCGCGGCCTCGCTGCTCTTGACGGCGGCGGTCGGCCGGTCGACGACGACGACCGGTACCCGCAGCCGCTCGAGCCAGCCCATGTCCTGTCGCGGGTCGACACTCATGAGGATGACGCCGTCGACGCGACGATCGGCCATCAGGCTCAGCTGCGCGCGCTCGGCCTCGAGGTCCCACTCGGTGCTGGCCACCAGCAGCTGGTAGCCCTGGCGGGCGGCCAGCCGGGTGAGCATCTGGGTCATCTCTCCGAAGTGCGGAAGCCCCAGGTCCGGGACGACGAGTCCGAACGAGTTGCTCTTCCCCGTGCGCAGCTGCCGGGCCACGCCGTCGGGTCGATAGCCCAGCTCCTCGATGGCGCGCAACACCCGCTCCCGCGTGGCGGCCGCGACCGGCCGTGGGCCCCCGTTGACGACGTACGAGACGACCGCGACGGACACTCCGGCCCGCCGCGCGACATCGTCCCGAGTCGGCGACATGTCGGGAGCGTAACCAGCCGGCGGAGATGCCTTAGGCAGGCGGGTCCGATGTCATGGCCCGATAGCGACTCCGTTCGCGATGTCGAAGATCGAGCTGTAGAGAGTCGCTACGGGTCACCCGCCGCCAATCGGGGCGGCGTTGATGGTCCCATCGCTGTTGACCCAGTACGCCTGGCCGCCGGACACAGCCACACCATTCGGTTCGGCCTGACCCCTCGCGATGACCGTGACAGGGCCTCCGGAGATGGCCCTCGTGTTGACTGTTTGGTTGAGGTTGTCCGTCCAGAACACCTGGCCGCCCTCGACCGCGACGCCCGTCGGGGCGTTCAGCCCGCCGATCAGGATGGTCTCGGCGCCGACACCGCTGGCGTTGAACGGCGCATACCGGATCGCACCACCGGTGCTGGATCCTGTGGCTGTGGTCCAGTACACGCCGGTGCTGTCCACGGCCACGCCACCCACGCCGCCCTGCCCCTGGACCAACGCGGTCCGCGTCGCGTCGGTCAAGGAGTACCGGTTGACCGTGCCGTCGCCGAAGTCGGCCCAGTAGATGTTGTTCGCGTCGGCGGCGATCCCTTGAGGGCTGTTCAGGCCGTTGAGCACCGTCGTCGCCGTTCCGCCGGCGAGGGGAACCGAGCTGATCGTGCCGTTGAAGATGTTGAGGTCGTCCGTCCAGAAGGCCGTCGTCGGGCGGCCACGAGGCCCGCGCAGGCGGAGACCGGCCGGGTCTTCACCAACGCCGGTGACTGCACGAGCCACACGGCCTTGGGTGGTGTGCTCACCGCCGCCGCGGGTCAGATCATCCTGAGCGACTCCGCGCCGTACGACTGCCTTGGCTCAAAGAATCAGTGTTGGGGAACGCTCTCGGTGTCCGAAGGGCCACCCGAACACACAATCGAGGTGATCGCGACAGGCGGGATTGTCGTGAGCAGCGAGTTGCATGTCGGCCTCGACGGCTCGTTCAACGGGAACGCCGAGATCCCCTGTGCCTTCAACTACCTGGGGCAGTTTCAGGCCACGGTTGTGGGTACCGAAATGGAGAGCGGATTCGTCGCCGGCAACTGCTGACCGCACGACCTCCCGTCACGCCGAGGCCGGCAGCAACGCCTCCCCGCGCAGCACGTATGCCGTTGCGCCCACCTTGCGATAGAACGCCAGCGCGAGGTCGAGCAGCGGCGCGCGATCGGCACCGGTGAGCCGCTCGGCGGCTCGTAACCGGGCGTAGGCAGCTTCGGTGTGGAACCCGACCGGCGCGAGGACGGCCGCCGCAGCCTCGAACTCCCCTCTCGCGACATGGGATCCGGACCGACCCCAGACGCCGCCGCGCCCGTCGAGCCAGGCCGCGTCCGGCCGCCCGAGATCGTGCATCGCCCAGCCGAGGTCGATGAGGGCCCCGAAGTACCGGTCTCCGAGGTCGAGGATCTCCTCGTACAGCGCGCCGGCTTCGTCGGCGCGCCCGGCCTCGGCGAGGAAGCGCGCGCAGCCGGTCAGAGCCGGCATCCGGGCCTGCGGGTCCTTCATCTCCCGCCCGAGCTCGACGGCACGCTGCCAGATGTCCTCGGCCTCGGCCTTGCCGCGGCCGACCGCGATCGCCGCGCGGACCGCCTCCGCCTGCCCCTCGGTGTAGTTGGCGGTGGTCGTCTCCCGGAGCTGCTGGTAGCGCCGGAGCGCGGCGTCGGCCGACGCCCAGTCACCACGGTGGTAGGCCATCGTGGCCACCTGGGGCAGAAGCCACACGACGATCGACACGACGCCAAGGCGCTCCCCGTTGGTAAGGGCCAGGTCCACCTGGTTGGCGGCCCCCGCGATGTCGCCGTCCTCGAAGAGCAGCTCGGCGATGTTGTTGTGCCCGCGGGTGTACTCGAGCGGCAGGTTCAACCGGTCGGCGATCTCCGCGCCTGCTTCGAGCTCGTGGAGGTCGCGAGGGCTCGTCTGGTTCCGTGCGGTGCCGAGGGTGATGAGCAGGCTGGCCTCGCTGCGGGCGTCGTCGAACTCCCGCGCCGCAGCGAGCCCGGACGTCGCCAGGGAGATCGCCTCCTCGTACCGGGCACCGAGCATGAAGAGCCGTGAGCGCCCGTCGAGGGCCGCCGCCGTCGTCCGTGACACCGGCAGGTCACGAACCAGGTCCAACGCCCGGTCCGCCGCCGCGTGCGCTTCGTCCCGGCGGCCGAAGCTCCAGAGCTCGCGGGCCGCGAGGTTCTCGACGCGGGCCGCCGACTCTCGGTCGCCGGCCATGACGAACCCTGCGGCCGCCTGGGCTGCTGTCTCGCTGAAGGCGTCCACCTCCGCCAGGTTGCCGTGCGCCGAGGCCAGCTCGAGGAGTAGCTCCGGCCGCCGGGCATCGTCCGGGGTGACGAGATCTAGTGCGCGCGACGCGTACCGCGCGGCGTGGGTGAAGGCGAACAACCGCTGGGCCTGGCGGGCTGCCGCGAGCAAGGCGTCGACCGTCGGGTCCACGAGGTCCGAGTAGTCCCGGCCGGCGGCCTCGTACAGCTCCAGCGCGGAGACGTAGTGATGCGCACGCAGCTCCGCCAGATCGGCGCCGCGGTCGCTGGCGAGCGAGTCGACCCACTGGGCTGCGCGGGCGTGCCGTTCCGCCCGGTCGGCGCGAGGGATCTGCGCATAGGCGACGTCGCGAATCAGCAGGTGGGCGAACGCATACTCGCTGTCGCCGGAAACGGCACTGCGACGTTCGCGGCGGATGAACTCCTTGCGCTGCAACGCATTCAGATGCTGGTCGATCTCCTCGCCGACCAGAGCGCTGCGCCAGAACGTCCGGCCGAGTACTGCGGCGTCGAGCAGTAGCGCCTTCTCCGGTGGCGGCAGCGCGTCGAGGCGCGCGGTGATGATCCCCTGCACCGTCTCGGGCAGTCGGCCGTCGACCTCGCCGCGCTCGACGAACATCCGAGCAAACTGCTCCGCGTAGAGCGGGTTTCCGCCCGCTCGAGCCAAGAGCTCGCCCTGCTGTTCGGCCGGCAGCAGGTTCCGGTGCAGGAGAGCCGCGAACAACCGAGCCGTGTCGGCGTCGGCGAGCGGGGTCAGCGAGATCGTCAGGGCGTTCCGTTTGCCGCCGCCCCAGTCCGGACGACGGTCGAACAGCTCGGGACGCGCGGTCGCGATGACGAGTAGCGGTACGTCGGTGACGAAGCCCGCCAGCTCGTCGATGAAGTCGAGGAGCTCGTCGTTGGCCCAGTGGACGTCCTCGAACACCAGCACCGTCGGTCGCTGCTCAGCGAGCGCCTCGACGAACCGGCGCCAAGCACCGAAGCTCTCGTCGCGGCCGCCGGTCTCTCCGCTCAACCCCACCAGCGGTCGCAACCGCTTCTCGACCCACTCGACATCGTCCTGGCCCACGGCCGCCACCACGGCGTCGTGGAGCTTGCGCTCGGCGTCGATGGCGGCGTCGCTCTCGAGGATGCCCGCCTGGGCCTTGACCATGTCACCGAAGGCCCACAGCGCACCGCCCTCGCCGTACGGGAGCGATCGCCCGCGCCGCCAGTTGGTCAGGTCCGCCTCGTGCTCGAGCTCGGTGAAGAGCTCGCCGACGAGGCGGCTCTTGCCGATGCCGGGAACGCCGGCAATCGTCACGAGCTGCGTCGACGACTCGGTGCGGGCGCGGTCGAACGTCGAGATCAGTAGCGCTCGTTCGCGCTCTCGGCCGACCAGGGGGGCCAGTGCCTCACCCAGGTCGGCACCGATGCGCGCCCTCGCCTCGACGACCTCCCACACCGGCACCGGCGCGGCTTTGCCCTTGGCGTCGACGGGGTCGTGCTCCCGGTAGTCGATCACCTGACGGGTGGCGCGGTACGTCGCCTCGCCGACGAGGATTCCGTTGACCGGCGCGGCGTTCTGCAGCCGTGACGCGGTGTTGACAACGTCGCCGGCGACCATCGCCTCACCCAGCTCGGGGTGGGCGTCGACGTTGACCAGCGCCTCGCCGGTGTTGACGGCGACCCGCACCTCGAGGCTGCCGTCCTCGACGACGCCGTGGCAGATGGCCAGCGCCGCCCGGACGGCCCGCTCGGGGTCGTCCTCGTGCACGACCGGCGCGCCGAAGACCGCCATCACCGCATCGCCGACGAACTTCTCCACCGTGCCGCCGCGCTGCTCCAGCTCGGTGCGCAGCCGCTCGTGGTACGGGCCCAGGATCGCCTCGACGTCCTCCGGGTCGAGCGACTCGGAGCGGGCCGTGAAGCCGACGAGATCGGCGAACAGGACCGTGACGACCTTTCGCTCGCGACGGCCCGGCCCCCATGCCATGCGCCGAGTCTAGAGAGTGCGGTCGGGGAGAAACCCGTACCTGGATGAGCCGGTCTACCGGCTGGAGGCGCTTCCCCCGCCGATGCGATCTTCGAGGCACGACTTCATGAGGGCACTGCCATGGGGACCCGCGGACTGCCCCGGGCAGCCGTTGCCCGAGTGACCCGTCCAGAGATCGGAGAAGTCATGAGCCAGCGCACCACACGAATCCGCCGCGGCCGTCACGTCGGCTGGTGGGCCGAAGGGCGACGCGCAAACGGCCGCCTCTTCATGATGACCTGGTGGCCCACCGAGGGACTGGCCCGTGGAGTGGCGCGTCTCTTCGCCTGACGTCGAGCCGCCCTCAGCCACGCAGGTAGAGCAAGACAGCGAGGACGCGACGGGACTCCGTTCCGGTGGAAGGGATTCCGAGCTTGTCGAAGACGCTCGACACGTACTTCTCGACGGCGCGTTGGGTGATGACGAGCCGTCCGGCGATGCCGGCGTTCGAGTTTCCTTCGGCCATCAGCCCGAGCACCTCACGCTCGCGCGGGGTGAGCCGCTCCATCGGGCTCTCGGTCCGTCGACGGTGCAACAGCGTGGAGACGATCTGCGGGTCGATCGCCGAGCCGCCGGCCGCGACCCGTCGGATCGAATCGAGGAAGTCGTCGACGTCGCCGATCCGGTCCTTGAGCAGGTACCCCACCCCCTCGGCCGATTCGCTGAGCAGCTGCATGGCCAGCCCGAGCTCGACGTACTGCGAGAGGACCATGACGCTCACCGTCGGATGCTCCCGCCGGATGGTCAGCGCAGCGCGCATGCCTTCGTCGGTATGCGTGGGGGGTAGCCGGATGTCGAGCAGGGCGATGTCGGGCGGTTCGACCTTGATCCGGTTGAGGAGGTCGTCGGCGTTGTCATAGGCAGCGATCACCTCGACACCCGACTCCGTGAGGATGCGGGTCAGCCCCTCACGCAACAGCACGCTGTCTTCGGCGATGGTCACCTTCAGGGACACGGGAACTCCGCTCGTACCTGGGTGCCTCCGCTCTTCGCCGGACTCACGGCCAGCCGGCCGCCCAAGGCCTGCACGCGCAGCGCGAGGAGGTCGAGACCCGACCCGGGTGAGGCGGACGCGTCACCCCGTCCGTTGTCGCGGACATCGACCACCAGCCGCCCGTCGCGACGTTCGACGCATACCCAGGCTGCCGTTGCCCCGGAGTGCTTGCCGATGTTGGCCACCGCCTCATTGACCACGTAGTAGGCCGCCACCTCCACCGCGGCGGCCGGCCGCTCGGGAACGTCGACGGTCAGCTCGGTCGGTACCACGCATCGCGCGGTCACCGACTCGAGAGCGACGGCCAGGCCGTGCGCCGTCAGGACCGCAGGGTAGATCCCGCGGGCCACGCTGCGCAGCTCCTCGAGCGAGGCGGACACCTCCCGTTTCGCTTGCAGGAGACGGCCTTTCATCGCGTCGTCGGTCGCCACGTCGGTGCCCAGCATCCCGAGCTCCATCGACAGGGCGACGAGCCGAGCCTGTGCCCCGTCGTGCAGGTCCCGTTCCAGACGTTGCCGTTCCTTGCGCCCGGCCTCGGACGCCCGGACCCGCGACTCCTGCAGCTCGTTCAGCCGGGCGCGTAGCTCGGCGCGGAGCCGGCCGTTCTCGAGGGCGATGCTCGTCGTCGCGACGACGGCGTCGAGCAGCTCGTGCTCCTCGTCGAGGCCCGGGTCGAAGGTCAACGCGGCCATCGGCTCACCGTCCCGGTACAGGATCCGGACCCCTCGATGCTCCGGGTCGGGCGCGGCGGTCCGGTTGCCGTCCTGGTCGGACCACGTCGCGAGCTCGGGCAGCCAGAACGCGAGCCGCAGCGACGGGTCGCGTACCGCCCGCGCCAGTGGCGCTTGGAGGTCGATGGTCGGGTCGGCCTGGAGCTCGACGAGCAGCCCCGCGACGTCCCCGCGCGCCAGACGACGGTCCAGGAGCGCGAAGAGGAAGGCAACCGGCGCCAGCCCGAGCGCGGCGAAGGCGATGAGCCGGATCGGCTCGAGGAAGGTCCAGCCGAACAGTGCTCCGCCGTAGAGCAGCGCGAGCATCACCAGCGCGAAGCTGAAGGCGTCGACGACGAGCGTGGCCGGTCGCCGACGGAACCGCTCCCTGCCCGAGCGGCGGCGGTGCAGCAGGACGACGCCGAGCAGGAGTGCGCACGACACCAGAGCGAGCTGGATGCCTTCGACGACGTTGGCGGCCGCCGGAGCCGCGACGAGGGTGAAGACGCTGTCCGGGTTGACGCCAAGGGCGATCTTGACCACCTGCAGGCCGACGGTGACGGAGTAGGTCGCCACCACCAGGACCCGTTCAGCGCGATCCCGCACCCGACCCGTGGGGAACGCGAGGAACACGTGGAGGAACATCGCCGCCGGCAGCATGTCGAGGACATGACCCACGCTGTGCACCCACGGCTGCGCCGACCACTGCATGGGGACCAGCGCCATGGCGATCCCGGTCAACAGCATCAGCGGTCCCAGACGGCTGGCCGGCCGTCGCCACCACGCGACCACCCCGCTGACGACATAGGGCACGACGATCCACGCGACGAGGAAGACCCGAAGCGCCGTCGGCTCCAGCCGGGCATTTGCCAGCGAGAGGATGAGGACGCCGGTAAGGATGGCGATGGCCGTGACGGCCATCGCCCAGAGCATCCACGAGCGGCCAGTGGGAGTCGCCTCGACCATGGCCACTCCTTCCCACGCCGCCGAGCGCTCACCACGGTAGCGGCGCAGACCGGCAGCCCGACATACCAGAAAACCGGCCAAAACCTTGGCCAGTACACCGGCTGTCGACCCGGGAGAGGCCACCCGGAACCTCGTGGCAGGAGCCAACGGCTGGCTCGCCCCATCGGAGGTCGGTCATGGAGTTCGTACGACGTCATCGAGTGCTCTGCTTCTTCGTTCTCGCGTATGTCCTGACGTGGGGTGCGATTCCGTGGAACAGCTTCTTCGCACCGGGCGCGCTGCTGGCGGCGCTGCTCGTCGCCGGTCTCACCGACGGCTGGGCGGGTCTGCGCGACATCGGCGCCCGCCTGATCCGGTGGCGGGTGGGCTGGGTCTGGTACGCCCTCGCTGTGGCGGTGCCGCTCGCCGTGCATGCGGCGGCGGTGCTGCTCAACGTCGGTCTCGGGGCCTCTGCGCCGTCACTCGACTTCCTCACGCCCTGGTATGCGTTGCCGCTCGCCCTGGGGCTGCACATGGTCAGCCCCCTGGGTGGGCCGATCGTCGAGGAGCCGAGCTTCCGGGGATACGCGCAGCCGCAGCTCCAGCGCACCCGATCCCGGCTCGGCGCGACGGCCATCATGGCGCTGGCCATCGCCGGTTGGCACGCCCCGCTCTTCCTCATGTCCGCGTTCGGCGCGCACCCGATCGGTGTTGTCACGACGGTCGCCGTGACGTTCTGGTACGGGTGGCTGTTCAACCACGCGTCGGGCAGCTCGCTCCTGACCCTGATCGCGCACGGCGTCGAGGGCGGGGTTCGGGTCGGCAGCTTCTGGACCGCGGGACCGGACCTCGAGCGGCAGAACTGGACCTACGCGATCGTCTGGTGCCTCGTCGCGCTCGTCCTGCTCGTCGTCGACCGGCGTTACTGGGTCGGCCGTCCTGACGACCAGGCTGTGGCCGAAGACGACCAGGTGCCGGTCCCACGCGACGGTGCCGGCGCCCGATGAGGATGCCGGCACCGCGAGTGAGTCAGTGCACGAGCAGGGCCAGCAGCGTCGCCGCGAGAACGAGGACGGAGAGAACCCCCGCCACCAGGTGCTGCACGTCGACGGCGACGAGATGTCCCTCTTCCGGCACAGCTTTGACGGTCCGGGAGAACTCTCGCTGGTAGATCTCGACCTGCGGTTCGACGGCGACGCCGAGGTAGGGCATCCACCAGTACGCGATGTGGCCGACGACCAGCGCGATGGCCAGGACGAGTGCCGCGACGAGGGACCAGGTCTGGTCGACGAGGATTCCCGCCACGATGAGCAGCCCTGCGGGGTAGGTGGCCAGTGCCCGGCGGGCCCTGGTGGCCACACTGCTCGACTCGAGGTCGTTGAGCGGGAACATCGGCACCCAGTCCGTGACGACGAGCCACCCGAGCCACACCAGGGTGGCGGTGATGGCGGCGATCGACGCAGTCGACATCTCGGCCTGCTCAGGCGGTCGGCGAGGAGACCGTGATGCGGGGCTGCGGGCGACGCCGCGGCTGTCGCTCGTAGCTCACCACGGCGATGAGGACCAGGGCGAGACCCAGGAAGAACAGCACACTTCCGCCGATGGACAGGCCGACGGCGATCCCTCGCAGGATCGGGACGACCGCGCCGACCGACACCGACGCGTCGATCGCCGGCGAACCATCGGCGTTGAGCATGACCACCGACCAGTCACCCTCCTGCGGGGTCCAGGTGAGGACGTTCGTGCCGGTCCCGGTACCCGTGGCCACCCAGAACGGCTGTGCCGCAGGGGAACCCGAGAGCGCACCACCGGAGACGGGGCGGTACGCCACACGGAATGGTGACGTCGAGAAGTCCTCGATGACGTCGTGCCGGGCGGAGCCGAGATAGGCATTCACCTGGTCCGAAGGCCCGATGCCGATGAACACCGGACGGTCAGAGGTGGCGGTGATGCGCAGGCTGCCGGACATGGCCTGGGCGTCGACGGCCCAGCCACCGAAGCCGTGGACCTTGAGGTCCGGCAGGACCACGGCATACGCGCCGCTGGACAGCTGGCCGGGTGCGGACATGAGGTAACCGTCGCGGTCGCGGGTGTTGTCGACCACGGCGACGGCCACGCCGCCGATGAGGATGGACACCCCGAGGAGGCCGAGCAGGGCTCCGACCACGATGAGCGCG
>DASTNV010000248.1:0-6201 GCA_035762725.1 Lapillicoccus sp. | reverse complement strand
CTCGGCCGCACCGTGATCGCGCCCGCGCAGGTCCCGGCCGGGCTCGTCACCGCCATCATCGGCGCGCCGTACTTCGTCTGGTTGCTCTGGAGATCACGCACAGAATCGGGGGTCACATGACCGTCACCACCGTCGCCCCGTGGCGGCTGTTCCGCACTGTCGTCGGTTCCGTCGAGGACCTGTCGCCCAGCCTGCGGCGGGTCCGGTTCGTCGGGCCCGACCTCGAGCACTTCGCCGACCCGGGACTCGACCAGCGGATCAAGCTGCTCGTCGGACCCTGGCCGGAGGGCCTCGAGGCCCAGGCCGAGGACTGGTATGCGGCCTGGGTGGGTCTGCCGGACGAGTCGCGTCCGGCGATGCGCACCTACACGACCCGGCGGGTGACGCATACCGAGTCAGGTTCGGCGGTGGACGTCGACATGGTCCTCCACGCGGACGCTGGCCCGGCGGGGGACTGGGCCGCGCGGGCCGAGCGCGGCGACCCGGTCGTGCTGGTGGGTCCGGACGCGCGGTTCGACGGCGACCCGGGTGGGCGCGCCTTCGCCCTGCCCGCCGAGGCCGGTGAGGTGCTGCTCGTCGGCGACGAGACCGCGCTGCCTGCCGTGGCGCGGATCCTCGAGGACCTGGCTGCGGCGGGTTCACCGGCGCTCCGCGTCACCGCTCTGCTGGAGGTGCCGGTCGCGGCGGACTGCCTCGACCTCGTCGCGCCGGACGGTGCCGAGGTGGTCTGGCTGGTCCGGGCCGGCCGGCCACACGGCGTCGCGCTGGAGCGGGCGGTGCGGTCCTGGACCATGGTGGCGGCCGGCGCCGTCGAGCGGGCTGAGCCGGAGCTCGACCCGGAAGACCTGCTGTGGGAGGTGCCGGAATCGGACCTCGCGGCGGAGTCGACCCCGCTGGACGGCGCATACGTGTGGGTGGCTGCCGAGCAGGGCGTCGTCCGCGGGATCCGTCGGCACCTCCTCGGCGAGGTGGGGTTGGGCCGCGGCCAGGTGGCGCTGATGGGGTACTGGCGGCTGGGGCGGGCCCAGGCCTAGGGAATGGGCTGTCGGTCGCGAGGCTTACCGTTGAGGTCATGCGTCCGACGACCGATATCAAGCGCACGGTGGCCCCGTTCCAGGTGGTCTCCGAGTTCTCGCCGAGCGGTGACCAGCCCACCGCCATCGACGAGATCGCGCGCCGGATCAAGGGCGGTGAGGACGACGTCGTGCTCCTCGGCGCCACCGGCACCGGCAAGTCCGCGACGACCGCCTGGGTCATCGAGCAGGTCCAGCGGCCGACCCTCGTCATGGCGCCGAACAAGACCCTGGCCGCTCAGCTGGCCAACGAGTTCCGCGAGCTGCTCCCCAACAACGCCGTCGAGTACTTCGTCTCCTACTACGACTACTACCAGCCCGAGGCATACATCCCGCAGACGGACACCTACATCGAGAAGGACTCGTCGATCAACGACGAGGTCGAGCGGCTCCGGCACAGCGCGACCAACTCGTTGCAGACCCGGCGAGACGTCGTCGTGGTGGCGTCGGTGTCGTGCATCTACGGCCTGGGCACGCCGCAGGAATACGTCGACCGGATGGTCCGGCTCAAGGTGGGCGAGCAGATGGACCGCGACCAGCTGCTGCTGAAGTTCGTCCAGATGCAGTACACCCGCAACGACCTGGCCTTCTCGCGCGGGACGTTCCGGGTCCGGGGCGACACCGTGGAGATCATTCCCGTCTACGAGGAGCTCGCCGTTCGGATCGAGCTGTTCGGCGACGAGATCGAGCGGATCTACACCCTTCACCCGGTGACCGGCGAGGTGGTGCGCGAGGAGGAGGAGATGTACGTCTTCCCCGCCACCCACTACGTCGCAGGCCCGGAGCGGATGGAGCGGGCGATCAAGGGGATCGAGCTCGAGCTGGCCGACCGGCTGGGCGAGCTGGAGCGCCAGGGCAAGCTGCTCGAGGCCCAGCGGCTGCGGATGCGGACGACCTACGACATCGAGATGATGCGCCAGGTCGGCTCGTGCAGCGGGATCGAGAACTACTCGCGGCACATCGACGGCCGGTCCGCCGGGTCGGCGCCGAACTGCCTCCTCGACTACTTCCCGGAGGACTTCCTCCTCGTCATCGACGAGTCGCACCAGACGGTGCCGCAGATCGGGGCGATGTACGAGGGCGACATGTCCCGCAAGCGGATGCTCGTCGACCACGGGTTCCGGCTGCCCAGCGCGATGGACAACCGGCCGCTGATGTGGGAGGAGTTCCTCGACCGGATCGGCCAGACGCTCTACCTCTCCGCGACGCCCGGCCCCTACGAGCTCGACAAGTCGTCGCGGTCCGGCCCGCCGGTCGAGCAGATCATCCGGCCGACCGGCCTGGTCGACCCGGAGGTCGTGCTCAAGCCGACCAAGGGGCAGATCGACGACCTCATCCACGAGATCACCCTGCGCACCGAGCGCAACGAGCGGGTCCTCGTGACGACGCTGACCAAGAAGATGGCCGAGGACCTCACCGACTACCTCTTGGACAAGGGGATCCGGGTCCGTTACCTCCACTCCGACATCGACACGCTGCGCCGGGTGGAGCTGCTCCGGGAGCTGCGGGTCGGCGAGTTCGACGTGCTGGTCGGCATCAACCTGCTCCGCGAGGGTCTCGACCTCCCCGAGGTGTCGCTGGTGAGCATCCTCGACGCCGACAAGGAGGGCTTCCTCCGCTCGGCGCGCTCGCTCATCCAGACCATCGGTCGCGCCGCCCGCAACGTCAGCGGGCAGGTGCACATGTATGCCGACAACGTCACCCCCTCGATGCAGGAAGCGCTCGACGAGACCCATCGCCGGCGCGAGAAGCAGATCGCCTTCAACAAGGAGCGCGGCGTCGACCCTCAGCCGTTGCGCAAGAAGATCGCCGACATCACCGACCTGCTGGCCCGCGAGGACGCCGACACCGAGCAGCTCCTCGGCTCCGGGCGGTCGCAGTCGCGAGGCCGGGCCACCAAGAGCGGTGGCGGCCGTGGGGCGCTGGCCGTCGACGTCAACGTGTCCGGCGGCGGGCGGCTGGAGTCGATGGCGGCGGCCGACCTGGCCTCGCTCATCCAGGAGCTCACCACGCAGATGCACGCTGCCGCGGCCGACCTGCACTTCGAGCTGGCCGCCCGGCTCCGCGACGAGCTGGGTGACCTCAAGAAGGAGCTCCGCCAGATGACCCGGGCCACCAGCTGACCCGGGCCACCAGCTGACCGACTCGGGGTCCCGGACGGACAGCTGACCGGCCGATGACCGACCCGATCGGAGAGAAGCTGCCGGGATCACGTCACCTTTCCTCCGCTCGGAGCCCCTCCAGGGGTAGCCCCTCCGGGGCGGACCGCACCGCGTGCTGCTTCGGCAATGGCGTTGGATGGCCGTATGCCCGCGACGTCAGGTTCCGCCCGGACGGGCCGGACCCGTCCGGGCGCCGCCGGGGGACTGAGCGGACTGGGGGACCGCGTCCCTGCGTCGGTCCTCGTCCTGCTGGGCATCGTCTCGGTCCAGTTCGGCGGGGCGCTCGCGGCGACCCTGGTCCCGGTCATCGGGGCGGCTGGGTCCGTCACGCTCCGGCTGCTCATCAGCACGGTGATCCTGCTGCTGATAGCTCGGCCGCGACTCCGCGGTCACACCCGCGGGGCCTGGCTGACGGTAGTGCTCTTCGGGCTGGCGCTCGGCGCGATGAACTGGTCGTTCTACGCCTCGCTGGGGCGGCTGCCGATCGGGGTGGCGGTGACCATCGAGTTCCTCGGTCCGCTGCTGCTCACGGTGGTGCTCTCCCGTCGGGCGGTCGACTTCCTGGCGGTACTGGCTGCCGCCGCAGGCGTCGTCCTCATCTCCGAGGCGCTCACCGTCCCGTTCGCCGAGCTCGACCTGATCGGGCTGGGACTGGCCGCCCTGGCGGGGGCCTGCTGGGCGGCATACATCGTGCTCTCGAAACGCACCGGCGCCGCGTTCTCCCAGCTCGACGGCCTGGCGCTCGCCATGGTCGTGGCCTCGGTCGCCGTGGCGCCGTTCGGGCTGGGATCCGCGCCCCTGTGGACGGGCGAGATCCTCCTCAAGGGGCTGGGGATTGCGGTCCTGTCGTCGGTCCTGCCCTACTCGCTCGAGCTGCTTGCGCTGCGCCGGATGAGCTCCCGGGTGTTCGGGATCCTGCTCAGCCTCGAGCCCGCCGCCGCCGCGCTCGCCGGGCTGCTCGTCCTCCACCAGCGGCTCACCGGGCTGCAGGTCCTCGGGATCGCCCTCGTCGTCGGGGCGAGCGCGGTCGTCATGGGTACCTCACGAGGCCGCGCAGCCCAGGACGAGCGGCCGGACCTGACGCCCGGGTGAGCGTGAGCGTCAGGAGGTCGTGGCGGACTTCCGGGCGCGGTCGTGGGCGCTCTTGACGAGGCTCGCGACCGTGGTGACGCCGAGGATGAGGACGATGGCGCCCAGCGAGACGGCGATGGGGATCTCGGGTACCGGGATCGGCTCACCGCCGTTGATGAACGGCAGGTTGTTCTCGTGCAGGGCGTGGAGGATCAGCTTGACGCCGATGAACGCGAGCAGGACCGCCAGGCCGATGCTGAGGTAGACCAGCCGCTCCAGCAGCCCACCGATGAGGAAGTAGAGCTGCCGCAGCCCCATCAGGGCGAAGATGTTGGCGGTGAGGACGAGGTACGGCTCCTTGGTGAGCCCGTAGATCGCCGGGATCGAGTCCAGGGCGAACAGCAGGTCGGTCGTGCCCAGCGCGACGATGACGATGAACATCGGCGTGAGCATCTTCTTGCCGTCGATCCGGGTTGCGATCTTCGGGCCGTGGAACTCGGGGGTCACCGGGAACCGCCGCTCGACCCACTTGAGGAACCGGTTCTCCTTGAACTCATCGTCCTCGGTGGACCCTTCGCGGGCCAGCTTGACCGCCGTGTAGATGAGGAAGAGCCCGAAGATGTAGAACACCGACGCGAACTCGTTGATCACGGCGGCGCCCAGCGCGATGAAGATGCCGCGCAGGATGATCGCGATGATGATGCCGATGAGGAGGGCCTCCTGCTGGAGCTTCTCCGGCACGAGGAACTTCCGCATGATCAGCAGGAAGACGAAGAGGTTGTCGACCGACAGCGAGTACTCGGTCAACCAGCCGGCGTAGAACTCACCCGCGTACTGGCTCCCCGAGTGGGACCACACCCACAGCCCGAAGGCGATCGCCGCAGCGACGTAGAACGAGAGCCAGATCGCGCACTCCTTCATCGACGGTACGTGGGGGCGGCGCGCGATGACACCGACGTCGATGACGAGGAACACGACAAGAGCCCCGATGGTGATCCACCAGGTGGTTGCGGAGACGTCCACGGTTGGGCCTTCCGGTCACGATGCAAGAGCAGGTAACCGGAGGTCTCTCCCGCCCGTCCGGATCGTGTCCGGCTCGGACCGGCGCCCCGGGAACCGGCCCCCGCTGATCAGCGCAGGGGAGGCGCCGTGATGACGAGGCAACCGCTAGCGGGGATACTCCCCTCCGTCCGGCTCCATCGTGTCACATCGCGGTAGCCCGGCCGAATCGCGTCCACCGCCCCGGTCAGGGCCGCCGGCTCTTCGGGAGCTTGGCCACGACGTGGTCGTAGGACGCGTCGACGGCGTCCCGCAGCTCCTCGTCGGGGATAGCGCCGTCCAGGCGGAGGCTGTTCCAGCCGGACCGGCCGATATAGGCCATCACGCTCGCGTCGTCGGGGTACTGCCGGATCCACTCGTCGGCCTCGTCGCGGTTCGCGCCGGCCTTGACGCCGACCGACGTCGCACCGGTGAACGCGAAGATCTTGTCGGCGACCTTGACGACGTAGTCGCCCTCCCACGGCTGATCCTGCCAGGCGCCGGGTTTGGCCAGGCAGTACTCGAGCAGCTCGTCGAGGGTCATGGCCGTCGCCCTGCGCCGCTCAGTGTGGCTCGCCGATCATCGTCGAGCGGCTCCTCGACGACGCCTCGCCCCTCGGAGGCGTGGATCATCCGGTATGCGCCGGTGACGATCCCCACGTGGTGCGCCGGCCGTCCGTGCCGAGCGAAGAAGTACAGGTCGCCGGGCTCGGCGGCGGCCGGGTCGACCGGTTCGAGGGCGGCCTGCTGGTCGTGCGCGTCCCGCGGCACGACGTGGCCGAGCCGGCGCTGCACGGTGTGGACCAGACCGGAGCAGTCCAGGCCGAGCGGCGACGTCCCGCCCCAGAGGTACGGCA
>DASTNV010000247.1:0-9729 GCA_035762725.1 Lapillicoccus sp. | reverse complement strand
GTAGTAGTCGATCATCTCCTCGGACGTCTTCGTCACGCCCTGGAACTCGTAGCCGCCCTCGTTGTGGAACTCCGTCGCCGCGACGTCGAGCGCCAGGGCGATGTCGGACCCCGCGGTGTAGCCGGCCTTCTCGATCGCCTCGAGGATGAGGTCCAGGGCCGCGCGGTTGCGCTCGAGGTTCGGGGCGAAGCCGCCCTCGTCGCCGAGGCCGGTGTTGAGCCCTCGCGACTTCAGCACCGACTTCAGCGCGTGGTAGACCTCGGCGCCCCACCGCAGCGCCTCGCTGAACGAGGGGGCCCCGATCGGCGCGATCATGAACTCTTGGATGTCGACGTTGGAGTCGGCGTGCGACCCGCCGTTGATGATGTTCATCATCGGCACCGGGAGGATGTGGGCGTTCGGACCGCCGACGTAGCGGAACAGCGGCAGGCCAGCGGAGTCGGCCGCGGCCCGCGCGACGGCGAGCGAGACGCCGAGGATCGCGTTGGCGCCGAGGTTCTCCTTGTTGGGAGAGGCGTCGAGCCGGATCATCTCCGCGTCGACCAGCCGCTGCTCGCTCGCATCGAATCCGACCAGCCGCGGGTGAATGTCGTCGAGCACCGCGTCGACGGCGCCCGCGACCCCCTTGCCGAGGTATCGCGCGTCGTCGCCGTCCCGGCGCTCCGCCGCCTCGAAGGCACCGGTCGACGCCCCCGACGGGACCGCGGCCCGGGCGATCGTCCCGTCGTCCAGCGCGACCTCCACCTCGACGGTGGGGTTGCCGCGGGAGTCGAGGATCTCGCGCGCTCCGACTGCCTCGATGCTGGCCACGGGGGCTCCTGTCTGAGGGTGGGTATCCGGGCAGCGACGATCGTCGCTCCGGGGCGGACCTTGTTCGCCAGCCTAGTCGTCAGGCCGGGTCGTGCCGCGGACCGACCCGCTCCGCGAGACCCCGCAGCGTGGCCCGCAGCGCGGTGTCCGGGTCGACCCCGGCGGCGGTCAGCTCGGCAACCAGCGCCAGGAGCCGGGCGCCTCCGTCCGCACCCGAGGCGGCCGCCGTCAGCTCCTCCTCGAGCCCGGCCCGGCGCAGCCGGGAGGCGACCTTCGTCGCGCGGGCGAGCGGTGGCATACCGGCGGCAATGCCGCGCAGCGGACCAGCGTCCGGATGGTCAGCCTTCTCGGCCGCCTTGATTGCCTCCCAGCTGGTCTCCACCTCACCCGGCGTCGATGCCGACCCGTCGGCGAAGACGTGCGGGTGGCGGCGGACCAGCTTGGCGACGATGCCGGCCGCCACATCGTCGATGTCGAACGGCGCTTCGGGGTCCTCCTCAGCCACGCGCGCGTGGAAGGCGACCTGGAGCAGGACGTCGCCGAGCTCCTCGACCATGTGGTCGCGGTCGCCCGACTCCAGGGCCTCCGCGGCCTCGTGCGCCTCCTCGACGAGATACGGCACCAGGCTGGTATGCGTCTGCTCACGGTCCCAAGGGCAGCCACCCGGCGATCGCAGCCGGTCCATGACGGCGACGAGGTCGAGCAGCCGCGATCCGGGCACGTCGTGCGAGCCGAGTAGGACCTCCACATCGGGAGGTGGCGTCAGCCGGGACACCTCGCCCGCCACAACGTCGGTGAGCCCGGGGTCGCCGTCGGCCGAGCCGACCCAGACGACCTCAGCGCCCGCCTTGGCGCGGGCGACGAGGTCCCGCCCGAGGGTGGTGGGGTCCTCGGACGCCGGTGCCGTCACGTCGATCGCGGCCTCCCGCACGGCGTCGACCTGTGGCTCATCATCGCGGCCGAGCACGACCTCGGCGCCCTCCAGCGCCTGCCATGCCTCCCGCGTCAGCAGACCGGGCGCGACGCGAGGGCTGGTGAGGAGCAGGACGAGCCGACCGCTCACTGGCCGGTTGCGGTGCCCGTCGAGGTCTCGGTCGGCGCCGGCGTCGGAGCCTCGGTCGGACTCTCGGTCGAGCCGGGCGTCGCCCCGGTGCCCGGTGCGGCGGTCGGCTTGATCCAGTTGTTGTCCTGGGTGAGGAAGCCGCCGGTGTTGGGGTCCCAGGTGCCGAACCGCGGGTCCAGGACGACATCGGCCTTCTGCAGCTGGTCGAGGATCGCCGTGACATCGTTCTCGGTCAGCGGCCCACCCTGCTGGAGGACGACCGACGTGGCGAGGAAGTCCTTGGTGGCCGGGGTGGCGTCAGGGATCTTCTGGAGCGCCGTGTTGTATCGCGCGTCCGGCGTCCAGCTCCCGGACTTCTTGACCTGGCCCAGCACGAACGGCGACAGGATGAGGACGCCGAGCACCTGCGACTCGGTGACCTTCTGCTGGTCGCTGGTCGCGAGGTTGTCGTTGAACTGGCTGACCACCTGGGCGACGGTGGAGTCCGAGATCGCCGCACCGTTGACGAACGCCGCGGTGCTGGCCTTCTGGAAGGTCGTGCACCCGGTCACGGCGAGGGTCACGGCGAGGACCGCCGCGGCGAGGACACCGATCCGGCGACCGCGCATGCGTCGCCCCACAGCGTGGCCCACCGGCATACGAACATCCTTCCAGCCAAGCCGGCCGGGTCCGCGCGGAACCGGCCCGAATCTCGCGAGCGCGCCCATTGTGCCTTATCACCCCACGACTAGTGCGCCGCCGCCGCGGACGCCGAGACGCGCGCAGCGTCACCGATGCCGTCCAGGAACACGGCACGCAGCAGGTCGGCCGCCCACGACAGGACGGCCTCGTCACGCAGCGGCTTCCCACCCACCCGGGCGGTCATCGGCTGCGGCACGAGGATGGTGCCGAGCGCCTCCTTGACGATGGCGCCGGGGTAGAGGCGCTTGAGCCGCAGCTGCTGGCTCTCCCGCAGCGACGCCGGTCCGAACCGGACCTGCCGACCCTGGATCGCGACGTCGCCGATCCCGGCCGCGCGGGCCACAGTGCGCAGCCGGGCGACGGCGAAGAGGTTCTGCACCGGCTCGGGCGGCGGACCGTAGCGGTCGCGCAGCTCCTCCTCGATCTCGATCACCTCGGACTCGTGCTGCACGGCGGCGAGCTTCTTGTATGCCTCGAGTCGCAGCCGCTCGCCCGGGACGTAGTCGTGCGGCAGGTGTGCGTCGACCGGCAGCTCGATCTTGATCTCCTGGAACCGGGTCTCGCCCTCGCCCTTGAAATCGGCGACCGCCTCCCCGACCAGCCGCACGTAGAGGTCGAACCCGACGCCCTCGATGTGGCCGGACTGCTCACCGCCGAGCAGGTTGCCGGCGCCCCGGATCTCGAGGTCCTTCATCGCCACCTGCATGCCCGCACCGAGGTCGGTGTGGCTGGCGATGGTCATCAACCGGTCGTGCGCGGTCTCGGTGAGCGGCTTCTCCGGCGGGTACATGAAATAGGCGTATGCGCGTTCGCGCCCTCGCCCCACTCGCCCCCGCAGCTGGTGCAGCTGGCTCAGGCCGAGGACGTCGGCGCGGTCGACGACCAGCGTGTTGGCGTTGGAGATGTCGAGCCCGGTCTCGACGATCGTCGTGCAGACGAGGACGTCGAACCGCTTCTCCCAGAAGTCGAGGACGACCTGCTCCAGCCGGTGCTCGCTCATCTGGCCGTGGGCGGTGGCGATCCGCGCCTCGGGAACCAGCTCGCGGAGCCGGGAGGCCGCACGCTCGATCGAGCTGACCTTGTTGTGGACGAAGAACACCTGGCCCTCGCGGAGCAGCTCGCGCCGGATCGCCGCGGTGACCTGCCGCTCCTCGTACCCCCCGACGTAGGTCAGCACCGGGTGCCGCTCCTCGGGAGGCGTTGCGAGAGTGGACATCTCGCGGATCCCGGTGACGGCCATCTCCAGCGTGCGCGGGATGGGGGTCGCCGACATGGCGAGGACGTCGACCGCGGTCCGCAGCGTCTTGAGCCGCTCCTTGTGCTCGACGCCGAACCGCTGCTCCTCGTCGACGACGACGAGACCGAGGTCCTTGAACCGGATCTCTGGGCTCAACAGCCGATGCGTGCCGATCACCGCGTCGACCCGGCCGTCGGCGAGCCCCTCGAGGACCTCGCGGGCCTCCTTGTCGGTCTGGAACCGGCTGAGCGCTTTCACGGTGACCGGGAACGGCGCATACCGCTCCGAGAAGGTGTTGTAGTGCTGGGTGACCAGCAGGGTCGTGGGGACGAGGACGGCGACCTGCTTGCCCTCCTGCACCGACTTGAACGCCGCCCGCACGGCGATCTCGGTCTTGCCGTAGCCGACGTCGCCACAGATGAGGCGGTCCATGGGGATCTCTTTCTCCATGTCGGCCTTGACCTCGTCGATCGACGACAGCTGGTCGGGGGTCTCGACGTAGGCGAACGCGTCCTCGAGCTCGCGCTGCCACGGGGTGTCCGGACCGAACGCGTGGCCCTTGGTGGCCATCCGGGCGCTGTAGAGGCGGATCAGGTCCGCGGCGATCTGCTTGACGTAGCGGCGCGCCCGCGCCTTGGTCTTGTGCCAGTCGGAGCCGCCCAGCTTGTTGAGGGTGGGCGCCTCGCCGCCGACGTACTTCGTGACCTGGTCGAGCTGGTCGGTCGGGACGTAGAGGCGGTCGGCCGGCTGGCCGCGCTTCGACGAGGCGTACTCGATGACGAGGTACTCACGGGTGGCGTTCTGGACGGTGCGCTGCACCATCTCGACGAAGCGACCGACGCCGTGCTGCTCGTGGACGACGTAGTCGCCGGGACGGAGCTGGAGCGGGTCGACCTGGTTGCGGCGCCGCGACGGCATCCGCCGCATGTCGCGGGTCCCGCCGGTGCCCGCCTGGCCGGTGAGGTCGGCCTCGGTGACCACCGCCAGTCGCTGGGCGGGGTCGACGAAGCCGCGTCCGAGCGACCCGGTGGTGACGTGCACCAGCCCGGTGGCGATCTCGTCGCCCGGCGCCTCCAGGGTCGACGCGACGTCGTGCTCGGCCAGCACCTCGTTGACGCGCCGGGCCAGACCGTGACCGTCGGTGACGACGACGACCCGCCAGTCGTCGGCCACCCAGCTCCGCAGCTGGGCGACGGCCGCCTCGGTGTCGCCGCGGAACGGCTCGACGTCCGAGGTGCCGAGGTCGATGAGCTCGAGGCCGTCGGTGGCCGCCGTCTCCTCGTCGGCCGCGAACGAGGTGAAGGTCCACCACGGGAGGTCGAGCGACCGGGCGTGCTCGCGCAGCTGCGCGAGGGTCCAGAACGACGCCGTCCCGAGGACACCCTGGAGGTCGACGGGGACCGCGCTGCCGGCGGCGGCGCCGACCCAGCTGGCCTCGAGGAACTCGGCACTCGTCGCGACGAGGTCGTGGGCGCGGGTGCGAACCCGCTCCGGGTCGACGAGGACGACGAGCGACCGGTCGGGCAGCACGTCGAGCACCGACTCCATCCCGCCGGACTCCCCCAGCAGGATCGGCATCAGCGACTCCATGCCTTCCACGGCGATGCCCTCCGCCAGCTTGGCCAGCAAGTCGGCGACGCCAGGCAGCTCCGCGGCCAGCTCTCGGGCCCGCTCGCGAACCGCCTCGGTGAGGAGCAGCTCGCGGCACGGCGGTGCCCAGAGTCCGTGTTGGGCGATCTCGAGGCTGCGCTGGTCGGCGACCTTGAACCAGCGGATCTCCTCGACGGTGTCGCCCCAGAACTCGACCCGGACCGGATGTTCCTCGGTGGGTGGGAAGACGTCGAGGATGCCGCCCCGGACGGCGAACTCGCCGCGCCGCTCGACGAGGTCGGTACGCGTGTATGCCGCGGCCACGAGGGCGTCGACGATGTCCTCGAGGGGGCGCTCATCACCCGCGGACAGGGCCACCGGGGCGAGCTCGCCGAGCCCGCGGGCCACCGGTTGGAGGACGGCGCGCACGGGGGCGACGACGACCGACAGCGGTCCGTATGCCGGGTCGCCCGGATCGGGGTGCGCCAGCCGCCGCAGCACGGCCAGCCGCCGGCCGACCGTGTCGCTGCGCGGGCTGAGCCGCTCGTGCGGCAGGGTCTCCCAGCTCGGGAAGGTCGCGACGGTCTCCGGTGACAGCAGACACCCCAGCGCCTCCGCCAGGTCGTCGGCCTCCCGGGTCGTCGCGGTGACGAGAACGACCGGACGGGCCTCCCCGCGCGGACGCTGACGCAGCTCGTCGGCCACGAGGTCGGCGACGGCGAACGACCGCGCGCCGCCGCTCACAGCGACGTCGACGTAGGGCAGCCGGGTCCGGGCGGCATCCCGGACGCGCGCCATCGCGGGGCCGTCAGCCCACACCGGGACCACCGCCGCCAGCGGCGGAGCAGCCGGACCCACGGTGGTTGTCGGTGGTGCCGCGGTCATGACGTATCCCTTCTGCGCTGGCCTGGCGCACGGCGCGGGACAGCACGAAAACCCCGCCTTCACGCGAAGACGGGTTGCCGGCTCCACTCTACGTCCGTCGACCGACAGGGTCCGCCCGACCTCGGGACTGCCGGATATCGCCGCGATTCCGGGCAGATCGGATCACGCCGACAAATATCCCGCTAAATGCCCGAGAAATGCTATTGCCCGGCGTATCCCCGCGAACGTCGCACCGACGCCGAATTCGGACAATAAATCCAATAGCGCTCTTTCACGGAGTATTAGGAAAAGCGCCGGTCCCGCGCCAATTGCGGTGTCAAAATCCGAATACATGAATGGTGGGGAAACGGGGCTCGGGGGGTAGCACCGGGGGACTGACAACAAAGCGGGTGCGACGTCCTGGCGAGGACGCCGAACACTGTGGTGCGCGTTTTTCCGGGGGCGGGTGAACGATGACAGTTAACGACGTCACGGCGGGAACCGTGACCTCGACCCAGTCGTGGCTGGTCGGTGACCAGCTGCCGCTCGACGTGGCTCCGCCGAGGGCCGACCCAGCTCCACCCAGGTCGCCGGGCCCGGTCAAACGGGTCTCCTTGGGGGGATGCGCGGTCGACCTCTGCGACGAGTCGACCGTTGCCGCGATCGTCGGAGCCACCTTGCGCGATCCCGCGCAGCCCGCGGTCGCCATCGCGTCGGCGAACCTCGACCACCTCCACCATTTCGGCCTCGACGGCCGCGACCGATGGCGCTTGCCCCGCGACCGTGAGTCGCTCCAGTGGCTCACCCTCCTCGACGGAGCCCCCCTGGTCAGCCGGGTCCGGCGGTGGTCGGGCGAGCCGTACCCACGGCTGGCCGGAGCGGACCTGCTCGGGCCGCTGCTGGCTGAGGTTGCGCGACTGGGCGCAGTCGTCGGCTTCCTCGGCGGCCAGCAGCCGATGCTCGATGCGTTACGCGAGCGGTTGGCCACCGACTACCCGGCCCTGCGGATCGGCGGCTGTTGGTCGCCGACCCGCGAGGAGCTCGGTGACTCGGACGCCAACGCGACCCTCATCGAGCAGGTGCGCGCAGCACGGGTCGACGTCCTCGTCGTCGGACTCGGCAAGCCCCGCCAAGAACTGTGGATCGACGCCTACGCGGAGCTGACCGGCGCTCGCGTTCTGCTGGCCTTCGGCGCCTCGGCGGACTTCCTGGCCGGCCAGGTCACCCGGGCGCCGCAGTGGCTGCGGGACCACGGCCTGGAGTGGTCCTACCGGCTGGCCCACGAGCCGCGCCGGTTGGGCCGGCGTTACCTCGTCCAGGGGCCACGGGCGATGTCCCGGCTGGTCTTCGAACCGGTCCACACGCTGACCACGTCTCACTGGGTCTGAGACCCAGGGTCACCCGGTCCGGTCAGCCCGGACCGCTGGATCCCGGACCGACACCACCGGCCGCCACGCCGCGGTGGCGGCCCGGAGCAGAGCCGCGAGGCTCGTCCCCGGCGTCGGGCGGCAGCCCTCGGCGATCATCCGCACCAGGGCTCCGGCGGGCGCGGAGTCGCTCGGCGGGGCAACCCGGTCGGCGGATCGGGCCACCCACGTCCACGGACCCGAAGGGACCGCGCTGGAGAGCTCGGTGGGCAGCCGTCGTCCCGACACCCGGAGCGCTCGGCGCAGCACCAGCCAGGCCGCCGGGCGGGTAGCGGTCGACTCGGCCGACGTGAGAACGGCGCCGATCTGCGAGTCCTGGACCTCGTCGGCGACCCCGCGCAGCCAGTCGTGCCGGTGAGCCCCGGCCGCGGCGACGGTCCGGCATACCTCTGCCGCCTGATCCGCGGACCGGCTGGCGACGTCGAGGGACGGGGACGGCTGGTGCTCCGGCGGCACGGCCGCGACGAGCAAGGGTGCCATCAGCCCGAAGGCGAGGAGGGCGGCACCGACGACGACGAGCGCGCTGGTCGCGATGGCCAGGCTGCGGTGCGCGCCGGCGTCACGGATGCCGACGATCGCGGGGACCACCATGAGCACGGCACCGATCACCGTGTCCGGCGACCACAGCCCGCGCAACCGAGCAGCCGGACGGGCCAGCGTGGCGAGCACCAAGACCACCGTGCCGGAGGCGACGAAGAGGCTCGCGACAACCTCGCTGACCGAGTGCCAGCCGCTCACGAGGATGCCGGCGGCGGCCAGGGCGATCGCGGACCCCACGACGCCATGCCAACCGCGATGCCGGGGACCGAGGACGACCAGGAGGAGGGCGGCCGTACCGACCACCACCCCGATGTGGCCGCTGAGGTGGAGGTCCTCCTCCCACCGGCTCAGGACCGGCAGCGGCCGCACCAGGTGCTTGACCGCCTGGACGCCGAGGTTCGCCGCGAGAAAGCTGACCCCCGCCACGACGATGGCCGACAGCGCTCGCCGGCGGAGCGAGACGACGAGGACGGCCAGACAGGCCAGGGCGAGCGTGGGAATCGCCACCAGGGCCAGGACGGAGCGGTACCCGCGGAGGAGCCCCACCTCGACGTCGGACAACACGTCGACCTCCACGAACTGCCAGCGGTAGGCCGGCGCGTACCCTTCGACCCCCCACCACACCGCCGCGGCACCGAGAAGGAGGCCCAGCCCGAGAACGACGTGCTGCTGCCGCGCAGTCACGGCACCAACCGAAGCTCGCGCGGCTCGGGCAGCGGTGCGAAGAGCACCGGGTCCCAGCCGTCGTCGGTGCGCCGGGCCCCGAGCCCGGAGCGGATCTCTTCCGCGAGGTCCCAGGTGAAGAGGAGCACGACATCGGGGCGGTCCGCGATGAGATGCTCGACGGGACGGATGGGGATGTGGGTACCCGGGATCCGGCGGCCGTGCTTGGCCGCGGAGAGGTCGACCGTGTAGGGCACCAGACCGTCCAGCCCCGCGACCGCCGCGAGCACCGGCGCCTTGGACGGGGCACCGTATGCGGCCACACGGCACCCGTTGTCCCGCCAGGCCGCGACGCGGCGGGACACCTCTCCGGCACGGTCGGCGACCCGCTCCCCGAACGCCCGGATGCCCTCCACCGTCGTCACGCCGGCAGCGCGCTCTCGGGTGACGAGGCGGTTCACGGACGGGTCGACCGCGGGGCCCTCAGCCTTATGGCGCGCGGTGATCCGGACGCTTCCGCCGTACGACGGGACCTCGGTCGCGCTGGTCACGGTGAGGCCGCGGTCGGCGAGCAGGCGGGCCGCCGTGTCGACGCTGAGGTACGTGAAGTGCGCGTGTCGGACGGTGTCGACCAGCGTGCCTTCGACCATGGGCAGCACGTGGAAGAACTCGGCAACGAGCGCACCGCCGGGAGCCACCTCGGCGGCGAGCTCGTGCAGGGCAACACCGAGGTCCGGGGCGTGCATCAGCCCGTGGACATCGGCGACCAGACCCACCGGGCCTGGCTCGGAAACGGCAACCAGGCCGTGCCGCTCCCACTCCGCTACCCAGGTGTCGCCGTGTCCGGAGTCGTG
>DASTNV010000246.1:0-12418 GCA_035762725.1 Lapillicoccus sp. | reverse complement strand
CCGGCGATGGCGAACGGCGAGAGCTTGGCGACGTGGAGGATCTCGTCGGAGTAGGCGTTGCCGACGCCGGCGAGGAACTCCTGGTCGCGCAGCAGGCCCTTGATCTGGGTGCGCCGGCCCTCGAGCAGGCCGGCGAACGTGGCCTCGTCGAAGCCGTCGGCCATCGGGTCGGGGCCGAGGCGAGCGATGCCGGGGACGAGGTTGATGTCGCGGACGATGTAGGCGGCGAGGGACTTCTTGGTACCGGCCTCGGTGAGGTCGAACCCGGAACCGTCGTCGAACCGGACGCGGAGGGCGATCGGCGACTTGCCGGGCCGCATCCGGGTCATCGGGAGGGCGTCGGACCAGCGCAGCCAGCCGGCCCGGGCCAGGTGGAAGACCAGGTGGGTGCCGTCGGCGTCGAGGTCGAGGAACTTGCCGTGCCGCGACCAGCCGTCGACCGGGGCGCCGGCGAGCGCGGTGGGCGGCGGGTCGAAGGTCTTGAGCACCGAGAACGACGCGAGCTCGACCTCGGCCACGACGAGGCCGGCCGTGCGCTCGTTCAGGAAGTCGACGAGCGCCTGGACCTCAGGCAGCTCCGGCACGCCGTCATCCTCTCACCGCCCCCATCCCACCCCCGGTTCGTGCTCTGAACCGCACCGAAAAACGGTCGGTTCAGAGCACGAACCGATGGAGGAGGAGGGGTTTCAGGAGGGGACGTCGAGCTTGCCGGCGCCGCGGAGGATCTCGCGGAGGCCGTACCCGTCCGGCGCGTAGTACACCGGCACCTCGCGCGGCGCCCGGGAGGTGCGCGGTTGCAGCTCCTCGTTGGACACCGGCAGACCGTGGGACAGGACCTGCTCGGTCGGGGTGAGCTGTCGGATCGCGATCGCGTCGACCACCTCGGGTCGGGCCTCGGCGAAGTCCTGGTAGATCTTCGGGTCGTGCTGACCGTCGTCGCCGACGAGGATCCAGCGGATCGACGGGAAGTCCTTGGCCAACCGGTCCAGCGACGCCCGCTTGTGCTCCTGGCCGCTGCGGAACCAGCCGGTGTTGGTGGGGCCCCAGTCGGTGAGGAGCAGCGGCCCGACGGGGTACCCGTGGGTCCGGAGGAACCGGTTCAGGGTCGGCGCGGTGTTCCACGCGCCGGTGGAGACGTAGACGATCGGCGAGCCCGGATGCTCGGCGAGCAGCTCGCGGTACATCGGCGCCATCCCCGGCACGACCTTGCGGGCGCCCTCGTGCTTCACGAAGGTGTTCCAGGCGGCGATCATCATTCGGGGCAGGGTCGTCGTGATGACCGTGTCGTCGATGTCGCTGACCAGGCCGCTGGTGACCTCCGGCCCGACGATGAGGATCTCCGCCTCGACATCCTTGGCGCCCTGGGCCGACAGCGTCACCCGGTGCCACCCCGGCTCCAGGCCGTGGTCGCGGAACGTCGCATCGACGTGGCCGGACCGGTCACCGCGCGTGTGGAACGTCCGGTCGCCGACGATCACCGAGACCGGGACGCCCATCGCCGGCGCCGTGAGAAACGCCCGCCAACCGCGGGCGCGTAGGAACGGCGAGCGCATCCCGCCGTACGTCGGGTCCGGCTCGTCGCTGTCGCCGCCCTCGTCGTGGGTTCGCCCGAGGAGCACCCGGCCGAAGACGCGGATGAACGACGGTGAGCCGTACCCGACGTGCCCGATGATCCGGTTCTGCCAGCCGCGCCGGCGCAGTCCGCGCTCGAGCTGCCGGTGCCACGCGTCCTCGACCAGCGCGGCGACGTGCGGGCGCGACATGGCGTCAATCTATGGCACGCGCGGCGGCCGCCCACCTCTGCGAACGGGTGGGCGGCCGCGGGACGGCGGATCCGCTGGCGGGTCAGGCGGAGCGCAGCGTGTGGTGGAAGGTCCGGTGCGAGGGTCGGGTGGCCGAGCGGGTATGCGTCGACGCGGCGCTGCGGCCCCCGGCCGCCCGCAGCTCGTCGGCTACCCGGATCGTGTCGCGGTCACGGACGCGGTCGCGGTCGGCGGAGGCGCCGAGGTCGGCGCCCGAGGGGTAGTGCCCGAGCCCGCTCTCACGACGGTGAGCGCGCTCGAGGAGGCCGACGACGAGGGTCGCGAGGGCCGCGACCACGACGACGGCACCGGCGGTGTTGGCGATGCTGGCGATGAGTTCGGTGGTCATGGCAGAAATCATGCGCTCATCTGTTTCCCGCCACTAGTGGCAGATAAGTCACCTATCGACAAATTCCTGCCAACCGTGTCATCATCGTCGACATGGCCCTCCGCACCGTCGCCGTTCTGCTCGCCGACCAGGCCGCCGCGTTCGAGTACGGCGTCCTCCACGAGGTGTTCGGGATCGACCGCACCGCGCAGGGGGTGCCCGCCTTCGACTTCCGGGTCTGCACCGAGCACCCCGAGCGGCCGGTCGACTTCCAGAACGGGCTGACCCTCAACGTGCCCTACGGCCTGGAGGGCCTCGCCGGTGCCGACCTCGTCGCCGTGCCGGCCACCCACCTGCGCACCTTCTCGCCGGGGCTCCTCGCGGCGATCCGCACCGCCCATGACAACGGGGCGATCCTGCTGTCGGTATGCAGCGGCGCGTTCGTCCTCGGGGCGGCCGGGCTCCTCGACGGCCGGGAGTGCGCCACGCACTGGATGAGCACGTCTGAGCTGTCGGCGGCTTACCCCCTCGCCCGGGTCAACCGGGACGTCCTCTTCGTCGACGACGGCGACATCATCACCAGCGCCGGCACGGCCGCGGGCATCGACGCCGCCCTCCACCTGGTCCGCCGCGAGCTCGGGGCGTCGGTGGCCACGACGATCGCCCGGCGGATGGTCGTTCCGCCTCAGCGCGACGGCGGGCAGCGACAGTTCGTCGAGATGCCGATCCCCGAGTGCGCCAGCGACAGCCTGCGCACCATGCTGGCCTGGATGACCGAGCACCTCGACGAGGAGCAGCCGGTCTCCGAGCTCGCCCGCCGAGCGGCCATGTCGGAGCGGACCTTCGCTCGCCGGTTCGTGGCCGAGACCGGGACGACACCCGCGAAATGGCTTGTGCTGCAACGGGTTCACCGCGCCCGTGAGCTGCTGGAGAGCAGCGATCTCGGGATCGACCAGGTCGCCGCGCGGTGCGGTTTCGGCAGCGCGGCCCTCATGCGGCACCACTTCACCCGTCAGGTCGGCGTGGCGCCGAGCGACTACCGCCGCACCTTCAGCCGGACCACTGAACCGGTCCTGGCCGCGGCCGAGCTGAGCGCGTGACGACGAACCTCCAGGCCCTCACACCGGATCGGCTGAGGGCCCGCCGCACCCTGAAGTGGACCACCCAGCCCGGGGACGTCCTCGCCATGTGGGTCGCCGAGATGGACTACCCCACGGCACCGGCGATCACGGCGGCCCTGCACCGAGCCGTCGACCAGGAGACCTTCGGCTACCCGCTGAGCGCCGGTGAGTCGGGGCTCGCCGACGTGCTGACTGCCGACCTGGACCGTCGGCACGGCTGGCGGGTCCACCCCGACGACGTGTTCCTCGTGGCCGACGTCATGCGCGGGATGACCCTTGCCCTCGACGCGTTCAGCGAACGCGGTGACGCCGTGGTCATCACCACGCCGGTCTACATGCCGTTCTTCGACGTCGTGAAGCTCTCCGGCCGTCCCCAAGTGCATGTTCCGATGGTCGAAGCCGAGGGCCGCGCGACGCTCGATCTCGACGGCATCGACGCCGCCCTGGCCGACGGGGCTCGCACCGTCCTGCTCTGCAACCCGTACAACCCGCTCGGACGGGTGCTCGACCGGGCCGAGCTGACCGCTTTCGCCGAGGTGGTGGAGCGGCACGTCGCCCGCGTCATCGCCGACGAGATCCACGCCCCGCTGGTGTTCGAGGGCACCCATCAGCCCTACGCGGCCCTCTCCGCAGCGACTGCGGGGCACACCGTCACCCTGGTCTCGGCTAGCAAGGCCTGGAACCTGCCAGGCCTCAAGTGCGCCCAGGTCATCACGAGCAACGACGCCGATCGCGCGGTCTGGGAACGCATCCCGCTCTGGGCCAAGGTGGGCGTCGCCTCGCTCGGCATCGAGGCGAGCATCGCCGCATACCGGGACAGCGAGGAGTGGCTCCAGGAGGTGCGGGCGCTGCTCATCCGGCACGCGGCACTCCTCGCGGACGCCGTGGACGGTATGCCGGGCGTCCGGCACCGTCGGAACGAGGGCACCTACCTCGCCTGGCTCGACTGCACCGAGCTCGAGCTCGACGTCGACCCGGCGGACTGGTTCCTCGAGCACGCGCGGGTGGCGCTCAGCCCCGGACGGCCGTTCCGGGCGCCGGCGAACCGGTTCGCGCGGCTGAACTTCGCCACGACCACGGCGATCCTCGAGGAGTCGCTCGACCGGATGGACAAGGCGCTCAGGTCACGGTGAGGCCGACCGGCTCGCTGGGCATGACGAACGCCCCGGGCGAGCCGCCCGACGCGTTGTTGAGCGCGTCGCTCCCGTAACCGACGAGGGCCCGCAACCGATAGGTCCCGGGCGGCAACGGTTTCCCGTCGCAGCCGGTCAGGGTGATCTGGGTCGGCACGGTCTGGGCCGGGATGGTCGTGCCGCGGTTGATCGGCGTCGGGACATCCGTTCCGGCCGTACCCACCGCCCGGGCGACGACGGCGCCTCGGCCCAGGATCTCCAGGGCCGACCACTGTGGCCGGGCGATGACGCGCGGGCCGTCCGACAGCACGGTGATCTCGGTCTTCACCGGAAGGACGGTCCCCCCGGCTGCGGTGGCGGCTGCCGCCGTCGTCACGACGACCTGGCTACTGATCGGACCCTGACCCAAGGAGGTTGGTGGGCAACCCGTTCCGGTGGGTGAACCGCTCCCGGTTGCCGACGTGACCGCCCGGGTCGGGGTGTCGTCGGGGGCGCTCACGACCGGGCTGGCCGGCGGTGGTGCGCTGCACGCACCGGCCAGTGCGGCCGCCGCGAGAAGGATGGCGGCCGTCGAGACGCTGGCGGGTGGACGTCCGGCACGCGTGGCCGGCCTCCTTCTTTTCGGGTGGCTTATGTCCATCATGCGCCGCCCTTTGCTGAGCGAATCCTTGAAAATTCCTGCCAACTTCATGGGAAGCGGTCAGTTTGCTACGGCCGGGTGTTGTATCGCGCGAGTGGGTCGCGGCCACCCGTTCGCGTCCCACGGCTCTCGGGGGCCCCACAAGGACGGTTGGAGTCGCTCATGCGCGTTCGGTCCCGGTTTGCTCTTCCTCTTCTCGCCGCCGCGCTGAGCGTCGGCGTCGCCCCGGCCCTCGTGGCCACGCCGGTCGCGCACGCCGCGCCGGCTGATGACACCCCCACGCTGCTCAATGTCAAGGGTGAGCACGAGACTGGCGACGACGAGGCGTCGTTCGACAAGCTCCGAGACGCCTACTACTGGAGCCGTCTCCTTTCCGGAGATGACCAGCTGACGGAGCAGCAGGCGGCGGTCCTGCGCGAGAAGGCCTCGCAGCAGGCCGGGGGGATCTCCAGCGAGACCGTTTCGGGCACGCCACGGGGCGGCACCTGGCAGGCCCAAGGGCCGAACCCGATCGTCCAGAACGGTCGGACGACGAACCGGTTCCAGGCGGTGAGCGGTCGGATCGGGGCACTCGCAATCCGCAACAACGGGACCGTCATCCTCGGCGCCGCCCAGGGCGGGATCTGGACCTACGACGCTGCGAGCCAGACCTGGACGTCGCGGACCAAAGATGCCGACACGCAGGCTGTCGGCGCCCTGGCCATCGCCCCGAGCAACGACGCCATCGTCTACATGGGCTCGGGCGAGGGCGCGCTGTCCGGCGACTCGTACTACGGCGACGGCATCTGGAAGTCCACCGACGGCGGCGTGACGTGGACCCACGTGTCCTCGCTCTTCACCGGCCAGGCCACCTCCGCGCTCGCGGTCGACCCGACGAACCCGAACCACGTGTATGCGACGACTCTCCGCGGCCGCGGCGGCAACCACCGCACCACCGCCCCGACCGACCCCGCATACGGGATCTGGGAGTCCACCGACGGCGGGGCGAACTGGACCCTGCGTATGGGCACCCACGACCAGCTCCACGGGGCGACGGACATCGTCATGGACCCCCAGAACCCGAAGAACCTCTGGGCGAGCTTCTGGGGAGATGCCATCTACAAGTCCACCGACGGCGGCGCAACCTGGACGAAGTCCATGGGCAACCTGCCCGAGGGCAACTTCCTCGAGGGGGGCACCCGCTTCGCCCTCGGTATCAGCCACCCTGCAGGAGTGGCGAACCCGACGCTCTACACCGGGTTCGACTGGTTCGACACCCGCGACGCCTACCACTCGTCTCGGGTTTTCAAGAGCGTCGACGGCGGCACGACGTGGGCCGACGCGACCGGTAGCCCTCAGAGCGGACCCGACTCGGTGGTGGCCTACTGCGGCACCCAGTGCTTCTATGACAATGTCGTCAAGCCCGACCCGAACAACCCCGACGTGGTCTACGCCCTCGGTGTCTACGGCTACAACAACAGCCCGCAGTCGGGCGGCATCTACCGCTCGGTAGACGGCGGCGCGCACTGGCTGAGCCTCGGCTACGACCTGCACCCGGACTTCCACGCGATCGCGTTCCAGCCGACCGACACCAAACATGTCGCCATCGGCAACGACGGTGGCGTGTGGCAGTCGCACAACGAGGGTGGCCGGCTTGCGGCGGGAGCACCGCTCAGCGCTGCCGACTGGGAGAACCTCAACGGCACCGTCAACCCTTCGACGGCGGCCTTGGTCCACGCGACCGGTCTCCAGATCACTCAGTTCACTTCGGCCGCCACTGTTCCGCTCGTTCCCGGCCAGTACTGGGGTGGCACGCAGGACAATGGCACGCTGCGCAAGTCCCTCGCCAACAACCGGTGGTTCGACCAGGCCAGTGGTGACGGCGGTCAGGTGATCGTCGACCAGACAACGCCCAACACCCTCAACCCCACAGTTCCCGCGTGGGTCTTCGGCACCTATTTCGGGATCAGCCCGTACCGCTACGACCCGGCCCACACCAACACGTTCTTCGGCAACGAGGCCATCGACGGCGGCATCAACCTGAATGACCGCGCCGAGTTCTATGTCCCGTGGGTGCAGAACCGCGGGAATGTCAACCAGATGTTCCTGGGCACCTACCGGCTCTACCGCACCAACAACGCGGAGGCACCCTCGGCCGGCGACGTGACGTGGGACCCGATCAGCGGCGACCTCAGCACCGGCTGCACCGGTGCCGCACCGAACGGCGCCCGCGGCTGCTTCATCTCAGCCATCGGTGTCGCCGACGGTGGGGACGGCGTCTACGTCGGGACCGACGACGCGGTCGTGTCGGTCAGCCCGAACGCCGTGACATCGGACCACCCGACCTGGACCCGCGTGGGCCAGAACGTGTTCCCGAACCGCCCGGTCAACCAGTTCGCGGTGGACCGCTCCAACTGGCGGATCGCCTACGTGGCGTTCGGCGGTTTCGGTGCGGCGACGCCGGGTAACTCCGGCCACGTCTTCGCCACCACCGACGGCGGCCAGACCTGGCAGAACGTCACCGGCAACCTGCCGGATGTCCCGGTCAACTCCGTCGTCATGGACCCGACCAGTACCAGCACGATCTACGTCGGCACCGACGTCGGCACGTTCGTCTCGACCAACGGCGGCAAGGTGTACAAGCGGCTCGGCGACGGCATCCCGAAGGTCGCGTCCTGGCAGCTCGACTATGACGCGACCAACGGCGTGCTCCTCAACGGCACCCACGGCCGCGGCGCCTACACCCTGCAGAACCGCACCGCGTCGGCCGCCCTCGTCGTCTCCAAGAGCGACTCGGGCACACCGGTCGGACCGGGCAGCCAGATCGACTACACCCTCACGGTGAAGAACATCGGCAACGCGACGGCCACTGGGGTCTACATCGCCGACAAGGTCCCGAGCCAGACGACCTTCGTGTCAGCCGACCAGGGTGGCTACCTCGGTGGTCCGAACGTGCGGTGGGACAACACAACCATTCCCGCCGGTGGTCAGCTCGACCTGCACTTCTCGGTGAAGATCTCGGCCTCGCTGCCGAGCGGGACCACGTCGATCGTCAACGACGGCATCACCGTCAAGGCGGACGGCGGCATCTCGGTGACCGGCAGTCCGCACGCGACGCCGATCGCCCCGCCGTTCGGCGTGACGGTCGAGCCGACCGAGCAGGCTGGCGGCGCCAAGGTGGGCACGTCGGTGAGCTACAACGTCGACGTGACCAACGAGGGGTTCAAGGCGGACTCCTACGCCGTCTCCCCGTCGGGTGGCTACGCCACGTCGACCTACGACGCGACGTGCACCACGCCGCTGACCACGACGCCTCAGGTCGCCGCCGGTGACTCGACGTCGGTATGCGTGAAGGTCGCCGTTCCGGCTAACGCAGCTAACGACGCCACGAACAGCCAGCACGTCACGGCCACCTCCGTGGGCAGCCCGAACGTCTCGGCAAGTGCGGCGTTCACGACCATCGCGGTCGCGTCGGACAACCTGCTGGTGGACGGTGACACGAACGACCCGGTCGACTCGGCGCCCTTCTACAAGAACGCGATGGGTTCACGGACGTACGGGTATTGGGACCTCGCCGCGAAGCCCGCGCTGCCGTTGTCATACCTCAAGGCGCACACCAACGTCGTGTGGTGGACCGGCAACGCCTACCCGGGCCCGATCTCGCCGTATGAGTCCGAGCTCGCCTCGTTCCTCGACGGCGGGGGCCGGCTGCTGATGTCCGGTCAGGACATCCTCGACCAGGCGGCCGGGACCACGGCGTTCGTGAAGAACTACCTCCACATCAACTGGGACGGCACGGAGGTCCAGAACGACAAGGCCACGGCATCGGTCACGGCGGTCGCAGGTAACCCGGTCACGACCGGAATCGGCACCGTGGCGATCGACCACAATGTCCTCAAGGCCGCCTTCGAGGACCGGATCACCCCGATCGCGCCGGGCACGGCGGCGTTCAGGGACGCCAGCGGCGCGACCAACGCACTGACCGTCGCCAGTGGCGCCTACAAGGTGTTCTTCGCGGCCTTCCCCGTTGAGTCGTACGGTACGGCGGCGGACAAGGCGACGCTGGTGGGCAACACGCTCAGCTGGTTCGCGACGCCCTGACCTTCGCGAGCGGGACGCTGTCGTCCGCGAGCTTCTCGCGGTCGACAGCGTCTCGCGAAGCGATGAGCGCCTGGATGTCGTCCTGGACGTCCCAGACGTTGACGTTCATGCCCGCCGTGACGTGGTTCTGGGCGTCCAGCCAGAACGCGAGGTACTCCCGCCCGTCGAGGTCCCCGCGGATGACGACGTCGTCGTCGCGGCCGCCGCGGCCGGAGTACTCCAGCCCGAGGTCGTACTGGTCGGAGTAGAAGAACGGCAGCTTGTCGAAGTCGCCCGGCTTGCCGAGGATCCCTCGAGCAACGCTCGGCGGCCGGTCGAGGGCGTTGGCCCAGTGCTCGACGCGCACCCGCTGGCCCAGGGCGGGCGTCTCCGCGTTCGCGACGTCGCCCACGGCGAAGATGTCGGGATCGCTGCTCCGGCCCTGCGCGTCGACGAGGATCCCGTTGTCCATCTCCAGGCCGGCCGTGGTCGCGAGGTCGGTGTTCGGGATCGCCCCGATGCCGACGAGGACGATGTCGGCCGGGATGGTGGTCCCGTCGCCGAGCCGCACCGCGCCCACCCGGTGGCTGTCCGGATCAGGCTCGATCGCGTCGACGGTCACGCCGGTGCGCAGGTCGACGCCGTGCTCCCGGTGCAGATCCGCGAACGACTGACCGAGCTTCGGGCCGACGACGGCGATCAACGGCTGAGGGGCCATCTCCAGGACCGTCACGGTCGAACCAGCCTCGCGCGCGGCCGACGCTGCCTCGAGACCGATCCAGCCGCCGCCGATGATGACGACGTTGGCGCCGGGCTGGAACGCCTCCTTGAGCCGCTGACTGTCCTCGACGGTTCGCAGGTAGAGCACGCCCCCGAGGTCGGCTCCGGGCAGGTCGCTGCGCCGGGGCGACGCCCCCGTGGCGAGGACGAGCTTGTCGTATGCGGTTCGGCTCCCGTCGGTCGCGACGACCTCGTGGGCCGCCGCGTCGACCGCCGTCACCGCCGTGCCCAGGCGTAGGTCGACGTCGTGCTCGGCGTACCACGACTCCGGCAGGACGTACCCGTCCGCCTCGCTCTGCTCGCCCTTGAGGAACGCCTTGGAGAGGGGTGGCCGGTCGTAGGGCACGTGCTTCTCCGCCGCGAAGAGGACGATCGACCCCGCATACCCCTCGTCGCGCAGCGCCTCCGCAGTCTTGGCCGCGGCGAGGCCTCCGCCGACGACGACCACTTGCTCGATGTTGTCCACAGTCATGATGACTCCGCTCATGTCGTGTCGGTTCACACAGGACGCGATGTGAGGATGGGTGGACCATGTCTCACCCGTCCCGAAACCTACGGCAGCGCGTCGCCGGTGGCGTGGGCGTGCTCGTGCTCGCCTCCAGCCTGTCCGCCTGCGACCTCGTCAACAAGCCCCCGACCCCCGATGGGACGGCCTCCGCGCTGGCCGCCGGACTGGCCGGTGGCGACCTCAACAAGGTCCCGTTCGACGGCGCCACCTCGGCCAACGTCGCGGCGTTCCTCGCCACGGCGATCGGCGACCTCAAGGACGTCAAGCGGTCGGTCGTCGTCAGCCAGCTGTCGGACCCGAAGTCGAACGACAACAAGGCGACGGCGACCCTCGCGTTCAGTTGGACCCTGCCGTCGGCCGCGCCGACCGGTGGGGCGACGGCCAGCGCGACCGCGACGGGCAGCGCGACATCGACGAGTAGCGCCACCTCGAGCGCCACTCCCAGCGCCACGGCGACCGCGACCACGAGCACGACCGGTGGTTCGGACGTGGTGTGGAGCTACACGACGACGGCCACGCTCAACCGGGCCGAGGACAAGACCTGGCACGTCGCGTGGAACCCGGCGATCTTCGCGCCTCAGCTGACCGCCGCGGAGAAGCTCACCCTCACCACGGTGGCGGCCAAGCGTGGCGACATCGTCGGTGCGGGTTCGACGCTGCTGATGACGCAGCGCGACACCGCCCAGGTGGGCATCGACA
Source organism: Lapillicoccus sp. (assembly GCA_035762725.1). Taxonomy (GTDB): domain Bacteria; phylum Actinomycetota; class Actinomycetes; order Actinomycetales; family Dermatophilaceae; genus Lapillicoccus. The sequence goes on along the minus strand of DASTNV010000246.1, from coordinate 1,348 downwards.
AGACCAAGGTCGCGGCCGCCCAGCAGGCGGCCGCGGCGACGGCCCTCGCCCAGCTCGCCGGCGCCGACCCCGCCGCCTACGCCAAGGCCGTGACGACAGCCGGTGCCAAGGCGTTCGTTCCACTCCTGACGGTCCGCTCCGACGATCCGCTGCTGACCAGCCAGGCCGGCGCGGTCGCCGCGATTCCCGGGGCGGTGAGCATTCCCGGGAAGTCGGTGATCGGCCCGTCGCCGAACTTCGCCCGGTCGATCCTCGGGACCGTCGGGGAGGCCACCGCTGAGCTGGTCCAGAAGTCCAACGGTGCCCTCAAGCCCGGCGACTCGGTCGGGCTGTCGGGGCTGGAGCAGCGCTACGACGCCCGGCTGCGCGGCACCCCTGGCCGGACCATCCAGGCCGTCGGCACGGACGCGGCTGGCAAGGAGACCAGCCGCGACCTCTTCACATCGCCCGCCGTCGACGGCAAGCCGCTCGTGGTGACCCTCGACCTCACCGCGCAGACGGTCGCCGAGGCCGTGCTCCAGGGCACCCCCGCCGACGTCGCGACGTCGCTGGTGGCCATCCGGCCGTCGACCGGCGAGATCCTCGCCGCCGCGAACGGTCCCGGCAGCAAGGGCCAGGCGATCGGTACGACCGGGCAGGCGGAGCCCGGGTCGACGTTCAAAATCGTCTCGGCGCTGGCCCTGCTGCGCGCGGGCCTGACTCCGGACTCCCCGGTCGCCTGCACCCCGACGGTCAACGTCGGTGGCCGGTCGTTCAAGAACTACAGCGACTACCCCGCCGACAAGCTCGGGACGATTCCGCTGCGGACCGCCTTCGCGAACTCCTGCAACACCGCCTTCATCTCCAACCAGAACAAGGTCTCCCAGGCCGACCTCGCGTCGGCGGGTGCGGCGCTGGGCGTCGGCGTCGACCTCGACCTGGGCTTCCCCGCATACCTCGGCTCGATCCCCACGACCGCGACGACCACCGAGCACGCGGCCTCGATGATCGGCCAGAGCAAGGTCCTCGTCGCGCCGATGGACATGGCCACGGTGATCGCCTCGGCGGTGGCCGGCAAGGTCGTGCGGCCACGGCTGGTCGACGACAACCCCGCCGTCGCGTCGTTCCCGACGCCGGACAAGCCGCTGCAGCCCGCCGAGGCGCAGGCCCTCCAGTCCATGCTCGGCGCCGTCGTGTCCGAGGGCAGCGGCGCGCTGCTCGCGTCGGACGGCGTGACGGCCGCCAAGACGGGCACGGCCGAGTTCGGCACGGCGAACCCGCCCCTCACCCACGCCTGGATGGTCGCGGTGAAGGGCGACCTCGCCATCGCCGTCTACGTCGAGAAGGGCGACTCGGGGTCGAAGACCGC
>DASTNV010000245.1:0-5070 GCA_035762725.1 Lapillicoccus sp. | reverse complement strand
CCAGGACTGCTGGATGAACTCCTTGGCCTGGAACGGGCGCTTCGGCAGCGTGCGCATGACGTCGAGGCCGAGCGCGAACAGGTTCCCGCTCTGCCGCAGCGCGCCGACCGCCGGGTTGCTCATGGCGTTCGCTCCAGGACGGGGTCGGCGTCGGGGCGCGCCTCGGGCGTCGCGTCACGCTTCGCCTCGGGGGCCGCGGCGTGGTGGCCCTCGAACGACCCGGGTGGCGGCGTCACTCCGTTGGCCCGGCACCACTCGCCGGGCTCGCGGGCGGTGCTGCGGACGCTGCCGTCGCTCGGCGTGATCTGCAACGGGATCGGCGGGAGCGGGGGCAGCTCGTGGCCCTCCGCCTGCTCCTGCGCCAGCTCGTCGGCGTCCTTCTCCTCGGCCATGCCGATCGGACCCTGCCGCTGGGCGTTGAGGAACTGCCGGACGACCGGCTCCTCGCTGGAGAGCAGCATCTCGCGGGGACCGAACATCGCCAGGTGCTTGTGGTAGAGCAGGCCGATGTTGTCCGGCACCGTGCGGGCGGTGTTGATGTCGTGGGTGACGATGAGGAACGTCGCCTTGATCGCCGCGTTGAGGTCGACGATGAGCTGGTTCAGGTACGCCGTGCGGACCGGGTCGAGCCCGGAGTCCGGCTCGTCGAAGAGGATGATCTCCGGGTCCAGCACCAGCGCCCGGGCCAGGCCGGCCCGCTTGCGCATGCCGCCGGAGATCTCGCCGGGCAGCTTGGACTCCGAGCCGATGAGGCCGACCATGTCCATCTTCTCGAGGACGATCGCCTTGACGTCCGACTCGCTCTTGCGGGTGTGCTCCCGCAGCGGGAACGCGATGTTGTCGTAAAGGCTCATCGAGCCGAAGAGCGCGCCGTCCTGGAAGAGGACTCCGAAGAGCTTCCGGACCTCGTACAGGTCGTGCTCTCGCAGGGTCGTGAGGTCGCGGCCCTGGATGATGATCGATCCGCGCTCGGGCTTGAGCAGCCCGACCAGGGTCTTGAGGAAGACCGACTTGCCGGTCCCGGACGGGCCGAGCATCACCGAGATCTCGCCCGCGGGAAGCGTGAGCGACACGTCCTGCCAGATCACCTGGCTGCCGAAGGACTTGGTCAGCCCCTCGACCCCGATTTCGACGCCCACTCGGACACACACCTCACCGCTCGGCGGACAGACTTCCGACACCGACGGCCTGTCCAACGAGCGCGAGTCCACCGAGTTACGCGCCGGTAGCAGACGCGACGCCGTCGCGCCCTGAGATGGTCCTGGCAGGGTGAGGTACTTGTGCGCCGCGGCGGGCGGGTCCAAACGCACAAGAGGCGGTCACCCGGCCTTCCGGGTGACCGCCTCCGTGCGTGCGGGGTGGTGCTGGGTGGTGCGTGGAACCGCTCGAGGAGCGGGTCCTTACTTCACCGTGACGGTGGCGCCGGCGCCCTCGAGGGCAGCCTTGGCCTTGTCCGCGGACTCCTTGTTGACCTTCTCCAGGACCGGCTTCGGCGTGCCGTCCACCAGGTCCTTGGCCTCCTTGAGGCCCAGGCTGGTGAGCGCGCGCACCTCCTTGATGACCTGGATCTTCTTGTCGCCCGCGGCCTCGAGGATGACGTCGAACTCGTCCTGCTCGCCGCCGGCGTCGGCGCTGTCACCCGCGGCGCCGCCACCGGCGGCCGGGGCGGCGGCGACGGCGACCGGAGCGGCCGCGGTGACGCCGAAGGTGTCCTCGAACTGCTTCACGAACTCCGAGAGCTCGATCAAGGTCATCTCCTTGAACGACTCGAGCAGCTCGTCGGTGCTGAGCTTCGCCATGGTGGCGGTCCTTCCTTGTTCGGTCAGGCCCCGGGGCCGAGGCGCTGGGATGCGGGGTGGGCCGATCAGCCCTGTGGTGCGGCCTCCTCGGAAGCGGCCTCCGCAGCGGGCTGCGGCGCCTCCTCCTCGGGCTCGGCGGTGGCCGGCGCAGCTGCACCGGCACCCCCAGCGAGGACACTCGGGTCCTGCTCGGCCTTCTGCCGCAGCGCCTCGATGACGCGTGCGGTCTGCGCCAGCGGCGCAGCGAACAGCGAGACGGCGTTCTGCAGCGACGCCTGCATCGCCCCGGCCAGCTTGGCCAGGAGCACCTCGCGCGACTCGAGGTCGGCGAGCTTCTTGATCTCGTCCGGGCTGAGGGACTTGCCGTCGAGCACGCCCCCCTTGATGACGAGCATGGGGTGCGCCTTGGAGAAGTCGCGCAGACCCTTCGCCGCCTCGACCGGGTCGCCCTTGACGAAGGCGATGGCCGACGGACCCTGCAGCAGGTCGTCGAAGACGGCGACCCCGGCCTCACGGGCCGCGATCTTGGTCAGCGTGTTCTTCACCACGGCGTACGAGGTGTCGGCACCGAGGGACCGGCGCAGCTCCTTGAGCTGGGCCACGGTCAGCCCGCGGTACTCGGTGAGGACGGCCGCGGACGAGCTGCGGAACTCCTCCGTCAGCTCGGCGACTGCGGCCGCCTTGTCAGGCCTCGCCATGGGTGGCCGGCCTCCTTCCAGTGGTCTGCCGGAAGGGGCCCGGACGTGCGAGACGCCCCGGCGCAGAGCGCATCGGGGCGTCGGTCCCGGCCGTCGTGCGGGCCGGTCGTCGTACCGTGCACCTGCGCGGGCCGCCCGCTGTCGCGGGACCTTCGACCGCGCCGTCCGGGAGGACCCGGGCGATGCGGCGACCGGCGGTCTGAGGTGGTGGAGCAGCGGTCAGCCTACGGGGCGAACGACGACCGGCCAAATCTGGGCGGGCCGGCGGTGGCTCAGCCCTTGAGCTTGTCGGCGTCGAAGACCTGCTTGGCCTTCGGCGCGGCGATCGAGACCTTGCGGCCCCAGTCGCGGTAGATGCCGGTGACCGAGTAGAGCCCCGAGGTCGTGGGGATGTCGGCGCTGAACCGGCGGGGTAGCCCGCTCATGTCGACCCACACCTCGTACTCCAGCGCGGTCACGCCCGCGTCGAGCATCGACTGGAACTGGTCCTTCGTCCCGCCCTCGACCTGGGCGGTGGCCCGGCGCAGGTCGAGGACCGCGTGGTACTGCGTCGTCGCCACGTCCTCCACGGTCGCCGGGCCCACCTCCTCGACCCGGCGGGCCGCCCGGAGCAGCCCGAGGCTGCCCTCGGGGTCGAACGAGCTGCGGAGCTGGTCGACGACCGGCGTCAGCGTGCGGCCGAGCCGGGTGCGCGGGCGCGGCGCGACCTTCATCCACGGCTTCGCCCGGGGCAGCCCCTTGGCGGCGGGGAGCGCCAGGTAGGACGCCGAGGGCAGCAGGACCGCCCGGACCCGGCCGTTCTCGGACATGGTCAGGGTAACGTCGGCGTCGAAGGAGCCGTCGGAGAAGCGCATGGCCCCCTGGCCGGACAGCGTCTCGCCGCCACCGACCCCGGAGAACACGAAGGTGGCGGTCCCCTCGTCGGCCATCCGCGCGGCCACGTCGGAGTAGAGCGCCGGCCCCGGTGTGGTCACCGGGGTCGGGCGCGGCTGCCCCTTGTCACCGGAGGAGCCGGGCAGAGCTCCGCACCCCGCGAGCAGGGTCGAGCCCAGCAGGGCGAGGAGGGCGGCGAGGGCTGTCGAGGCGGTGCGTCGCGACATGCCTACGCGGATGCGGCGTCGGCGTCCTCGAGCAGGGAACGCGTGCGGTTGGGGTCGAGGGGGATGCCCGGGCCCATCGTGGTGGACATGGTGGCCTTGCGGATGTAGCGGCCCTTGGCGGCCGACGGCTTGAGCCGCAGGACCTCCTCGAGCGCGGCCGCGTAGTTCTCGACCAGCTGGGTCTCGCCGAAGGACGCCTTGCCGATGATGAAGTGCAGGTTGGCGTTGCGGTCGACCCGGAACTCGATCTTGCCGCCCTTGATGTCGGACACCGCCTTGGCGACGTCGGGGGTGACGGTGCCGGTCTTCGGGTTCGGCATCAGCCCGCGCGGGCCGAGGACCCGGCCCAGCCGGCCGACCTTGCCCATCAGGTCGGGGGTCGCGACCACGGCGTCGAAGTCGAGACGGCCCTTGTTGACCTCGTCGATCAGGGCGTCGTCGCCGACGATGTCGGCGCCCGCGGCCTTGGCCTGCTCGGCGCGCTCACCGGTGGCGAAGACCAGGACCCGGGCGGTCTTGCCGGTGCCGTGCGGCAGGTTGACGGTGCCGCGGACCATCTGGTCCGCCTTGCGCGGGTCGACGCCCAGGCGCATGGCCACCTCGACGGTGGGGTCGTACCTGGTGCCGGTCGTCTCCTTCGCGAGGCGGACCGCCTGCAGCGGGGAGTAGAGGGCGTCGGCGTCGATCTTCTCGGCGGCGGCGCGGTAGGCCTTGCTGCGCTTCACTTCGTGCTCCTTCGTGATCGCCGGACGTGCTCTCCGGCTGGGGAGGTCGTGGTACGACGGGCCGCGCTCGGCCCTCCCACGTCGTGCTGGTCGTGCTGGTCGTGCTGGATCAGCCGTGGCCCTCGACGGTGATGCCCATCTGGCGGGCGGTGCCGGCGATGATCTTCTCGGCGGCGTCGAGGTCGTTGGCGTTGAGGTCGGGCATCTTGGTCTCGGCGATCGCGCGGACCTGGTCGCGGGTGAGGCGGGCGACCTTGGTCTTGTGTGGCTCGCCGGAGCCCTTCTCGACACCGGCCGCGGCCAGGATCAGCCGGGCGGCCGGGGGCGTCTTGGTGATGAAGGTGAACGAGCGGTCCTCGAAGACCGAGATCTCCACCGGGACGATCTGCCCGCGCTGCGACTCGGTGGCCGCGTTGTACGCCTTGCAGAACTCCATGATGTTGACGCCGTGCTGGCCCAGGGCGGGGCCGACCGGCGGCGCCGGGGTGGCCGCGCCGGCCTGGATCTGCAGCTTGATGACCGCTGCGAGCTTCTTCTTGGGGGGCATGTCGGGTCCTTCGTTGGTTGTGGCGTGCGAGCGACTTCGCGGCGTACGCCCTAGATCTTCTGCACCTGGTTGAACGAGAGCTCGACCGGCGTCTCACGACCGAAGATCGACACCAGGACCTTGAGCTTCTGCGAGTCGGCGTGGATCTCGCTGATCGACGCCGGCAGCGTGGCGAACGGGCCGTCCATGACGGTGACCGAC